>NZ_CAMLHF010000070.1 GCF_946479715.1 uncultured Pedobacter sp. | reverse complement strand
TGGGATATTATCAGGGCCAGTTATGAGGATTATAACAGGAGGGTTTTGCTATTTAATCAATCTTTTGTCAGCCCGAGGGATTATTTCTGGCCAATAAGCGAAAATAATTTCCTGGCAAATCCCAAGTTGGTGCAAAACCTTGGATGGTAAATAATTGCAATGATCAATTTAAAATAGAGTTAAAGCTGATGAAAAGATTAATATATATATTGTTTGCTGGAGCGGTTTTCTTTTCCGTGTCAGGATGCAAACAAACTGAGCTCACCACACTTGTTAGCGATGGTGTTGCTCCCGGACCCATCACTAATGCTGTTGTTGAAAATCTTAGCGGTGCGGCTAAAATAACTTATAAATTACCGCCGGATCAGGATTTGCTGTATGTGAAAGCTTTATATACATCCAAACAAGGTGCCGTTAGAGAAACGAAGGTAAGCTATTATAATAATAACCTTACCGTTGAGGGGTTTGGTGATACAAGTGCATATGAAGTAAAATTGTATGCGGTTGATAGAGGAGAGAATGTGTCGCCCCCGCTATCTGTTACAGTTCAACCAAAAAAAGCACCTTTTCTGATTGTTCGTGACAGTGTTCAAGTTATTCCGGATTTTGGTGGTATAAGTGTATCCTTTAAGAATATGACGGAGAACAATATTGCCATTGTAATTCTTGCCAACGATTCACTTGGAAATTTTTCAACGATAAATACAAATTATACGAATTTAAAGCAAGGTGCCTTTAGTGTGAGGGATTTGAAATCTATAGATACAAAATTTGGCATCTACATACGCGACAGATGGGGTAATGTATCGGATACATTAATAACCACTCTTAAACCATTATTCGAGGTGAAACTGGACAGAACAAAAATGAAAGGGGTGAGTTTACCTACTGATGCACCTTTGGGATATAGTGGCGCCATATCCTATTTGTTTGACGGCGATCTTGGTAATGGAGGATACTACCATACTGGTGACGCTGCAAAAATGCCGCAGTGGTTCACTTATGATATGGGCGTTGCTGTTAAATTGAGTCGTATGACATGGTTTATGAGGCAAGGATTTTACTATAATCTGCACAATCCAAGGAAAGTGGAAATATGGGGTTCGAATAATCCAAGCCCGGATGGAAGTTTCAATAACTGGGAGTTAATAGCTACGCATGAACAGATAAAACCATCAGGATTGCCGAACGGTCAGCTTTCAAATGCAGATAATGAGGCCGCTGCGGCTGGAGAAACCATTACATTTCCATTAGATGTGCCAAAAGTGAGATATATCAGATTTAAAACTTTAAGGAATTGGTCTGATGGCACTTATGTGAATTTTAATGAGATATACATGTGGGGAGCACCAGAATAGCAAATGGAACAGAACTATAAAATAATGATTAAAGAAATTATGAAAACTATAAAATATTTTACCTGTATTTTCTTTGCTGCCACATGTCTCTTTATTATTTCATGCACAAAAGAAGATGATTATAAAAAATATACGGTAGACGGTGAAATTACTTATCCGGCAAGAATTGATTCCGTAATTGTACAATCCGGAGATCAACGGGTACGATTAAGATTGGCATTAGGTAGTGATCCTTCGATAACAAAAGTGAAGGTGTTTTGGAATAATCGTGCTGATTCTGCTGAGGCTAGCGTTACCAGAACACAGGCAGCTGATACTGTTAATATGATTATTGAAAATCTAAATGAAGGTGTATATAATTTTGATGTTTATACTTATAACAATAAGAACAAATCCGTAGTTAAACATGGTTCAGGAAATGTTTATGGAGAGAATTATACAAGCACTTTATCTAACCGTACCATCCAATCTTTAACTCAGGCGGCTAATGGAAATGTATTGATCAATTGGTTTTCGCCTTTAACGGGTGAAAAGGAAATAGAACTGAAATATAAAAACAGTAACGGCCAGGAGGTTACACAGAAGGTGCCAGGAGACGCAATGAGTACCGAAATTATGGATTACAAAGGTAAGACTTCGCTTTCATGGCGATCGGTTTTTTTGCCCGACAGTAATGCTTTTGATACATTTACCCTGGATTACTCAACCGTAGAACTTCCGGAATACGAAAGACAATTACCAAAATCAGGATTCTCCGAAAAAATCCTTCCAACAGATGTCCTTGAAGGAGGGTTTGGATGGTTAATGCCTTCCTTATGGAATGATACCTATACAGGTAACGGTTTTGCCACTCAGCCTGATAAACCACTACCCGTGTGGTTTACATTTGATACCGGAGTTTCTTACCGAATAAACAGATTTAAATATTGGATGCCTCAGGATAGGATTTTTAAACTGGAAGCTGTTAAATCATTTGAAATTTGGGGGAGTAGCAATCCTGCGGCAGATGGCAGCTGGGCAAGCTGGACATTACTTAGGACCTGCGAAAGTATTAAGCCATCTGGATCGCCGGTAGGTACAAATACAGATGCTGATGTTGCAGCAGCAGCTGCTGGGCAAGAGTTTGTTATGCCAGATGGAATTCCAAAAACTCGTTTCATACGTATTAAAGTGCTTTCCAATTGGGGTAATGGCTCGTTTCAGGCCCTGGGTGAATTTACATTTTACACCAAAGAGCATTAATTTCTAACTAAATTGAACACTTTAAATACTACACACAAATAATAAATTTAAATCCATTACTAATGAATGTAAGAAAAATAGCAATAGCATGCTTTGCAGGTTTAATCAGCTGCCAGTATACATATAGCCAGCAGTTGCCAAGCAAACAAAACATAAGCAAGGCGCGGTCTGTTAAGGTAATAGCAGACTCAGTAAAAACAATGGCCGAAAAATTAATTGAAAGTGGCTTTACTGCTGGTGATGGCTACGGAGAAGTATGGATTCGCGATTTTAATACATTTATGGATGTGTCATGCAAGGTCAATGATAAAACGATCATAAAAAAACACATACTCACCTTTTTTCAGTTTCAGCAACCGGATGGGGGTATTTTAGATGGCTATGTTCCTGTTAAAAATGGAAATGTGCCTTATAACTATTATCATTCCAAGCTTGCTCCTAACTATGCCGGGCATAAAAATACAGTTGAAACAGATCAGGAGAGCTCGTTGATTCAGGCGATTGCCAAATACATTAAAGGAACCGGCGATAAGACGATACTTACAGAAACAATTGGTGATGTAACTGTGCAAAAGCGTTTAGAACAGGCAATGGATTTTTTGCTTAAACAACGCTTCGAGAAGAAATATGGATTGTTATGGGGTGCAACTACAGCAGACTGGGGTGATGTTCAGCCTGAGCATGATTGGGGAGTGGTTTTAGATTCCAATTCTCATAGAACAATTGATATTTATGATAATGCCATGTTTGTAATTGCTGTGAACGATTTTTTGAATATGGCTAGCTTATCTGCGAAAGATCAAAAGTATTGGAAAGAAATTAAAAACAGTTTTGCCGAAAATATTAGAAAATATCTTTGGGACGTTAAGCAACAGAAATTCATACCTCATATTTATTTAAATGGTTCTCCATTTCCAGCATCATTTAACGAATCGGAAATCTATTATCACGGTGGAACTGCTATTGCAATTGAAGCCGGTCTTTTAAGTAAGAAGGAAGTAAAAGCTGCCTATGAAAAAATGCAGGAGAATGTTAAAAAAGCCAATGCATCTACAATTGGGTTAACGCTTTATCCGGTATATCCGCAAGGCTATTTTAAGAATACAGGTATGGGGCCGTATTCTTATCAGAATGGAGGAGACTGGACCTGGTTTGGCGGAAGAATGGTTTCTCAGCTTATCCGATATAATCTTTTAAATGAAGCAAACGAAGCTATAGAGCCAATGTTGAAAAGGGTGTTGAAGAACAAAGGTTTTTATGAATGGTATACGCCCGATAATCAACCTAAAGGATCTTCAAGTTTTAGAGGAGAGGCGGGGGTCTTATGGTCGGCCATAACAGAACTGGAACGTAAAATAAATAAGTAAATCAGGATTCAATTCCATGAGTACAACTAGAATAGATATGAAGGTAGATAAACTGAAAATAATTAAAGGTTCTTTGGCAGCTGTGTTTTGTTTTATAATTACCGCTGCTAATGCACAAATGAAAGTGATTTGGGAAATTGGAAAAGCTGATAACAAGAGTGAGGGAATGGCACTTGCCCCATCTGATTATAAGCACTTTTTAGATCATGATTTTGGGTGGGAGGATCGTTTCTATCTGGTAGGCTTCTCCAGTCCGGAAAAGGATTGGCCTTACGTTTTACCCGGAGCCAAAGATGGTTGGGGTGGCACAGGAGGTACATCTGGTCTGAGAACTAACAATGCCAATATACTTTTTGGTTTAGAGCAGGTTCCCAAACAAGGTGATTGGAAGTTTGTAGTGGATCTTGTTGGTTATCAGGGGAATTTACCGCCATTATTTAAGGTTACTGTCAATGGAAAATCTTTTGTCAGGCAATTACCTAAAGGTGAGGCGAGTGATGTTGTTTATGGTGACTTGAAAGCAGCAAAAGAATACAAAATTGAAATTCCGCTTAAGTCTGCTGAGCTGCGTAAAGGGGGGAATGAAATTCTGTTGACCTCACTTGATGGCTCATGGATGGTATTTGATCAGGTTAAACTAGAAGGACCAAAAAGTGTAAAACTAACTTCTGGAGATCATATTTTTTTAAGAAATGTAAAAGCTGCCGATTATGAGGTTAAAGAGGGTGATAAAAGAGTTCAGCCATTGTTGGTGGACGCACAACATCTATCTGGTCAACCTCTGCTTACTGTTAAGCTGGATGGAAAACAAATTTTTAAAGAGCGTTTAGATACTGCAAGATATCAATTTGAGGTACCTATGCCTGCGGTAAAAGCAGAGAAGATAAGTACCTATGAGATTTTTAGCGATAATTTATTACTGGAGCGCGGTACTGTTAAGAGGGCTAAGCATAAATTATTTACCTCAATAGATTATGTAGATACCAAAATGGGCACAGCACATTCGCGGTGGATGATAGCGCCAGGGCCATGGATGCCTTTTAGTATGGTAAAACTAAGCCCAGATAATCAGAATGCAGGATGGTCAGGTGGTTATGATCCTACTTTTGAAAGCGTCGGCGTTTTTAGTCACATTCATGAATGGACTATGGCAGGGTTGGGGATGTTGCCAGTTAATGGGCCGTTGAAAATTAAAGTCGGAGATGAGCGTAAAAAAGGAGATGGTTACCGTTCTCAAATCGACAAATCAACCGAAGAAGCATCTCTCGGTTACTATAAGGTGATGTTAACAGATTATAATGTTAAAGCAGAGCTAACAGCTACTACAAGATGTGGTTTTCAGCGCTATACATATCCTAAGGAAGCCAATTCAAGGGTAATGATTGATTTGCAGATCCCAGCCGAATATAGTTATCAGTTAAAAGATGTTACCCTTCGTAAGGTTAGCGAGTACCGAATTGAAGGTGTAACAAGGCAGTTTACCCCAAATGCATGGTCTGGCGATGTAAACCAGGATTATAAAATTCATTTTGTTATTGAATTTGACCAGCCAATTAAAAAGTTTGGAAGCTGGCTGAATGATAATGTTAGCAATAAAGATATTATAAATGCAGGTTCAGTTAAAGATGCCGGTGCATATGTGGAGTTTGATACCAGAGCCAATCAAGTGGTACAGGTACGTACAGGAATCTCCCTGGTAAGTATAGAAAATGCATCAAAGAATTTAGAAGATGAGGTTACCAGGCCTTATGGATGGAGTTTTGATAAGGTGCGTAATGGACAGCGGGATGCCTGGAGTAAGCTGATGGGCAGATTGACCATTGGTACGAATGACCGACGCGAAAAGATAAGGTTTTACAGCAATATGTACCGTGCTCTGGCGAGCCGTAATACATGGAGTGATACTGATGGACGCTGGGTTGATGCTACGCAGAAGATTCAGCAGTTAAAGGATCCTAAGGCATTGGCTTTAGGTTGTGATGCATTTTGGAATACATTTTGGAACCTGAACCAATTCTGGAATCTGGTTACACCAGAATGGTCCTCTAAGTGGGTAAAATCTCAGCTTGCAATGTACGATGCAAACGGCTGGCTGGCAAAAGGACCGGCAGGAATGAATTATGTTCCTGTTATGGTAGCCGAACACGAGATCCCGCTCATTGTTGGTGCATATCAGATGGGTATTCGTGATTTTGATTCAGAAAAGGCCCTTAGCGCAGTATATAAAATGCAAACCACACCTGCACAAAAAGTAGGTCTTGGTTTTGCAGGCAACAGAGATCTGGTAACTTACTTGAAGCATAAATACGTGCCATACGATGAAGGAAGGTTCTCCAATACACTGGAATATTCGTATGATGACTGGACGGTTTCTCAATTTGCAAAAGCACTGGGAAAAAAGGATATCGAGGATGAGTTCGCATTGCGTTCTACCTACTGGAAAAATGTGATAGATAAAGAGACAGGCTATGCGCGGCTTCGTAAGTCGGATGGCAGTTGGTTTCCCGACTTTGACCCATTTAAATCCGGGGCGAATGAACATTATGTTGAGGGTAATGCCTGGCAGTTAACTTATTTTGTTCCTCAGGATGTACCCGCTCTGGCTAAAGAAATTGGAGAAGATAAATTTGTAGAACGCTTGTCGTGGGGCTTTGGCGAAAGCAATAAGTTGCGTTATAATGCTCCCGGAGATCAGTATTGGGATTATCCTGTAATACAGGGTAATCAGCAATCTATGCATTTTGCTTTCCTCTTTAACTGGGTAAAGAAACCATGGCTTACACAACAGTGGAGCCGTTCAATAATAGATCGCTATTATGGTTACGAACTGGCAAATGCTTATCTTGGAGATGAAGATCAAGGACAAATGAGCGCCTGGTTTATTATGGTCTCACTAGGACTTTTTCAGACTGATGGAGGCTGTAGCGTAGATCCTGTATATGAAATAGGGAGTCCGCTTTTTTCTAGTGTAACGATTGATTTAGGTGAGCAATACGACAGGGGCAAGAGCTTTACTATAGAAGCGCCAAATGTTTCCAGAGCTAATAAATATGTTCAAAGTGCAACACTCAACGGAAAAGTTTTGGAATCATTTAAATTTCCGGCAAGTGAGCTGTTAAAGGGAGGTAAGCTTGTATTAAACATGGGGCCTCAGCCAAATAAAAACTGGGGCTTTTAACCAAATTAAGAGCTCCTCCTGCTTTCTACGCTATATACAAAGCTATCAGCCTTATAGTAACCCAAATTGTATTCAATAGGACGATCTGCCTGATCATAGACATATCGTTTACGGAATAATATAGGGCTTCCAGGTTCTGTTTCAAGTTTAGAGGCAATGAATTTATCCGCTGCTTTTGCACTGATCTCTTCCTTCGACAATTCTGAAATGATGTTATAGTCTGCTTCTAATATGTCATAGAGAGGCCTTTTAAAATCTTCTTCGCCAGTTAGTCCTGTGCGGGGATGGAAATAGGAAACAAAGTATACAAAAGGACCTTCAGGTTTTCCTCTTAAACGTTCAAGTTTTAATATTTTTTGATCTGTTTTGATGTTAAAAAAATTGGCAACTATTTCTTCAGGATAAATCCAGCTTACATGTAATTCAAAGTTCTTAATAGGAATACCTCTTGCTTTCATCTCTTGCGAGAAACTAAGCCAATTTACAGATTTGGAGCTAATCATTGCATCTGCTACTTTTGTTCCAACTCCCTTTTTACGTATTAACAATCCTTCATATACCAGTTTGTTCAATGCCTGACGAAGCGTGGTTCGGGAAATAGCCAGTTGATTGGCAAGATCAATTTCGTTGGGTAATAATTTACCATTTTGAAATTGAGGGTCTGCTATCATTTTACGCAATAATTCTTCTGCTTGTATATGCAGGGGGATAGGACTTTTATGGTTGAGTGCTAATTTCATATTATATGCGGCTTTTAAGGTTGCCTTTCATTTCAGTTTTCTTTATTGCAATAATATGAAAATATATTTGCAATGGATTATTAAATCACTATGTTTGTACATGTTTGATTCTTGTAATTAATGTTTTTTACTATTATTTAGCTTATTTGGTATTCTTAGGCTGTTTTTAGTAATTTTTTATGTTTGTACATGTTTTATGTTGTTAATAAATAGGTTGTGATTAAAAATATGATTGAGGCTTCTGAGGCTATAGAAAATGATAAAATACAAACTGGCAAAAGTATGAGTGAGTATAAATGGAGAAATAGTATGCAACCTTTGTTGCAACAACATGTATATGAAAGTTCCAAGGAAGATTATAATTACAATTCAACACCTTATCACAAATTAGGGAAAGGTAAAATATATAGCGGCTTCGGTAGTTTAGTAGCATGGATCATTGAGCAAAAAAATGTACTCATTGATGGGTATGGAGGAGTTTTTTTTACCGACATCCAACAAGAGGTGCAGCAAAAACTTGAAGAGAACGGTTTTTCTGTAAAATGGCATTTTACAGCAGATTATTTTAAAAGTGAGGCCGAAGTAGAGGAAATGGTTAAGCCATTTTTAGGCGGCGCAGAGGATGTGTGGGGATTTAAAACTACCCTTAACCTTAAAGATTTCTTTAAAATTGATGAATTTTTAGCACTTGAAAAAGATGATCAGGCAGATATCAATATTGTAATTGGTATTGGTGCCGGTTTACTGAATTGGGACGCTCCAGTGGTGTATTTTGATATCCCTAAGAACGAAATACAATACCGTATGCGGGCAGGGTCCATCGGAAATCTTGGAAATAACATCACAGACAAGGCGTTTAAAATGTATAAACGCTTCTACTTTGTAGATTGGGTAGTACTAAATCAACATAAGGCCGAATTACTTGAAAAGATCGCTATAGTTGCAGATGGGCAAAGAGTAGGCAGGCCAAACTGGTTGTTTAAAAAAGATTTGGTTGATGGATTACATAAACTTAGCCACTCTGTTTTGCGTGCACGCCCATGGTTTGAAAGTGGATCGTGGGGAGGGCAGTGGATGAAGAAACATTTGCAGGGCTTAAATACAAAAGAGGTCAATTATGCATGGTCATTTGAGTTAATCACACCAGAAAATGGTATCATATTGGAGAGTGACGGAAACTTGCTGGAAATACCCTTTGATCTTTTAATGACGATTGAGTATAAAGCCATATTAGGAGAACATGCCGAACAGTTTGGCAGCTATTTTCCTATTCGTTTTGATTTTCTGGATACTTTTAAAGGAGGTAATCTATCCATTCAGTGTCACCCATCAAAATCATATATCAGAGAAAAATTCGGAGAAACCATTACTCAGGATGAAACCTACTATATTCTGGATTGCGAGCCAGGTGCAAAGGTTTATCTGGGTTTCCAGGAAAATATAGATCCACAGGAATTCAGAAAAGCGTTGGAACTTAGCCAACTTAAAAAACAAGAGATTTTAGTAGAGAGATATGTCCGTAGTTTTCCTTCGCGCAAGCATGAGCTGTATCTAATTCCTAATGGTACCGTTCATAGTTCCGGTATAAATAATATGGTGCTTGAGATTAGCGCAACGCCATACATTTTTACATTTAAAATGTACGACTGGCTATCTCTGGATCTTAATGGGGAACCTAGACCGATTAATATAGAGCATGCCTTTAATAACCTTAGGTTTGAAAGAAAAGGAGAAAAGGTGCCTAAAGAGCTAATTGCCAAACAAGTTTTGTTTGATAGGGGCGATGATTGGGAAATACTACACTTGCCAACACATAAAGAGCATTTTTATGATGTTCATCGCATTGAGTTTGATACTGAGCTAACTATTGATACTGAGGATAGATGTCATGTATTGATGCTTGTTGAAGGCACTTCTATCTCAGTAGAGATTGAAGAGAATGAGACCAATAAATTTCATTATGCCGAGACCTTCATTATTCCGGCTGCAACCCAAAAATATAAGCTGATAAACCATGGAAAAGGAAGGGCAAAAGTGATTAAAGCTTTCCTTAAACATGATATAGAATTATAGAGAATAACCTAACCAAAATAATACCTAACCATTTATAAACCGAGCAAGTATGAATAATAATTATAGAACCTATCTGGGCTTAATCACCCTTGTCGCATCTTTAGGAGGCTTGCTTTTTGGCTTTGATATGGCGGTAATATCCGGAGTGTTGCCCTTTGTAGAAAAACAATTTAATCTAACACCTTTACAGGAAGGATGGTTCGTTTCTTCGGCACTTGTTGGTTGTATTGTAGGCGTGGCATTTTCAGGGGATTTGAGTGATAGACTTGGGCGTAAAAAACTGCTCTTTATTTCTGCTGTTTTATTCCTTTTCTCTGCCATTGGTTGTTCTTTGGTGACATCTCTTGATTGGTTAATTGCATCAAGATTATTAGGTGGTATAGGTGTTGGTATTGCATCCATTGTAGTACCCTTGTATCTTTCAGAAATATCTCCGGCAGCTATTAGAGGCAGACTGGTTACTTTTTATCAGTTAGCTATTACAGTAGGGATTTTGATGGCATATATAACCAATTCCATATTGCTAAGTTATTCAGAAAATCATACAGCTACTTCAGGGTTAATCGATCTTATTTACATCAAAGAAATATGGCGGGGCATGTTTAGCATAGGCGGTGTGCTTGCTGCACTATTTTTAATTGGTTTGTTTTTTGTACCCGAAAGTCCGCGTTGGTTAATAAAAAAAGGCCGAAATCTGGAGGGTTTAGCGATCTTAAAAAGCATTAATAACGGTAAAGAGGAAGCAGTTGAAGCAGCCTTAAGTGGAGAAAAAAATGATGATAACGGCTCTTATAAAGAGTTGTTATCACCTAAATTAAGGAAAGCCATGCTACTTGGCATTTTGCTGCCTTTGTTTTCTCAGTTAAGCGGTATAAACGCCATCATTTATTATGGGCCATCGATACTAAATGATGCGGGTATTGCTTTAAGCAATTCCTTTTTAGGACAGATCATATTCGGTGTAGCCAATCTCGTATTTACTTTTATTGCGATATGGAAAGTAGATGATTGGGGTAGGAGGCCGCTTTATCTGATCGGTACAATTGGCGCAACAGTAAGTTTATTTGTTACAGGTTTTCTATTTTATCTGGGTCTTACCTCAAGTATATTCTTAATTATTAGTGTTACGCTCTTTTTGGCTTGTTTTGCATTCTCTATAGGCCCGTTAAAGTTCGTAGTAGCATCTGAGATATTTCCAACAAATATCAGAGGCAAAGCCTTGGGCGTAAGTATAATGGTGATGTGGGTTGCTGATACCATAATGGGACAGGTTACACCAATATTGTTAAAACAAGCCGGAACACCAGCAACCTTCTGGGTATTTGCTTTTTTCTGTTTCATCGCCTTTTTTGTTGTGTACAAGTTATTGCCCGAAACCAAAGGTAAATCATTAGAAGAAATAGAATCATTTTGGGATGAGAAGAAATAGTAATATCATAATAGCTGCTTTTTTAGCGGTTGCTGTACTATCTTCCTGTAAGGTAAAGAAGGAGAGTGTATTAAAGTATGTGGATTCTGGTATCGGTACAGCACATAGTCGCTGGTTCTTTTTTACACCAGCTGCTTTACCTCATGGGATGGCAAAACTTGCGCCATCAACCAATGGTCACTATGGCAATAAATCTGGATGGGAAGCAGTAGGGTATGATACCAGGCATAGCTCTATAGAAGGATTTGTTCATTTCCATGAATGGCAAATTGGGGGCGTTTCCTTTATGCCTGCAAATGGTTCTTTAAAAGTGAAGCCCGGTGATTTGGAAGGTCGAGAAGATGGTTATCGCTCTCATTTTGATCATAAAAATGAAGTTGCAGAGCCGGGTTATTATAAAGTACTGTTAGATGATTACAGTATTACAGCAGAACTTACAGCGACAGAACATGTTGGTTTTCATCGCTATACCTTTCCTAAAAATGATCAATCGAGGGTTATTCTGGATATCGGGAATAAACAGGGCGAAAGTGATGAGGTAAGAGATGCTTTTGTACACATGATTGATGATACTCATTTTGAAGGTTCTGTAACCACATATCCAAAATACATTAAAAGTTACGATCCCAAAGGTCAGGTCACTATGTATTTCTGGGGAGAAACAAATCAGAAGCCAACAAAGATCGGTTCTTTTAATGCCGAAGGTATTTCTCAGAACAGTACATCTGCAAAAGGTAAGGGAGCAGGTTTGTTTTTGGAGTATAATACAGCCGAAGGAGCTGTTGTGGAGATGAAAGTAGGTTTGTCATATACCTCAACAGAAAATGCTAAAAGAAACTTCAAAGCAGAAGCAACAGGTCTTTCATTTGACCAGGCTAAGGCAAGAGCTCAAAAAGTATGGGAGCAGGAACTGGGTAAAATTTATGTTGAAGGAACTGATAAAAACAATAAAGTAAAGTTTTATACCGGGCTGTTTCATGGGTTATTGGGCAGAGGAACTGCCAGTGATGTGAGCGGAACATTCCCTCAATACGGCGGAACAATAGGGCAGTTACCCCTTGATGAAAAAGGGAAACCTAAGTACAATTTCTATAACACAGATGCTATTTGGGGTGCATTTTGGAACCTTACACAGTTGTGGGCACTTTCTTATCCGGATAGATATAAAGATTTTGTACAAACACATTTAGAAGTTTATAAGCACAGAGGTTGGTTTGGCGATGGAATTGCAAATGGCCAGTTTGCATCCGGTGTAGGAACAAATTTTATAGGGCTTACCATTGCCGGTGCATATAATTTAGGAATCAGAGATTACGATGTTGACTTGGCTTATAAAGCTGTAAAAGCAAATGAACTGGAATGGATAAACAGAAATGAAGGTTCAGGAAAAATGGATACCAAGCAATTTATTGAGCGTGGTTTTGTACCCTATGCCGAGGGCGAAACTGATTCATTAGGCTCAAATTTTTCTGCATCACATACGCTTGAATATAGTTTTAGTGCTTTTGCTGCAGCACAAATGGCCAAAGCTTTAGGTAAAAAAGACGATTATCAGAACCTGATTAAAAGATCTGATGGTTGGAAATTGCTTTTTAATCCCGAAAATAAATTGATCCATCCTAAAAGGGCAGATGGTTCCTTTATAGATAAGTTCGATCCTTACCAGCCATGGAGAGGTTTTCAGGAAGGCAATGCCATTCAATATACTTTTTATATACCTCATAACCCTGCAGGCTTAATTGCTCAAATGGGTAAAACTGAATTTAACAATCGTTTAGATAGTGTTTTTACTGTTGCACAAAAAAACAGTTTTGGGGGTGGTAAAGAGATAGATGCCTTTTCCGGGGTGAAATCAATTTATAATCATGGTAATCAGCCTAATTTACATGTCAGCTGGTTGTTTAATTTCTCTGGTAAGCCCTGGCTTACCCAAAAATGGACAAGAGCGATCTGTGATGAGTTTTATGGTACAGAAACCATTCATGGCTATGGCTACGGACAAGACGAAGACCAGGGGCAATTAGGTTCATGGTATGTAATGGCAGCATTAGGGTTGTTTGACGTGAAAGGACTTACCGACCTCCGACCAATAATTGAACTGGGGAGTCCTCTTTTTGAAAAGGCGACAATTACATTGGGTAATAAAAAACAGTTGATTATAGAATCCAGAAATACATCAGCAGAAAATGTTTATGTACAGTCGGCCACGTTTAACGGTAAACCATTAAACAATTGCTGGTTATACAGAGATGAATTGATGAAGGGAGGGAAAATGGTGCTAATAATGGGAGCGAAGCCTAATCAGCAGTGGGGGGTAGATGTTCCACCTCCTTCAGCTCAGTAATTTCAAATCTTTAACCATCCGGTGATGCTCATTCTAGGTTGATGGGTGAGCAAAACCTCGTGCATAAGTTCATCGCTTTTAAAAAATACACCTTTTCTGTTTTCAGGAGATATGTTTTGTAGATGATCATCGTGGTGGATACACAATTCACCACCATCAGCTAGTATCCAGTTTGTGTTTAAATAGATAATCATTGAATACTTTCTGCTGTCGTTATTTTGGAACTGATCAAGGTGCTTTTTGTAAAAACTACCCTTTTCGTATAAGGTATAATGAAACTCGTATCCGGTAATTCCGGTATAACAGGTTTCATTTAAATACTTTACGAAATTGTCCATTAGGATAAAAAAGGCATTTTCGCAAGGAGTGTCATGGTCGCGGTCTAGCCAATAAATACGGTCGCCACGCACTTCAGAGTTATGTCTTATTACCTTGTCGTTTCCTGTTCCGGCCGAGAGGAGCATTTTGTTACTGTAAAGAGAAATCAGGTTTTCCTTTAAATCGGCAGCAAGGCTTTCGCTTAAAAAGTGATCGGCAATGCCTACGTGTTGGTCTATAAAAGAATCGATCAGGCAATCAAATGTATTTTCCAAAATAGCGGTTTAATACGGGAGTAAAACCGCAGGTTGGTGAAGGTAGTCTTTTTAACTGTTAAAAAGCACTACTACAATTTCAATAGCTCTAAAACTTGGTTTCATTGAGTACAGGATTCTTACTTGCATTAACCTGATATGTAGTTATTTTGTCGGCTTCATCAACCTCAACAATCCTATAGCCCTTATATTGTGTGCCCCAATTGCCACCGTAGTGCGCATCAAAAAAATGCGGTAATTTATTGGTATAAAATACGGCATCCAAACTATGATCGTGTCCATGAAAAACCGCTTTAACATTACTGTAGCTATGTAGGAGGGTTATGGTTTCAGGACAATCAACAAACGGGCTTTCTGGTACCCAGAAGTGCGGAGGTATGTGTAAAACTACCAGTACTGTCTTTAAGTCTTTAAACTTTTCCAGCTCTCGTTTTATAAAATTATTGTCGGGGCATATGTATTTACCTTTAGTATCTGAGGTATTTGCCAGAATAAAACCAACATCATTTTTTTTAAAGGAATAATTATCCTCATAGCCAAAAACAGATTTCCAAAGTGCTGCATCAGCAAGGTCGTGATTGCCTGGGATGGCATAAAATGGAACTTTGAGTTTGCTAAAATAAGTTTCCTTAACTTCAGTAAGTAGTTCCGGACGGTCATGAACAAGATCTCCATTGAAGATTACAAAATCAAGTGGATTTGTGTCATGAGCTTCATTAATCCATTGAACGATATTTTCATGATCTGCTTTATAATTTGTTCCAGGTTGTCCATAATGCCCGTCTGATGCGATTGCAAAGCGAAGTCTTGCTTTTGCACCCGAAGGTAGACTCGTATGATTTTTTGGCGTTAAGGCCGAAACACTTTTTGAAAGGCCTGCTAACAGTATACTTGCAAGGCCACCTTTAAGGAAAATTCTTCTGTTTGACATGGTGAAACTTTAGAAATGATGTTATTAAAAATAGCAATAATAAGGTTATTCGGGTTAAATAATTATTACCTGAAGTTATGATTAAGTTAAATGGTTCTTCACAAGATTATTGTTTCTTCACATATTATTCACGACTCCTTCACACCAAACCCACAAACGGGTACCTTTTTGTGAAGAATATGTGTAGAATGTGTGAACTATGTGAGGCGCAGTTATAAGCAATATGTTGTTTTGATATTATTTATATATTAATAAGGATACAAATATTAAACATTTATTTAGTATTTGTATATTTAATGCGCCTTGAGGCAGGAGTTCTAATTTACAAAATAAGAAATGGATAGAAAAGAATTTTTAAAAACAACTGGTCTTGCAGGGGGCACCTTACTTTTTGCAAGATACCCTGAATTAAGTCCGGCAGATAAAAAAATCAGGATTGGAATGATCACAGATCTTCATCATGATATTATGCATGATGGTATTGCACGCTTGTCGGCCTTCATTAATGAAATGAATGGTGAATCGCCCGATTTTATCATACAAGGAGGTGATTTTTGCGTTCCTAAGGAGGCCAATACACCATTGCTGGATGTTTGGAATCAATTTAAAGGCGATAAGTACCATGTTATTGGTAATCACGATAATGATGGCGGATATACACGCGATCAGGTGGTTGAATTCTGGAAAGCAAAATCAAAATATTATTCATTTGATAAAAATGGCTTTCATTTCGTAGTACTTGATGGCAATGAACATAATGAAAGCCCCGATCGTCCAAAAGGATATGCAAGATATATTTCTCAGACACAATTGGAATGGTTGAAAAAAGATTTGGAAGCAACTTCTTTTCCAACTGTTATCTTTTGTCATCAGGGAATAGACAACGATTCAGGGGGGCTAGAGAACGGAACTTTACTGCGTTACACCTTTGAGCAGGCTAATGAAAAAGCAGGCAGACAAAAGGTTATTCTGGTGATCAGTGGACATCACCATCAGGACTATTACAATCATATTAACGATATTCATTACGTACAGATCAATAGTGCATCTTACAGTTGGTTGGGTGATGATTACAAAGAGGTTAGGTATTCTGCAGAGATTGACAAGGCCAAGCCTAATATCAAATATACAGCACCCTATAAAGATCCGCTATGGGCGATGATTGAAATAGAGCATAATGGCAGAATTAGGATAAAGGGTAAAAAGTCTGTTTTTGTGGGTTCTTCGCCTGAAAAACTAGGCGTAAAAATGGAGACCTACATTTATCCGATTGTTCCATATATATCAGACAGAAGGTTAGGGTAAATAAATTCAAACACACAAATGAAAAGAAGAGATTTAATTAAATCACTTGGAGTTACAGCAGGAACAATTGCATTGAGCAGTGTTGCAGAGGCATCAATTGCTGCTCCAATAAAGAAAAAGAAGGCATTAAAAATTGCACACATAACTGATGTGCATATCAGACCGGAACATAATGCAGTTGCCCGTTTTAAGAAATGTCTGGAAATGATCAAAAAAGACAAGGTTGATCTTATTCTTAATGGGGGCGATTCTATTTATGCTGCGGATTACGACGACATTACCAAAGATAGAGTAGAGCAGCAATGGGCTTGCTGGAATGAAAGTGTTCAAGTTGTGAAGGGTATTCCTATGCACCATGTATTGGGAAATCATGACATGTGGTGGCAGGGTAAAGATGATGAGTTGGGAGGTAAAGCAGGTGTGCTAAAGATGCTGCACATGGAGCATAATTATTACAGCTTTGATAAAAATGGCTGGCATTTTATTATGCTGGATAGTAACCATCCTACAAATCCGGGGATGCTGGATGACGAGCAATGGAATTGGTTTGTAGAGGATGTACAGAAGAATAGTCAGGATAAGCCTACACTGATCATGTCGCATTATCCCTTGTTGAGCTGTACAGGCATTGTAGATAACAAGCCAGATTTTAGAGGGCCATTTAAGGTTAGCGGGAGCTACAATCATCTGGATATTATGAAGTTTATAGAAGTTTTTAACAAGAATAAGAACATTAAGCTTTGCTTAAGCGGACATATTCATTTGCTTGATAAAGTCTGGTATAATGATGTAGCCTATTTGTGTAATGGTGCTACAAGTGGTTTTTGGTGGGAACCGGGTGATGATGGCAAAAGTGCCTATAAGCAAACAGTTCCTGGCTATTCTCTTTTAAATCTTTATGAGGATGGAAGTTTTGACCATGGATACATTAAGTATGAATCGGTTTAAGCTAGAATGATACAGCTGTATGTGATATTTAAATAGATAAAAAGATGTATTTTTGTGAAAAGATATTATGGGAAAATTATCAGCTTTCGGTCTATTTGCAGTATACTCAATTTTAATTTTCAGTTGTAATAACAAAGTCCCGATCGTTTCTGAGAAAGCTCCGGTTAAAGAGGAGATACTCCCACCTTCAATTCCTGAAGGTGCAGTAACACCTGCTTTTAATGGAAAAATTGAAATAAAAGTAGTGTTTACTGATAACCCAACTTCGGCCAGCTCAAATTTTCCTAAGCTGAAATATAATAAGAGTAAGGCAATACTTATGGAGTTTGATGACGCCGCCTTAACCGTTATAAATGCTTATGAAAAACTATCAAATACCTTTTATACTGATGGTTGTGGTAACAAAAAGAATTATAGTTTAGGCTTAGCCGTGAATGGCAAAAATCAGTATAATAATAAGGAAATTGGACTGTACACGGATTTTGCAGCTACATATGCACAACGATTGCCATTGATACAAAAGGGTATGGACATAATGAACCATTCTTATTACCACAATGAAGATGGAAACTTTAATAATGGTAAGGATCGCGTGAAGAATGTCCGTGACCTGGATGAAATGATATTGTTAAATGAGAAATATAAAATGAACACGCTTGTTGTGCCAAGTAACTATGTGGGGTTTCATAAAGCTGCATCTGCTTATGGCTATATAGGTGGTACATCGCAAGGGACATTTGATGATTTCGTGCAAATTGGAAAGTATAATCCTAAGAATAAGCTAAGTGATATAAAACCATTTAATTATTTAGCTATAAGAAGAGCATTTAGTGATGATTGGTCAAATAATGGCGCTCAGTGGGAGTTGGCTAATTCATTGTTTGCAAGTAATGCTTTTGATTTTTTTGAGATAGGTACTCACGGAATCAAAGATCCTAAAGCCGTACAAAATTTTAATCAGTGGATTGATAATATCGTTTTAAAAGCTAAGGATGTGGCTATATTTTGTAGCTTGAGAGAGTTTTTAGAATACCAGTATATTAAGGATCACATAACAAAAAAGGAAACGATTGCAGGCAAAACTCTTACCATAAGCTTGGATTACGCTACGGTTCTTAATAGGAATATATCATGGTATGATCTTTCATTGCTGGTTAATTCTAACAAAGCTATTTCTTCTGTAAGCATAAATAATCCGGATTTTGCGTTGACATTTAATAAAACCAATAAGCTAATAAACATAAATAAAAGGAAGATAAAGTGGTGAGGTATCTATTCTAATCATATTTTAGTGCTTCTACCGGATTAGCAGTAGTCATTTTATAGGTCCTTAGTGCTACAGTGAGCACTATGATGCCAACAGAGCCCAGTGCTGCAAGTATAAATGGTAGCATTGGCAGGTCTATTTTATAGGCAAATCCCTGTAGCCAGCGATTTAGCAAAATATAGGCTAAAGGCCAGGCGATAAGATTGGCTACGACGATCATTTTCATAAAGGACTGATTTAGCACCCTAATGAGTTCAATTGTAGTAGCGCCCAACACCTTTCTGATTGCCATCTCCTTGGTTCGCTGAACAGCTACAAATGAGATGAGGGCGAACAAGCCAAAGCAAGAAATAAATATAGCCACTGACGTGAAAAAACTCAATAGGACAGCTGTTTTTTCCTCAACGATATAATAGTTTGCAATGTATTCATCATAATAGCTTGGTTCATAAAACTGATCAGGAAATGTTGATTTGAAATCTTCCCCTATTTCTTTAACCGTTTCCTGCATATGGAGAGGATTAAGCTTCACAAATGCACTTGCATACTCTTCTTTACTTGTATAAAATATGACTGGAGAGATATCTCCATGAAGACTGAGGTTGTTAAAGTCTTTTACCACTCCAATTATTTGGGCTAATGGCCTTCTATTTAGCTGGATATATTTTCCTAACGCATCTTTAGGATCTTTAAGATGAAGTTTGTGCAGCAATGTTTCGTTTAATATATAGCCATTCACCGTATCGCTTTTGGACAAAGGTTTTCCTGCAATCATTTTCAAACCAAATATTTTGAAGTAATCCTCGTCAGCCGGTTTATTACAAAGCAGAAAATCTGTTTTCTGAGCAGAATTATTGAAGTAGAAACTGGTAAAGTTATTGGAGCTGGTGCTTGGCGGAGTATAAGCATAGGTTACCATTTCTACCCCGCTACGTTGCAATAACTTTTGTTTAAAAGTATCAAACCTGGTTTTGCTAATGGAGTCTGTCGGGACGTCGACCTGTAAAATGGCATTGTTGTTAAATCCAAGTGACTTGTTTTTAAAGTAATCGATCTGTTTTAGTACTACAAGAGTTCCGATAATGAAAATCAGTGTTACTGTAAATTGAAAAATTAAGAGGACACTTCTTAGACTCCAGATGCCCTTATTTCCCTGGTTGATTTTATTCTTTAGTGCATTTATTGGATTGTATCCTGACACGAAAACGGCAGGGTACAGACCTGCAAGGAAACTAACCGCCAGCCAAAGGATAAGGATAAAGGCGAGGATAACAGGGTATTGAAAGATATTGAATGGAATCTGCTGACCTAGAAAATTTCCTACCACTGGCAAAGCAATCTCAGTAACAATACAAGCTATTGTGATAGCTACAAACGTGATTACAAAAGTTTCGGCTAAAAAACGAAACAGAAGTTGTTTGCGATTGCTGCCTAAGACCTTACGGACTCCTACCTCTTTTGAGCGGCCAATTGCCTGTGCAGTTGCCATGTTAATGAAATTGATGCAGGCAATTAATAAGATTAATGATCCTAATATCCTCAAAGAATTAATCTGCAATGGGGTGTATCGCCTTGGCGAAAAATTACCAAACTTGCTATCTAAATGTACGTCAGAAAAAGGTTGAAAGAGATGTGTGTTCGAAAGTGGGTCTTTTGCATCGTAATATTTTTTGGTAAATCCATCCAGTTGAATTTGCAATTGCTTAATGTCAGTATTAGGTTTTACCATCACATAGCAATTGTGGCCCATGCTTACAGAGTTCCAGCGCATACTTGTTGCATTTCCAAAGTTCTGATAAGAGATAACCAGATGAATCGGGAAATCAGTGTTTTTTGGCAGATCTTTTATAATTCCGGTTACTTCATAAAAAGTTTCGTCGCCACTGAGTTTAAGTTTTTTACCCATCGCATTTTGCCAGTTGCCAAAGTATTGTGTTGCCGTACTTTGTGTAAGTGCGATATGATTGGGTGCATTTAATGAAGCTGGTTTACCCAATACCCAGGGGAAATTAAAGATATCAAAAATGGCCGGGTCGGTATAAAATGCGGTTCCGTACTCTTTATAGTATTGCTTTGTCGAGCTATCTTCTCCTGTGATCTCAACCAGATGATAACCCTGTACAAGATTTGCAACTTTCTCTAATTGAGGGAAGTCTGTGCGTAATGCGCCAGCCATTGGTACAGGAACGCCCATCATGGGTACTTTGCCGTCTGCTCCATTACCGAGGGAAACTACTCTAAAGATTCTGTCTGCATTTGGATGGAAATTATCTGCACTTAGATATTGTCGTATAAAAAGGAATATGATCAGCGCACAAGTCATACCTATGGACAGGCCAACCGTATTTATAAAGGTATAACCTCTGTGTTTCCAAAGATTTCGTAAAGCAATTTTAATATTGATATAAAACATCTCCAATCATTTTCCTGTCAATAGCGAAGCCTGTGCCAATTTACTATTTTTATTTAATGTGTTGATTGTTAATTAATTGCGAGTTTATTTTTTGCCTTTCCTGTTCATAAGCGAACAGTCGTGTCCTTAAGTGAACAATACTGTTACTTCTAGTTGGTGAAATGATCGAGGCATCTTTTTATATTTAGCCAAAGTATTTCCACTATGAACAAAGTTTTTTCGATCATTTTTCTGCTAACTGCATTTTCGTTGACCTTAAACGCGCAACAGAGCGGGAAGGGGAAAGTGTCTGAAATGTTTATGAACCCGCTCCGTAAGGGAGCTGATCCATACATTACAAAACATGATGGTAAATACTATACGATTTTCAATGAAAAGGGTGGGTTTGCTGTTACAGAATCAAGATATCTGACAAAATTCGAAAAGAAAGAGGTGGTATGGACTCCTCCTGAAGGTAAATGGAACAGCTATAACCTTTGGGCACCGGAAATTCATCACATTGATGGTAAATGGTATATTTACTATGCGGGCTCTGTGCATAAGGGAGCTCCTTATTATGCGCAAAGGGCAGGAGTGCTGGAAAGTGACAGCCCGTTTGGGCCTTATACAGATAAGGAAAGGCTGTATACAGGTGATGATCCTAATCAAAAAAAAGACAATTGCTGGGCTATAGACATGACTGTTCTGGAGTTAAGTGGTAAGAAATACGCGGTTTGGTCTGGCTGGGAAACACTCCATGACCATCATGATGTAGATCAGAATCTCTATATCGCAGAAATGAAAAATCCGTGGACGCTTGGGAAACGTGTGCTGTTATCCAGACCCGAGCTCAATTGGGAAAAGGGTGACAATATCGTGTTGCAGGAAGGGCCTCAAATATTGAAACACAATGATGATGTGTTTGTTATTTACTCTACGCGGGGCTCATGGACTGAACACTATAAATTAGGCCAGCTTCGGTTAACAAAGGGTAAAGATCCGCTAAACCCTTTATCATGGATAAAATCTTCAAAACCTGTTTTTCAGGGTACTTCTAGCGTTCACGGACTAGGACATGCAAGTATGACAACTTCGCCTGATGACAGTGAATATTGGATTTATTATCATTCTAAAGCCGCTTTGGATGGAGGCTGGGATAACAGAGAGGTATACCTGCAACGATTTACTTTTGGAAAGGATGGAAATCCGGTGTTTGGCATTCCTAGTGGCAGGGGTGAAGTGAAGCGGCCTTCGGGAGAAGTAAAGATTGAACAAGAACTCCATAGGTAAAGCGTATTTTGAGATTGGTCTGTCTTATTATATTATCTTCAATCGTTCTTCTTCCAAATCAATTTGATACAATTGCTGACGGATGATTTCTTCATCAATCTTGGGGTCTTTATTGAGTTCGACAAGGTACTGACGTTGGCTTTCGAGTACTTCTACAAAAATTGCTTTCATCTTTTCGTTCATCCAGCTATCATCTGCAGACTTTGCTCTTTCTTCCCATTGCTTAAGGAATTTCTCCATACCGGCATGGCCAATTAGCTCGTTGTCGTATTTGTCTTTAAGGAACTGATATACGTGTTGTTTTAGCCCCTGTTTCATTTTTTTCCTGGCCGATTCTTCCCCTTCTTCATTAAATATTGAACCCAAAAGACTGGTGCGGTTTATAAAATATGGGAGGGTAAGCCCTTGTACCAGGAGTGTTAGTAATATTACTACAAAAGTGATGAAGAGAATAAGGTTTCTATATGGAAAAGCGGAGCCATCAGCAATTGTTGGAGGAATAGCCAGGGCAGCTGCTAAAGATACTACCCCACGCATTCCAGTCCAGCCTAGCAGCAAGGGCATTGTCCAGCGCCTTCTGGCAGAAGATGCATGCGGTATTACACCACGCCGAAAAATAAGTGTGGCTAACAATGCGGCATACGAGCTTAATATTCTTGCAACGATCAATATTCCTGTTACAAGTAATCCGTAACCAATAGCAGTACCCAAAGGGATACCTTTTGAACGCAGACCATCTACAATTTCTGGGAGTTCCAGTCCAATGATCAGAAAAACAATACCATTCAAAATGAACACAAAGCTCTCCCATACACTATACCCCTTAATACGACTGGAACTGTTCAAAAAGATCATTCTTCTGGCTGACATGAACAGGCCTCCGCTTACCACAGCCATCACACCCGAGCTGTGGACTTGTTCTGCAATCCAGTATATAAAATAGGGTTCAATAAGTGTAAAGGCTATGTCAGAAGGTGCATCAGTAGGTAGACGTTTATGTGCCTGCACGAATAACCAGCCCAATGACAGGCCAATGCCCACACCGCCGATCACCATCCACAGAAAGCTTAGTGCTGCCTCTTGCCAGATGAACTGACCAGTACCTACCGCCACCAGCGCAAAGCGGAAGATAATTAGCGAAGAGGCGTCATTTAACAGGCTTTCTCCTTCTAAAATAGCCGAAGTAGACTTAGGTATTTTTACAAATTTTGTAATGGCTCCTGTACTTACTGCATCAGGTGGAGATACAATGCCACCTAATAAAAAACCCAGCGCAATAGTAAAGCCAGGAATAAGATGATTAGTGATTAATGCTACCGAAAGAGCTGTAAAAAACACCACAAGAAACGCAAAGCTGCCAATAATGCGCCACCATTTTTTCATCTCTTTGAACGAGATGGACCAGGCTGCCTCCCAAAGTAGTGGTGGAAGAAATATGAAAAAGATAAGGTCTGGATTAATTCTCACTACAGGTAATCCGGGTATAAAGCTTATCAACAACCCCGCTACCACCAATAGTATAGGATATGCGATCTTGAGTTTATTAGCCCACATATTCAATAACACAATAGCGGCTATCATGGCCAAAAAGAAAGGTAAGATGGTATGCATGACTGGTATTTAAGGTTGTTCAGTTTCTTAATGCATCAAGTTATCAATTCTCTTTTAGAATTGAGAAATTTCAAGTTTATTTTGCTTGATTGCTTTCGCAATGTTAAATTCAATGTAAACGAGTCCGCAAATAAATACTATTTCTACAAGGAAGTAAGATATGCCGATGATTGTAAGTATAGAAAAATGCGTTATTAAAATTCCGATTGTCAAAATAGAATAAAGTAAGTTGGCAATACCAATTCCGATTATGAAAGGCTTCCAATGTCGTTTTAAGAAAAAAAAACAGGCTATTGAATAGATACAGAAGCAAATCGCTATTAATGAAAGAGAATTCAGTATCGTTGTTGGCATTCCAACGTATTTATTGAAATGATCCAATACTACAAACAAGAAAAATGCAGTTAGTAAGGCGCCTAGTCCATCAATTAAGAAAAGTATCCTTGGTTTGAATGTTAGTCGATTTATGATATTTTTATCATTCATTTTGAACCAAGTTAAGTCATTGCAAATTTAATTAATTAGTCAAGTGAATCATAGCTGGGCTATTCCTACATATTCGGAAATATTATTGACTCCGAAATTTTTCTTTAAACAAAAAAAGCAGCTCTTTTCAGAACTGCTTTAAAAACTTGGGGTGGAATATGGGGCTCGAACCCACGACCCTCGGTACCACAAACCGATGCTCTA
>NZ_CAMLHF010000069.1 GCF_946479715.1 uncultured Pedobacter sp. | reverse complement strand
TCCACGGCGTCTGTATCCGAAACCCATAAATTGATATTGTAAGGCTTATTCGTTGCAGCCTTAATCTGCAGGTCTACCTCAATAATTTCTTGCGGACTCAATGTATAAGCCCCATAACCACCCAGCCCACCGGCGTTAGACACTGTCGATACCAGCGCTACAGAAGACAGATTCCCTCCAAATGGCCCTTGTAAAATAGGATAATCAATCCCTAATATTTTCGATGCTCTTGTTTCGTACCACATCATCTTAAAATTCATTAATCATTGTACAACCGGCTCAGTGTCTCTCTCGAAACACCCAAATAAGCAGCTATCAGTTTCTTAGGCACCATATTATAAAGCTCCGGATACAACTTCAAAAGCTCCTCATACCTATACCGCACATCATTATTCATAAAGGACAACAACCTTTTCTGAACCGCCACATAGCCCCTGTTGGTGCGCCACCTAAAAAAATGCTCTACCTTATGGATCTCATTACACAGCTTTTCCCGGTCACTATTACTCAGGCAAAGCACTTCCGCATCGCTAATGCAGTCCACATTAATAGTCGCCTTGGTATGGTTATACAATGCGTTAAAATCAGAAGCCCACCAGGTAGGCATAGCAAATTGCAGGATAAACATTTTCAGGTCATCGTTGATAAAGAAAGCCTTTAAACAACCCGAAACCACAAAGTATTCACAATCTACTTCATCGCCCTCCATTATAATGGCCTGCCCTTTTTTGAAGCTAAGTATTTTAAAATGAGAGAAGAAATAATCAAACTGCTCATCAGTCAGAACAACCAATTTATCAATATGAGCTTTTAAAATTTCCTTGGCTTCCGATGGCATATCAGCTGTATTTCATAGTACCCTCTAAAGTTAAAGATTTAAATCTATACGCTTACGTCCGTAAACATTTTGTTCACCATCATCCAGCGGTTATCAATCTTATGGAACGATAGCAGCTCGTCATAATTGAACTCATACATTTTAACATGCACCTTGGCTACAGCAATCGTGTTGATCACCTCTACCGATATCACCGTTCCCTTAAAAGGTTTGCCAGAATCTTTCGGACTTTGCCTGTTGGCCACACCATCAAGGTAGTCATCAAGCGTTTTAAAATAAGGCTGCCCTTTTATATCGGCAAACAACAAAGTACCGGGGTTTAAAACCTTCCGCAGCTTATCCGTATCACCTTCATAAATCCCTTTAAAATAATAATCTTCCAGTGCCTGGGTAATTGCCAATGAATCTTCTTTAGTAGTTTTCATTTTCTTTAGTTTTTATAGGTCTAATTAATTCAGATGATGCCCCGCAGCCATACCACCATCTACATTGATAATTGCGCCGGTTATAAAATTACTTCTGGCAACTAAATATACCATTTGTGCAATGTCTTCCACCTCACCAACACGGTTAAGCAAATGCAATCCTGCACTTTGATCCGCATCATCCCCATGCATAGGCGTGCGGATCACTCCCGGGGCAACGGTATTCACCCTGATGTTATGTTTCCCAAATTCTGCCGCAAGCTGGAGGGTAAGCGCGTGTATCCCTCCCTTAGAAGTCATTGGCGCGGTTGATGGGCCACCACCAAGCGCATGGTTTACCAGCGGAGTACCAATATTGATCACTACCCCTCCCTGCTGTTTCAACATTTGTGGAATAATCGCCTGTGTAGTAAAAAAGGTACCCTTCAGGTTGGTATTTAAAAAGCGGTCCAGATAAGCCTCATCCACTTCCAGAAATGGTTTAGTTTCATATATACCGGCATTGTTTACCAGCACATCCACCGCACCAAATTTCTCAAGCGCTACTGCCAAAAGCTGCTCACCGGTACTTTTATCTTTTACGTTACCTGCCACCATGGCCAGGTTATCGCCACCACCAAGCTCCTGGTAAACCAGTTCCAGCTTTTCCGGGGTTGATGAATTGATCACTACATTGTCGCCATTTTCCAAAAAGTGGCGGGCTATTTCTTTACCGATTCCTGATGAGGCACCGGTAACTATTATGGTTAGCTTTTTCATTCCCTTATTTTTTATCAGCTGTAATCCCTTTTTCTCTTAATACAGATACCTGTTCACCTGCAAAACCCCAATCATCAAGTTCTATTTCCTGAATCACCACATGGGTTAGCTGAGGGTCTTTATTCAACACATCTGTCATCAGATCTGTAACCCCTTTAATCAGGGCTTGTTTTTGTTCGGGACTAACCCCTTCGCGGGTTAGTTCAATTTTAATGTATGGCATGGCTTTATCTTTTAGGCTAATACTGGTTGTACAGCTTTAGCGGTTACATCAATAGACAATTCAAAATCATTGTAGATCAGGGTATCTCCCAAGTTCTGGAAGAAATTACCGGAGCGGAATTTCATTTCGTATTTGGTACGGTCAACTAACAGCTTGGTCGTAGCGCTTAAACTGTCGCCATTTACCGCTATCGCAGCATCAAAATTAATTGGATGCGTAATGCCTTTAATGGTCAGGTCGGCTTCAACATCATTACCAGAAACTGAGGTGATTTCCAATGTTGCTTCAGGATATTTTTCAATCGCAAAGAAATCATCAGAAGCCAGGTGACCGGCAAATTGAGCATTCGTTCCGGGGTCAGTAACATCCAGTATTTTGATTGATGCGGTATCGATAATGAATTTACCACCTTCCAGTTTACCGTCGTTCAGAATAATTTCACCTTCTTTAATACCAATGGTACCATTGTGTGCACCGGTTACTTTTTTGCCTACCCAGTCAATATTACTTTGGGCAGCTAAGATTTCAAATTTTTGAGTTTTCATAACTTTTGTTTTTAATTGTACATCAA
The DNA here is from genome assembly GCF_946479715.1 of uncultured Pedobacter sp. The sequence continues at coordinate 21,971 of NZ_CAMLHF010000069.1, read as the reverse complement.
AGTTCTGAAGGATTTGCCCGGAAGTTGTGTGACCTACATCACCATTAAAATGAAGCTTGTTTTATGTGATCCAGATCACTCTCAAAGCACCTCTGCCTATCACCCAAATTTGTTACAATAAAACAACATAGAAAAGGTTGGCGCTTATACTATTTTTGCTAATTTAGAATGTTGCCAAATAAAAACGGGAGAATAAAATAATGACATTTTCCTGCACAATTATTAAAGGCAGCTAACGTTTAGACTGATAATAATTAATGGGGAAACCCTTTTTAATAACCCAAAATCAGAATTCAATGAAAAAACTGAGGTCAAAAGTAGTAAAAGCGCTCAAAAGAGAATTTACCTTCGAATGCACAATTTCAGCAAGAATGAATCAGGTTATTTTAGATGTTAAAAACATTGATTTTGAACAGCACCTCGGACAATTAATTCAGCAGACTCAGCAAATCATTGATAAATATTTCCCTCAGAGAGAAGAACACCTTTGCCTTGTCATCAGACAAATTGATGGGAACCACCAGAATACATTTAAGATCTGGAAGTCGGTTTATTAAATCCATATTTAGCTACTAGTTTTATTTATAACTGCTTCTTAAGGCTTTCTATTCAATAGAGAAATATTTCCCTGTTACTTCATCTTTCGCGAAATCCGACCCCATGGGTTCTTCAAGTAAGTGAATAAAGCTATCATCAAGATTTAACACCTTCCCTATTGAAACATATTGGAGATTTGTCGAATCATCAATATATTCCTGAGTTTCATAATCACTCATAATTGTCCATCCCGAATAATCTTCATAATCCCCTTCCTCACGGTATAATCTACCAACCTTAAATCCTTCTTCAAGAATATGATTAGATACAAAGCATTTTCGTCTACATTTTTCAATCATCTCACCCAATGGGTCTTCAAAATCCAACTCATCAAGTGTGTCATACTGAATAATGTGTTCCCTTCTAAAGATGATGGAATCGCCAGCCTTTAAATCTTTAATATAAAAAGGGTCATTATCTAAAATACCAGAATAATTACCATACTCATCAACAGACTCCATGATAACCCACATTCGTTCTCCGCTAACAGCATCTGGATCGTCAGATTCGAATGAAAATATCAGTTTAACTGTTGCTTCTCCAGGTATTAGCCGATCAATTATTTCATCAGATGGTTTATAAAAAGTATATGGTACTTTCTTTCGAACTTCATTAGCATTCTCTAATTTCCAGCTAGCCATAACTTCCTATTCTTCAATATCCTCAAAAAGCTCCCCATCCCAAAAGTCAGGATCAACTTCTGTAAGTGCGTCTTTAAAATAACCCCACTCCTGAAGATTATTCAGATACTCCAACCTGCCTTCGTTTTCATTGTCGGCCTCAAAATAAGTGACCTTATCCTTTTTATAATGCCATTTACCTTCACTTAAAACACCTATCACAATGTAGGCATAGTTTTGTGGCACATCCAAAGCGTTTTTGTCTTTTATATCAGCTCCGGATAATATCTTCACATTCATATCCTTTTTGCTTTCCGATAGGCTTTTCATATCCTGCTTATCTACTTTACGAAAAAAGAAACCAACAAACTTACTTTTATCATCGTTATAAAACGTTTGATACATATCAGAAAGGTTGATTGTACTATCCAATTCAGTAACCGCAGATTTGATTAACGCTGGGTCAGTATTCTTTAAAAAGATATCTTTCTCAATAACTTCAGCTCTTTTTCCTGCCAATACACCCTCAGCCTGCAGCGTTTTGTTATTTGATGAGATTTGACGGACAACATCAGCCAAAGCACCAGATAAGGCATTGTTAATGACACACTGAATAGAACCATCACATGAAAATTCAAAACCAGGATTACTCTGATCACCGGTGTAATCTTTGTCCAGCACTATAGAATTGCTTTCCGCCTCATATAACTGAACTTTAAGATGAAGCACAAATTGTCCATTCTCTTTTGCTATATGTGCCGATGGAAAACTCAATACATAAGGCATCTTTTCATTCTGTGCGATCTTAGCCAAATCAGTTAAACCATTTTCCGCAACTGTGTCCTTTAAAAGAATAAGTGTATTAGGGAAGCGCTCAATAAACCGATAAGTAAGGAAATTTTGAGAAATCATAGAGATCTGACCAAAGAAATTAAGGTTCTTAATATACTTTAAAGAACTTTCCATCATTAGCCGACTGTTTTCTTCTTCTATTTTCGACGGATCTGTTTGTTTGATTTGACTGATCTTTTCTTTTAACTCCTTATTTTTCTTTTCGATAGACTTAGATGCAGAGGGATCAAAACTGACTTTCCCTACCGAAATAACCAACAATTCGGGGTCAAATTTACTTTGCTGAACTTCCTCCTGTACTGGTTTATCTGGTACTTTTGTTTTAATAACAACCCTGTACTTCTTATCAGTAACCTCATAAGCTTTAAGCTCTTTGGCACCAATTACATTAATGCTAATAAATGTGCTGTCGGCTATGCTCGCCAGATCACCCTCATAATTGTCTTTTAAAACCTTTTCATTTAAAACATACTGTACGTTTTGATCATTTGAATCATCGTTAAGTATTTTCTTGTACTCGGCCGACTTTCCAGACAAGTATTGCTGAAAAAGTTGCCTGCAGTGAACTTTTGTTTCGATTAGTACAACTCCATTTTTACCCTTCTCGCCATACTTTTCAAAAGTATTTTTCTTTAACACTGTAACCATGGCGATATCATCTGGACTTATGTTTGTCATTTCAGATTGAAGTATTTCTTTTCCATCAAGGAAAAATAAAGGGACGGCAGCACTTTCTTTTACTGGATTGGCTGGCACCTGAGCTAAAAGATTAACGGAATAAAATAGAAAAATAAGAAAGACAAAAGTAGATGAGCGGAGTTTATTCTGAAATAAGAGCATTTTTGGAAGCTTAGTTTGTTGTCAGATAATTCAGATGAATTATTTGAAGTAATATTAATGAAAAGATTTTAAATAGAGATGTGATGTTATTGTTGGAACTAAATTTATGCAATACACTAATTATTAAGGCATTTATTAGTTGAGTATATGGCTTACTCTTCTTCCTCCTCATCAAAATAAAGAAGTCCTCCAACATGATTCGGTAATTTAGCCACATCTATTTTATAATAAGAGTAAATCGGAATTAGATCGTCAGTCACGGACCAATCTACCTTGACTTGCTCAAAAAAACGCTCATGATCATGAATAATCATAATATCCCTTACTAGACCTAGAAAGTTTGCAGGTCTATATCGATTTTGGTTTAAAACTACATCTACAAAGTTGCTAGGTATAATATCTTCTAAATCTTTCAATGTATTCAAATTGAATTCTTTCATTTCACGTAACAACTCATCATCTGCTCCATTTAGACTAGGATCAGTGCGTTTTATTTCGACTAGCTTCGCAAATCTTAAGGACAGATACTGTATTAAAGACACACTGTCTATGGGAATATCCAACTCCCCCTTAACCGCTTGGTCATTCACCTGACTAGCATACTGATCAATCTCTTTAGACAATTGATTAAACTCACGATCCACAAGTTCTAGTGTACCAGAAAGTAGCATGAGGCGCCTCTTTATTTCCTTTGGCAAAACTCCAGAAAACTTGTAATTTTTATCGTGTTCTATTTCTGCCCACGAATGTTGAAGAATTGTTCTTACCTGCACTTCGAAAACAAGATTTTCAAATTTTTTGAACTCAGGCAAAGCCAGTCTGCTTTTATTCAGTTTACAAATGAGGTGCACAGATTTATACCCTACACGATCCTCTCCCAGCTCGTCATTCTTATTAATGCTTTTCTTTTCATCCACTTCAAAAAGTGATCTGATTAATTTACATACTTGAGTCACTTCATCTTCTACATAGCAAATAATCCTGATTCCACACAAATCAGTGATGTCATTTAATGCATTCTTATAACTTTTACGTTTAATCTTTTTCCCAAAGCTATCTACTGTCTTTGCCCTAAAAAAGATGCCATGCGGTTTCATCTCTTCCAATTCTAGGTTTTCTTTGATGATAATATTGACTTTTTCAGCCAACAGAGTATATTCACTTAACTTAAGCTTATAAGCTTCAATATGATCATTTTCATTTGCCATCCGAGCGCGATTTTCACTAAGTTATTTATAAATGTCCAGTTTACAAATGATAACATTTTATTTATAAACTGGACATACATTATCTGTCTTTTCACAGTGAATCGAGGTTTTCTTCAATGTTTTCTATAAAGCCCAAAATATTTTTCTTTTCAACTCTTGTAAAACACAACTCTATTGAACTATACATCTGAAATTCTCTCCCCCTCTTCCCAATTTATTTTCAGATATTAGTCCTCAACCCATGCAGGAACCCCTCAGAACCCATATAGAAAAAATAGTCCCCCTAACCGATGAAGAATACGCCTTCATCCTATCCCATTTCACCACTAAAAAATTCAAGAAACACCAATTCCTCATTCAAGAAGGCGAAGCCGTCAAACACTCCTACTTCGTAATCTCCGGGCTTCTAAAACTTGTCTACACAGAAGAAACCGGCAAACAACACATCGTGTCCTTCGCTATGGAAGACTGGTGGGAAAGCGATTACTACGCCTTTTTCACCCAAACCAAAGCCACCATGTCATTAGAGTGCTTAGAAGATACCGAAGTCCTATGCCTCACACTAGAGAATTACCAAAACCTATGCGATAACCTCCAAAAAATGGAACGTTTCTTACTTCAAAAAGCGAACTTCGGTTTCCTCGGGTCCCAAAAACGCATCATCTCTTGGCTGACCTCCAATTCAAAAGAACGCTACGAACAACTAATCAAACAATACCCCTCACTTATTCAACGCGTACCCAAAAGCCTCATCGCTGCCTACCTTGGCATTTCAAGAGAAACCCTAAGCAGACTATCCAAATAAGCGTGACATACCTCACTTCAAACTAGTGAGAAACATCAACTTCCAACGGCCCGAACAACCCCCACCTTTGTAATGCAAATCAAAACGCAAATACAATGGAATTAACAAATATCAATCCCTGGAAATGGCAGGACGAACGCAGCTACTCACAAGCTGTCGAAGTAAAACAAGCACAAAGCACACTCTACGTCTCTGGACAAGCAGCAATCAACAAAGATGGCATATCAAGTAACGAAGACATGAAATCCCAGTTAATCCAGGCCATACAAAACCTGGAACAGGTGATCACCCAGGCCGGCTATGAACTCAAAAACATCGTAAAGCTAAACATCTACACCACTGCAACAGCAGAGCTGTGGCCCAACTTCCCTATCCTTCAAGAATGGATCGCTAAACACAACATCAAACAGGCAACAACCCTAATGGAAGTAACAAGCCTCTTTGAAACACTAAAAGTTGAACTAGAAGCTACCGTAGTAAAATAACAAAAAAGCTGTGTCGCCCCACCAGGACGACACAGCTCAACATATATAAACAAATGTTTAAAAAGTATAAAATATACTAGCCTGTATGTTATTATTCTTCAAATCACCTAAAGCCACTGATGGCGTTTCCTGAACTTTCTGCATACCATAAACATATCTTGCACCAATCCCTAAGCCCATTTTAGACTGAAACCCTAATCCTCCAGCCACTCCAAAATCGATCTTCTTAGCAAATTTAGCATCTGTAATCCCACCAATGTCTTCTTTAACTTTAAAACTTGCCTGCGGACCAGCCTCTATATAAAAGCCCGAGTTCGTGCGGTACTTAAAAAGGATTGGCACAGAAGCATACGACAGCTTTATATCCTGTCCGGCAAACTGCCCGGTCTTTACTTTAGCCCCTTGCAGCGAGTAAAGAAATTCTTCTGTTACCAGGAAATTGTCTGTGAACTTGTAAGAAACACTAAGTCCCGCATGGAAACCAGGAAGCGCCTCCGTGTCAAAATTGGCACCACTAAAATTGCTGTAATTACCTCCTGCGGTAATACCAAATTCTAACTTTTTCATCAATTTCTGAACAAAACCTGCGTTTTCAGCGGTCTGACTAAAACCTTTTGTGCTTACTGCAACCAAAACAACTAACACTAATACTAACTTTTTCATCTGTTTTTTAATTATTGATTTTTGATGTCTTTTTGATTTCTCCCCACCACGCCAGCGGGTTATTTACATCAAAGGTGAGGTTAACAGGAACCCCCTTCATGCAAAATGTGACCGAAGCGGGCAAAGTCATACCGGAAATGGCATATACCCGACTGAAAGAAAAGCCCAAAAACAGCAGTAGCCCCCTGAACATCAGAGAGCTACTCAAAATCACACTTACCAAAGCGTATCTAACTAGTGCCTTTGGCCAGCCATTTCAAAAATATTGGAGCTTTCCCTTTGCTCACAATTACCTTTTCGGCAAAGGGGATATTTAAGTTTAAGGATAGCTTCCTCGAAAAGAAACTCGAAACATCAATAATGGCCTTCCTGCACACCAGATATTGCCGGTTAGCTCTAAAAAAAGCACTACCAGCCAAACGCTCCAGCTCATCCAGATTTTTATTAGGATAATAAGTCTTTCCCGAAAAGGTCAGCAAATGCGTAAGCTCACTATCCAGATAGAACATGGCAATATCATCCAGATTCACAGGAATAATCTTATCCTGATGATATACCAATATAGAAGCCGCTTTTTGAGCCTCTTTCCCCGAAAGTAACTTCAGCAAAGTTTCATACTGCGGGGTTTGGTCTGCCGAAAATATCTTCTTCAGCTGCATGTATTTCTGCAGAGCAGTATTCAGCATTTGTCGCGTAAACGGCTTTAATATATAATCGATGCCATTGGCCTTAATCGCATCCAGGGCATATTCATCGTAAGCCGTACAAAAAATTATGGGGGCCGAAACGGGCTCTGCGACAAAGATCTCAAAACTCAGTCCGTCACCTAACTGTATATCACTAAAAATCAGATCCGGGGCCTCATTGTCTTTAAAATAAGCAATACTTTCTTTTACTGAGCCTAACTTCACGATCTCCAAAGGTTCGTCAATCAGCTTCCTAACATTCATTTCCAGGTCGTCTGCAACAACCACTTCATCCTCAATGATTACGATCTTCATAATTTAATAATTTTATACTGACTGAAAAGATGTCATCTGTCTCTATAATCTTAATCTCGTCACCAGAGCATAACCTATACCTTTCCGCAAGATTCGCCAGGCCGTAATTGGTAGATGCAACGGTGATGTTCCTCTTTTGCACGTTATTGCTGATCAGCAAACGGTCACCATCCTGTGTAATGCTAACCTTTAGCGGAGCCAGCAAGGTGAAATTATTGTGTTTAATCGCATTCTCCAGCAAAGGCTGCAAAGAAAACGAGGGCAGGTAATAACGCTCCAGGGTTTCAACCGGCACATCAATACTACAATCCAGCGCTGTACCAAACCTTATCCGCTGCATTTCCAGATAGTCATTTAATACCTGAACCTCCTCTTTCAATTTGGCAATATTATCAGTATGATGGTAAATGGAAGCCCTTAAAAAGCCCGCCATATGAACAATGTACTCGTCGGCAATATGAGCATCCTTGTGGTACAATGCTTTTAACGTATTCAAAGCATTAAACAGAAAGTGAGGATGAATTTGCTGTTTTAACAGAAGATTACTTGCTTCCGCATTAGCCGCTTTCAACTTCGAAAGCTCCAGTTCACTGTGTAATTTATGTTCATACAGCAATACCGAATCGTGCATTAAAATGATCATGGTATTGATCACAATTCCCGAACCTATAAATGCCAGAAACAGATTTAAGTCTGTGTATGTCCAGCTTACATTTGCCATTCGGGCTACAAAAGGCCAGGTAACAAAGTATACCAATATGCTCAAGGGATAACCTATCAGGCACCTGTACCACATAAATCGGTTCGATTTCACATCAAAACGCCTTGCTAAAATAACCATTACAAGAACATCAATATGGCCGATCATGAGTATCCCAAATATGGTAAAACCGGTAAAAGGATAAATGTCCTCCTGGCGGGAACCATGAGAAATGATAATGTAAAAGATAATACCTATGATCACAGATAGCAACCAGGTTAGCCGGTTCATTCTTTTTACAGGTAATTTCTCTTGCATATACCCAAAGTTACTGATTAGAACATCTTTAACATTAAATTAATCGCTAAAGCGGGCAAAATCAGCAATGAATGAGAAAATATCAGGGTTATATTTGTTTAACCTTTGGCCTTGCCTTTATCGAGTCCTCCATACTTTTCTGTTTAGCCCGCTCATAGTCTATAATCTTCTTCGTCAATATGGCCTTTCTTGCAAGTATACTTTCAACCTGCGTATCCGCAGCTTCCAGTCCCTCCATCGGATCGCGAACTTCGATCTTTGCAATCCATTTCGGATCCAGGTTGTCATACCGTTCATACATTTCCATGAACTCTTCCGGACTGAACCATCTTTTCACTGATGGCTCAAACACCCATAGCCTTTGCTTAAGCGCATTATTAAATATCTTTCTGATCAAATCTATTGTTCTAACCGTTTGCTCATACTTACCTGAATATTCAAATAACGGTCTGTGTTCTCGTTGAGGTCTGTTGCCCATATAGGTAAAATTGAATAAACAAATTTACTAATATTTTTAGTAATATTTCAAAATAAAATTATCAAAAAAACATTTTATTAGCATTCACAACCCTGTGCTACAGCTAACCAGCATACTTAACAATCTAAAGCGATCGTCATCTCGAACGCAGAGAGAGACCTCTTGAACTATACCTGAACAAGAGATCTCTCCTATCGTCGAGATGACGAACGCCTAGATCACCGGAACCTTCCCCATATACCTGCTATCGCTAGCCTGTTTACCATCAGCCCTCACAAAGCTCATCCAGCAATACACCTCCTGGCCTAACAACCTTGGCGGAATAGCCAGCGAAAAAGTCTCAGCGCTCCTTGGAGCCGCTCCCGCCAGCATAATGTACTCATCAAGCACGTCACTGTACACCAAAAGCGTCGCCATATCCGTTCCATTGATCGTGCCGGCCAACGCATTGTTGCTCCAGTTAAATTCAATTTCCGAAGTACCTGCCGTAGTCACCAATTCCGGATTCGCTACCCCAAGCAAACTACCCCTACTCACTTTAACTTTAGTATAATCGATGCTTAAAGCAGGATACACACCAGTTATCGCGTTTTCTAACAGATAACCCGTAGCCGCGCCAAAGGTGCCACCTTTCTTTTTAAACGACTGATAGCCTACACTAATCAAAGTGCGTATTGGCCTTAAAAACGCAAGCACCAGACTGAACTTCAGGCGTTGTCTTAACTGCGCTTCGGTAGGTGGTTTCTTGCTCTTGCTCGGCAAGCTGCGCATGTAATAAGATCCACCATTGTTAACGCCCACTACGTTACCAACTTTACCACTGAATCCCCCAAGGATCCCTCTCGAAAATTTACCCATATTTTTTAAAATTTAAATTTATTGTTATTGTTAAATGATTTGTTAATTCTAACTCCACTTCCTCGAAGCAAGCCATACTAGTCCCTATTTACTTCTAAAACATCGTACCCCCTTCCCTTCTTTTTTTACATTGTATTTCCAGTATCTCAGTTAATCTGCATACCGCTTTATCAAATTCTGCAACAGTACCTTCCCAGATAAACTTCGTCTCCAAAGTGTCGCGGAATCCCGAACTCTGAAACCAAAGCTCCAGGGCTACCAACCCGTTTGCACACCTGCATTCCAGTATCCATTCATGTCCCGGTTCATTGGTCAGTAAATGATAGCAGTTCTGTTTCGCACCTGTAGCTATTGCCCTCCTTAGTTGCTCCATGGTGGCCACAAACTGAAGCGCATTGCAAAGCCTGTCAATCCTAAAAGGATTATCATCGCATTTAAAGATGATGGTGGCTCGATTGCCACCCATCATGTGAATATTAAACAATAGTTTCTCTGTTATCATGATACAAAAATAGCCCCCCAAACGGAGGGCTAGAAGGTGTTTGTAGACAACCGAAACACTAATTTTGGGGCTTGTTAATCCCCATTTTTAGCATACCCATAGGTAGATGGCTTAATGCCAATAAATGCACAGATCTGGTCTATAGAAAGCCTGCCTCTCAGATTTGGAAATCGCTCTTCAAAAGCCTCTCGCCTATCAAGTTTTGGCATCATCAATATCTCACATTGTATCGTCCTTCTTTCTATTTGCTTACTCAATATACTCTGAGTTAGCACATGAGCTACGGTATGTTCTTTGTAAATGCCACTCATGGTAAGGTTACTTATACTAACAAGTTCACAATCCTCAAGCAGTTCAATGTAAAACGCTTTGTTTGGCAACTGTTTAATAAATTCCTCATACAATACAATAATAGAATCGGCTTCCCATATGTAATAAATGTTCATTGATTCTGTTTTACGTTCAAAGCCATAAAGTATTGCCAGTCCTTTTTTCAGGTACCAGGCTTCGTTAACCAGCATACCGGGTTCAAGCAAAAAGCTCCCCTTTCGCTTAAATTGGGGCCTTAAATACCCCTGCGACATCAATGCATATTCTAATTCATTTAATGGTGCTCCATAGAGCCCTTTCAGGTAATCTACTGTACTTTTTTTCCATTGCAATATCATCTCATCTGTTAATACAATGGGTTTTCGTTTTTTCATAAAAATAATAGGGTGTTTAGTTTAATTTAAGTCGCTATGCACACCTCATCATCCCTTCCCGTCATCTCATTATCGTCCCGTCATCCCTCTCCGTCATCTCACTATCGCCAAGTCGTCCCCTCCCGTTATCCTGCTATCACTTCGTCATCTCATTATCACTTCGTCATCTCATTATCGCTTCGTCATCTCGACGATAGGAGAGATCTCTTGGTTATGCCAATTCGCGCCTCGTCATCCTGAATTTATTTCAGGATCCCATTTTCATAGTTAATCATGTCATTTTTTGCTTTTTTAAATCCATTTAAAACCGTGAAAAACCATGGTAGTATTATTATCTTATTTTACTTAACAAATCCAGAGCTGCAATCTCCATTTTCGAAAACGCAAACCATTTCAACCCCAAATCCTTTAAAGAAGCACCGATGTGATAAACCACCGTACCATCCAGAATCAAAAACCTATCATGCGAAGCTTTAAATTCTTTAACCCCAACGGGGCCATATTGGGTTTTATATTTAACTATATCCAAATTAAGTATAGAGTCCTTTTTGGTATAAATGGTCAATGAAACGCCTTGTTTGCGTTTAGCAAATAATCGAAGTACCGTATCATCAACGTAGTTATCAATTAGCACAATTGATGTCTTCGCTTCCCTCACCAAATCAGCTATAAAACTATAGGCATCAAATACCTGCCCATCATAGAATATACCTTGCTTCGGTTTCAACTCCTTACTTTGCAATGCATTAAAGATCTTATCAAAGTTCTCATCAGCCCTAAGCTGTTTCCGTTCCACATTCTCCAACCTTACAAACACCTCCGCATTATCCCTCAAAAACCTCCTCATCTCTACAAACGCATTCATAATCTGAATACTTACTTTCAATGCAGTTTCACTTCTTAATACAGAGCTGAGCATTAATACTCCGTGCTCAGTAAAAACAGTAGATAAGTATTTACTATGAGCCCCTCTATTGTCCTTTAAGGTCACAAATTGTGACCTTAAAGATTCAAACTCTTCTTTGTTAAGCTGAAACATAAAATTTTCAGGAAATCTGTCTAAATTTCGCCTAACCGCCTGATTAAGTACTTTCGTCTCTACCCCATACAACACCGCCAAATCCCTATCAATCATTACCTGTTTACCACGAATCGTAAAAATCTTATTCTGTATCGTTTCCTGAGTGATTGCTTCTATTGCCGTCATATTTAATTTGTAGCCTAAATGCTAAAACAAACATATACAAAAGCCATAAATTAACCAAAAAGATATATTTTATACCAATAATAAAATATTTGATAAAAACCCCAATATTTTCAAAGAACTTCCAACGTGGTTCCCTTCTGTTTTCTTTTGAGGTCACAAATTGTGACCTCAAAAACCCCTCTCCTTCATTCTCCAGTCTAAATATTAAATCTACCACTAAGTCCTCCCAACCTCCTATCCCCCGAGTCATCTGCTCCGTAACCTTAAACCCTTTATTTAGACAACCCCAATTTCTTTTTAACATCTTCAGTTAGATCTATTCCATTGTCCCACAATAACAAGTTGCTATCTCCCTCACGACCTGATACAGAGAATACATAACTTAAAGTTTTTTCCTTATAAACAGATTTTAACGCCGTCATAAACTTTGCGTTTACTGGTGTAAAAAGTTCCCCTTGTCTCCTAATCACCTCCTCTTGAGCTTTTTTGGCCGCGTCCTCAATTCGTTTCTTCAAAGATTCCAGCTCAATAGACAACACTTCAAGTTCCTTTAATACGACATCCTTGTTTGACTCATTTAACGTCTTATTCTTGGCAACAGCATTATCATAATTTATCTGGTACTCCTTTTGCATCTTATCTATTTCATCACTTTTCAATTTACTAAACGCTTCAAGATTCGTCTGTGCACTCTTTGCCTCGGGCATGGCTAAAAAAACAGACTCCACATTTACATGCCCAAATTTTTGTTGAGCAAAAATGGTTTGTGCAAAAAATACTGTTACTATTAATAAAATCGGTTTCATCATTTTTTTATTTTTCACATGAAATTTATTGGTTTAGCTATTAAATGCTTCATTGAACTGAACTGGTCACAGATTATGACCAGTTCAGTTGCTTCTTTTTTGAGGTCGCAAATTGCGACCTCAAAAACCCCTCTCTTTCACTCTATACCCCCGCGGCGTCAGCCCCGTAATCTTCTTAAAGCACCTACAGAAATACGCCTGATCAGAAATCCCAAGCTCATACGTAATCTCTTTAATAGAAATCCCACTCCCGCGAAGCAACCTTTTCGCCTCTTCATGAACCCTATTCTGTATCAACTCATATACCGATTTCCCTAAATGAGCCTTTGCTAACTTATCCAAGCTACATATCGAAATCTCCAATTTCCTCGCATAAAACAACCGGTTCTTATGCTGTCTAAAATCAACCTCAATTAGCCTTTCCAGCCTGTCCACCAACTGCACATCCGGCGTCAGGCGAATGTATTCTACTTCTGGAGTGGTAAACAAAAAGAGCGTTTCAGTATTGACGTATTCTAAATACATATCCTTAAAAATTAATCCATCACTAAATCTTAAAATCAGGGATTGCTTTAATATCTGTAAAGAGTTCTTTCAACTTTGCCAGATCTTTAGCTACTAATCTAACGAGCATCTCCTTCATCCGCCTTCCCTCCTCCACGCCATCAAAAACAGGATTGGGCGAATACACTACACTCAATAAACAACATTCACCTATCATGTTATCAATCTCTGTCAACCCACCTTCCATTTCCTTTGCCGCAAAATCAGGATCTCCCAACAGCAAGTTGTAAACTTCCTCAGTTAGTTCAGTAAAAGTGCAATATAGCTGCAAACCAATGCCAATAGAATTCCCCTCAGTTACTTTCAATTTTAGTATTTGTCCTATTATTGCCTCAAACATTAGTAGATGATTTGTTATCGTTTTATTCATAATTGTTACTTTATATGTTTTCTTTTTCTATTGTCTGTGTTGATATGCCCGCAATAAGGGCAGCAATTAGAGGTAAGTTAAATTTTAACGTTTTCATAAAATAATATTGATTTATCATTTGTATTTATCGACATTTTCAGTTTCTTCTTGAATGAGAAAAGAGATTTAGCAGCCAAGAGTTTTCTACTTTGTTGCCTTTAGATAGACCGCCAGTACTTTATCTATCTTGTCTGGCAATGTTGTTATTCTTTCTATCGTCAGCAGTTTCCCCTCTTCTGATATACTCCAATTTTCAACCCGCTTATAGTTCCATTGATTACCACTAACCTCATAATACCAGTTGAATATTATCTCCGGCTTATCTTTAACATACTGAACTTTGGCACGTTTTAATAGATTTCCGTCAGGGAGTGTTTCTACTTCTTTTCCGCCAGAAATCAAGGCTTCTATAAAGGGCTGCTTGTCTGCAAAAGTTCTTTTTACCGTTATTGAATCTCCTTTAACCAATACTTCAATTACCTTTGGCGCGGCAATATCTACTCCCAAACCACCTAAATCTGACTTTTCTTTGTTCAGTCCCCAGGATCCTGAAAAAGTGGATTGCTGTGCTATACTAGGTTTCGAGAAGTAAATCATGACAAAGATCAACACCGTTACCCTGATTGATTTTTTTATCTTCATGGTCTTAATTTTTAGTACCTGAATTATCCGGCCAGGTAGGCCTGTTCTGCAACATCTTCTGGTAATTAGCCGAAATTTCTTTATGGTTTGGATCTGCATCAACGGCCTTCTTTTGCCAGATCAATGCATCTTTTGTATTTCCAACCCTGTATAGCAGGTTCGCGTAAGTATCCCAATTTACTGAACTTTCAGGTTCTTCTGTTATAACTTTCTTGCTCCAGGCCAGAGCCGCAAGCAAATCCTTTTTTCCTTTAGCATGCTCAAAGACAAACCATGCATCATTATTAAGCGTGGAATTACTGATCTCTCCTGGATACTTTTTAAGGATCATATTCTTCCTGAGGACGAAATTCGTTACATCTTTCTTTCTATAATAAAAATAAGCAATGCTTCCCCATACAATCTTTTGTGCCCTGTTCCCGTATTTCGCTACCAAATCCTTTTCAACTTTATTCCAATCAGGGTTACTCCCTTCTTTTAACAAGGGCACGATTTCTTCATTGTTAATTACTATAGGTATAATCTTTTCAGTATATATAGCCATGCCACGTTTGCCGTATTGGCTTAGATTAGCCTTCATTTCTTCATAAGTCATCTTCTTGTTTTTTTGAAAAGGATCCGCGACTTGCTCTGAGTAAATGATATTGTCAACAACCTGGTTAATGAAATTTCGGCCATAAGCATCGTTTACGATTTCTTTAATTTTTACGGAGTCTTTTAAAAGAATGGCAAACCCCTTATCACTTGACTTTTTTGTAAATTCTGCTGTAAAGATTAAATTGTCTAATGTATAGAGCGCTTCCGGATTTAGGTGATTAATGTATTCTCTCGAAATTTTGTCCGACGCCGCCTTTTGATCCAGTTTAGCTGCCAGCCTGGCTAGCCTTTTAAACGAAGAGGTATCAAGCTTTCCCTTTTGATATTCCTCAAATAAAAAAGTATACTGGTCATCGGAAATCATTGCCGTCTTACCCTCTGCAAGAAAACGCTTCGCAGGCATTAATCCAGAAACTTTATGCACCAGCTCACCTTTAGGTGAAAAGTAGAGGTAAGTTGGATAACCGGGAATCTGATACTGGTTATTTATATTTTCCGCGTGTGCATACCAAGCTTTTACAAGTGCATTATCATCCTTTGTTTTGTCCATCTGTACTTTAATGCAAATGAATTTATCATTATAGAAGGCGCCGACTTCCGCTAAAGGAAAGACATTTCTATCCATATCCTTACAAGGACCACACCATGTAGCAAAAAGGTCTAGAAAAATATACTTATTTTCATTCATGGCTTTTTCTTTTACCACCTTCCAGCTTGTTAGCTGTTGAAATTTTATACCTTGGCCATAACTCATATTTGTTCCGATTAGGAAACAAACTATTATCAATTTAAAAGCTTTCATATGTTATCTGAATAAATTATTTGGTCCTATTTGATTCTGTTGGGGTATTTAATTCCAAGCTTTTGTTGCCTGGCTCTGCCATCCATTTTGGGATGGGTTGATCTTTTAAGTAATGATCAAAAAACTGCTTTAAACGAAAGCCGTAATCCTCGGCTGGCTTTCCTCCGAGACCGTGGCCTTCACTAGGGTATTCAAGCATCCATACCTTTTTATTGTTCCGTCTCAATGCCTTGAAAAGTTCTCTGCCTTGTCCCGGTTCAACTCTGGTATCTTTACCGCCGATCTCAATTAGCAATGGGGTATTAATCTTATCTGCTTGAAAAACCGTAGAATTATTGATATAAGCAGCTTTATTGTTCCATAAACTTGCGCCGATCCGTCCCTGCCCAGCTTCCGGGTGGTGATAGCCCCCTTCAGGGTTTGACATTCTTGAAATGATGTCATACACACCAGCAGCGGGAGCTGCTGCGGCAAAAAGGTTGGTTTGGGTAGTGATATAGCCTGTTTGGAACCCTCCGAAACTAAAACCCTGTAATCCCATTTTAACAGAATCTATCCATGGAAAACCAGAAAGATATTTCGCTCCCGAAACCACACAGTTATATGCACTAGGCCCCGGCTCCCCGACCTTATAATAGATGCTGGGAATGAACACTATGTAGCCATTACTTACAAACTCACTAATTGGAAGTGTACCATTTGTAAGTCTAGGTTCCGGAAATGTGTTCAAAACATCCGACAGGTGTTCATAGTAATAAAAAATGACGGGATATTTCCTTCTTGGATCAAAATTTTCAGGTTTATACAATATTCCTTCCCCCTGGTTCCCGTCAAACATCTTCCATCTCACCAGTTCAGAATTCAACCAGTTAAACTGCTGTTCGGGCCTAATATTTGTTAAAGGGCTAAAAGTCTTCAAGTCGCTACTTAAAAATAAATTCGGGCTTTCCTTGGCGCTCATGCGATAGACAAGATAGACCTGGGTATCCCTTGCTTTTTTAGGCAGTGCTCCTTGATTATCTTGAGAAAAAGATTCTATCAATGAAGTATTTGATAGACAATAGACATAAGGGCCCATCGTCAATGAATCGAGTTTATTAGAATTCAAAGTAAGCCTATAAAACCCATTGTTTTTGTTCTCAGTATTGAATGCCTGCAACAAAATCCCTTCATTTTTCCGAAAAATGCTGTGGTCATCATTTTTAACTAATCTCAATGCCGTGTGGTTTCTACGCCCATAGCCACCAGTTACGTTGATCGGTGGTTTAGTGCCTTCGGAATCCAGCTGCCAAATGTCAAACCTGTCATACACGAATATCGAGTTCTCATCTTCTAAACACCCCCCGAATCCGACCTCTATAGATCCAAGACCCAAAGGAGCAACATATTTTAACGAAACAGGTACATCTCCAGAAATAATACGGGAACTATGTGTCTTGGTATTGTAGCTGATATACTGTTTCTTTGAACGATCAAAATAAAACACATATTTCCCTGAGGGAGATAATTGCAGGGTACTTGTTCTTTCATAGTTTTCCTTAACCAAATACCTGGAACCATCTGTAGTTGACACCAGAAAAAGAGAAGACTTTGTCCATTCTGGCTTCCAGAAAGCATCTGTTCTTTCAGCTTCATGTTGAACCAGTAAGTATTTGTCGGTACTGGCATTCCACACAGTTTCATTTCTTCGTACTAGTTGGATGACCTTATTTGTGTTGATATTAATCACCATTAAGACTGGCTTTTTGAGTTCTTCTAGGTATTCTTTCTTATCATTTAAATTGTCCTGAACAATACGATCTTGTGAATTCCATATCTTGACGTCTTCTAGTTTATCATTATTAGCCTCTTTTTTCTCATTTTTCAAGTCCGCATGAAAAAATATCCTATCCCCTATTTGGCTAAAGTATGGCTGTCTGTTTGCTATACCCCAAAGATCATTAGTTTTCAGATCGTTATTATTTAACTTTACTTCAGCCTTTGTCATTCCCTTCTTATAATACATCAAAGAGTAGCGGATTTCTTCATTAACCTGATTTTCTGTTAAAAATACCAGCTGGTTACCATCTCGGTCAAAAGCATAGTTTGCGGAATTACCTTCAAAGATCACTTTACTTTTAAAAGTCAACATGTTGAATTCCATTAAACAATTGCCCATATTAAGTAGTAATAGATTGTTCTTTTTCCCTAAAAAATAACTTTCTGCATTTGAAAAGCTCATACTCCAATCAGTATCAATCCGTTTTAAAACAACTCCTTTTAAGTCTTTACGTTGTAAGCTATAAAGCAAAAATTGGCTTTTCCCAATGCTAAAAGATTTAAAGTCTTTAACGTTTACGAAATAAACCGTTGTTTTAACATACAGATCATATATAGCAAGACTATCGCCGGGTAGTTTATAAATGATTTTTTTACTATCATCTGTAAACCCATCAAAATCAATTACTCTCGGTATTTCAATTCTGTAATCCTTGTTCTTGTTTGACTGGATCACCATCACATCATAACCTTCTTTTACAGGACCATGTCGATAGACAGTAAAATTCCCGTCGTTGGTAATTGCGTATTGGTGTAAGCGTTGCCAGTTTTTGTAAGTGTCTAATGCCAAAGGAGGCTTACTTGAAATATTTTGGGCTAGCCCCTCGAAAAATAAAAGTGAGCATAGTATGATTAGTGAAATAATTGGTTTCATTGTGTGTTACTATTAAAAAGTTAAAAATCATCAGCTAAAGCAGAGCTCTAACTGTGTAAATTGCTTAGTACCCTGGGTTTTGATGCCCGCGCAAATTTGGATTTTTATTGATATCATCCTGTGGAATAGGATACAGTTGCTTATTAGCATTCCAACTGCCTCCTTTGCTTGTCGCTACTATAGGCATCACTTCATTGATTGTCCCGGTACGTTTTAAATCAAACCAACGGTGGCCCTCTGTAAAGAGTTCGTACCGTCGTTCTTTATAGATCAACGAAAGAATATCATCCATAGAACCGGTTGTAATTTGAGTTAAATTCGCACGTGTTCTAATCGCATTCAAATCTTCTAATGCGCTATTCACTCCGCTTAACCTATTTAAATGCGCTCTTGCCTCTGCTCGAATTAAGTATTGTTCCCCAATTCTTAGAACCATCTGATACTCCGTTAAATCTTGTTGAATTTGAACTTTATACTTGGCTGGATAGGGATAATAATTGCCGCCAACAAGAATACTATCTACCCAATTCAATTTTCGAAGATCACCGATCTCAAATGTATTATTCACGAATTTACTTAAAGAAAGTATATTCCTTATATCGGTACCCCCAATTGGGCTAAAGAACATTCCGTCGGGCGTACCTAATCCGATATGAACAGGTTGCAATTGCCAGATGGCTTCTCTGCTATTTTTTAGAAAGATCTGTTTTAAATCAGGCAACAATTCAAAATTGGGATTAGTTATAATTTCTGTAGCTTCAATTTCCGCCTTTTGCCATTCTGACTCATACAGGTACACCCTCGCCAATAAAGCTGTGGCAGCTGCTTTAGTTGGTCGAATTCGCTCTTGTGTTAGCGAGACTGCATCAGCCCCAACAAAATTTTGACTTAAGGTTTCTTTAGCTTCTAGTAAATCTTTCTCAATCTGGCTATAAACTTCTGACATTGGAGTTCTAGCTGCAATGCTTGTTAACTTATAGTCGGTTGTAAGAACTAATGGGGCATCTCCATATAAATTAATAAGATTAAAGAAATAGAATGCCCTTAAAAATTTAGCTTCGCCAATCAACTGTTTTTTTACTTTACTTGGCAACTTAGATGAGGTAGAAAGTCCTTCTAATGCAGCATTCACTCTAAAAATGTAAAGATATAACTGTCCCCATAAACCAGGGGTCAAAATAGTTGCTGATAAATTATTTTTAAAAACACGCTCCTGAAAATCATTATTATTAATATTGTTTATGGTCAATTCATCGGATGAAAAACCAGAAAAGGCCGAAATCCCACCGCCTCCTGCAGCAAAACTACCTTCACTCATATTGAAATAAATGCCTGTTAACACTCCAGTTGCAGTTGATGAATTATTATAGACCTCTCTACTTATTACCTGGTCAATCGGAGTCTGGACCTCAATAAGTTTCTTACACCCATATACGAGCAAAAGCAAAACGGCAATACTATAAGCTATTATATACTTTGATAGTTTATTTTTTGTATACATGATGTCAGTATTAAAATGTGAGTTGAATACCCCCGGTAATAATTCTTAATGGAGGCAATGAAGTAACACTTTGGTTTTCTGGATCTAGCCCTTTAAACTTTGTGATAGTGAATAAATTTTGGCCTTGAACAAAGATTTTCATGTTTCCAGACGCACTCTTATTCTTTAGAAAATTAGTTATCATATAAGACATCGATAAATTTTTAAGTCTGATAAAAGATGCATCCGAATAAGACTGATCACTATTGTTTGCTTTATTATAGGATTCTAAAAAGTCTACATTTCCAGAAAATCCCTGGACTGAAGATACATCCCCTAATTTTTGCCATCGCAGCAAGACCTCTATTGGTTGATTACTTAGATTACCAGCATTCATATATCCTGGCATATTCCCAAAACTAAATAAGTAATTCTTTCCAACCTGCTTGACTGCCTGGAAGAACACATCTATACTAAAATTCTTATAAGAAAAACTGTTTGATATACCACCAAAATACTTTGGTGCTGTATTAATAGTTACAATCCTATCAGCAGGATCGGATGGATTTGAAACTAAATTTCCATTGTGATCTAAGAATTGGTATTGCCCGGTGTTTTGATTAACACCCATTAATTTATAGGTTGAAGTAATTCCAATAGGCTCACCAATTCGATAGCCCAAATAAGTGTAAAATGTTGATTGTTCAATATTTGGAAAATCAACAAGTTTATTTTTGTTTTGACTTATATTAAAAGATGTTGACCAGGTAAAATCCTGTGTCTTTATATTTATTGTATTTAACGACACCTCCATTCCACTGTTTTGGATTAAAGCCGGTAGATTTACAATTAAGCTTCCTGGGCCAGACATAGAAGGTAACGGTTGCGTTACTAATTGGTTTGATGACCTATTTCGGTAATAAGCACTTTGAAGTAGGATCCGATCTTTTAAGAATCCCAATTCTAAAGCAACCTCACCTTTCCTTGTAATCTCCCATGAATAGTAAGGATTAAATAAGCCTTGAGTTGATAAGCCTTTAACGCCCTGGTAATTTCCATTAACCAAATTATAACGGTCCAGGTAGGCATAGTTTGGAATTCCATCATTACCAGAAGCCCCATAACTTGCCCTAAGTTTTCCAAAACTTAAGAAGGGCATACTATGCTTAACAAAATTCTCTTCAGTAAATATCCATGCAGTCCCAACAGAAGCGAAGTTTCCAAATTGATTTCGTGGGCCAAACCTGCTGCTGCCATCTCTACGAAAATTTAAATTAATAAGATACTTTTTGTCCCAATCATAAGTAAGTCGACTAAACAAGGCTACATATTTATATTCAGAACTACCTTTTCCGACTAAATAAGTAGTTGCAGCACCAGGATTCTGCATTAAATTGTCAATACTAAATCCACTTGCAATGATGTTTTGTGCTTGATTATTGGAACTCTGATATGAGCCGCCTATTAACACATTCAAAATCCCTTTGGAAACAGATTTTATCAGATTTATCTGAGGTTCAAAACTAAATGATTGAATATTACTAGAATTAAACTGAGATTCCCGGAGAATTGTACCATTTACGACATCGTTTGAAGGTAGTGATGAGTAAGGATTAACTGCTATATAAGAATCGCCAACTAGCGAGCTATAACCTACATTCGCTTTTAAAGATAGAAATGGCAACAATCTATAGCTAATGATACTACTGGTCGTCAAACTATTAACCTTGGAAGAAAAGGGTTGAAAAGATTTACTGTATGGATTGGAAAAACTGGCAAATTGAAAATCATCAAAACCAAACCCTATCAAAGGTTCCCAATTGAGGCTTCCATCTTCCTTGAAAGGTTTTGGTAAAACAGGTGATAAAGTAATATATTTTGTATAATCCTCACGAGCATAGTTATTCCAATTGCTCATGTAAGAACCAGTAAGTGTTGTTTTGAACTTTTGATCAGAAGAACTTCCTGATATACTAAAATGCGCGTTTGCTTTATTATCTCCGGTTTGCCCAGGGAATACGGTGTTCTCTTTATGAAAATTTCCACCAACTATGTATTGAACATTATTAGTCCCACCAGATACAGAAGCCTGATAATCGCTATAATGCGCAGTTCCGCCAATCATCTCCTTCTGCCAATCT
>NZ_CAMLHF010000068.1 GCF_946479715.1 uncultured Pedobacter sp. | reverse complement strand
AAAGAAACATCTAATTTAAAGGTTTTGCACTTTAAAGAAATAGAGCTAAACACGGGATTGAAGCATGGTTTTTTATTTAAGCCTTTGTCGCAATGGATAGAACCATGTATTAAATGGGCGAACCGTAATTATAAGTAGCTAAAATTTTAGCAAATAATCTGATTATTTAGTATATTAGTATATCAAAAGTTTTTTATGAAAAAGCAGGGTATAGACGCTCTGAATGAGCATGTTGAAATGATAAAAGACGAAGTGATTCTGACTACAGAAAGGGATATCGAAACGTTCTTTAATGCTTTGATGTATCCCCCTGATCCACTAAAAGATTTTTCAAAACTGGCAGATTATTATGAGCAGATTCTTCATCAGGTTCATAAAAATTTAGTTATTTGATAGTTCAGACGATACTCGTTTCTTAAAAAAATATTTACCTTTGTCGTATAAACGACTAATTACCCCATTGAGAACATCTATATACGATGATGGCAAATGTCATTTTATCTATATTGTTGTAATTCATTAAGAAAAATGTAAGATCCTATAAACAGAGCAGTAGCTTTTCCTTTTTTGCTCAAATACTAAACAGTACCACTGTACTTGTCTAGCCGTCTCGTGCTTATGCACAATTTAAATCTTATTTTTTTACTTTTTATCAATGATGCTTTATGGGTATTGTAGTTAAACAAATTTCATATGTGCATTCCAATAAGGAATGCCTGTTCCGCGATATTAATTTTTCTGTTTCTAAAGGGCAAAAGATAGCCTTAATAGGTGCTAATGGTTCTGGAAAATCTACTCTGCTTGAGATTCTTGCAGGCCGTGTTGCACCTGCTTCCGGAGATGTTGCATCAACAAGCAAACCTTTTTATATTCCTCAGCATTTCGGTCAGTATGATGATTTAACCGTTGCCCAGGCCCTGGGTATTGACGGTAAAGTGGAAGCATTACATGCAATACTTAATGGCGATGCTTCTTTAACCAATTTCGCCCAATTAGATGACGACTGGAATGTTGAAGAGAGGGCTCTGGCAGCTCTTAGTTTGTGGAATATACAACACATTGAATTAGCTCAACCGATGAAAACAATTAGTGGAGGAGAGAAAACCAAGGTATTTTTATCAGGTATTACAATTCATTTACCATCGGTTATACTTTTTGATGAACCATCAAATCATCTTGATGTAGAGAGCGGGGAACAATTATATAATCTGATACAGACAAGTAAAGCAACTACTATAGTTGTAAGCCATGATAGAACTTTACTTAATCTTCTTGATATTACTTTTGAATTGAATCAAAGTGGGGTAGAGGTTTATGGAGGTAATTATGAGTTCTTTAAAATGCAAAAGGAGGAGAGGTTGATGGCTTTAGAGGCTCAGGCAGATCAGAAAGAAAAAGCTTTACGACAAGCTAAGCAAATTGCCAGAGAAGCAGCCGAACGCAAACAAAAAGAGAATTCAAGGGGGAATCAAAAACAAATAAAGAAAGGCGTTCCCAGAATTTTTATGAATACGATTAAAAACAGATCTGAACAAAGTACATCCAAATTACAGGAGGTCCACTCTGATAAGGTTAACGGTATTTTGCAAAACCTTCAGCAGCTTAAACAGCAATTACCTGAGGTAAAGGAATTTAAAATGACTTTTGAAAATTCAAATCTGCACGCAGGCAAAATATTGATAAAGGCGGAGGATGTGAATTTTGGTTATAGTTCCGGATGTTTATGGGAGAACCCATTGAATTTCCAGATTAGAAGTGGCGAAAGGATTGCCATTTCTGGTAAAAATGGCTCTGGGAAAACTACACTTTTGAAATTGATATTGGGTAAAGTAAAACCATCAGCGGGTGCTTTAACAATAGCTGATTTCAAGCATCTTTACATTGATCAGGAGTATTCAGTATTAGATAATGAACTAACTGTGTTTGAACAGGTGCAGGAATTTAATTCACAGCACTTGCCAGAACACCGACTTAAAACATTGCTACACCAATTTATCTTCAAAATTGATATGTGGAATAAGCCATGCAAACAACTTAGTGGAGGGGAGAAGATGAAATTGATATTTTGCTGCCTAGTGGTAAGCAATAGTTCTCCTGAGCTCATTATTTTAGATGAGCCTACCAATAATCTGGATGTTCAGAGCCTTGAGGTTATAACCTCAGCAATAAAACATTACAAAGGAACTTTGCTGGTGATCTCACATGACGAGTATTTCATCAATGAAATAGGACTAAATGAAAGGATCGCGCTTTAGGGTTTAGTACGGTTAAATACAAACAGGTCTTTAAATGCCCATTTACCGTCTTGCAGGTTGCCTCTGGCAATTACAAATTGATTGGCGGAGCGTTTTTCGTATAGAATACGTAAGCTTTCGCCCTCTTTTTGAAAGATAGCACGGTCTTTACTTGCTTCTACAAAGTTGTAACGATCGTGTTTGTCTTTCTCCTCTAAACCCAGAAGACCTGGTTTAAAATGTTTTACCATAGAGACCAGTCCTTGTTCGGTTTGCTCATAGGCTAATATTTCATAAAGATCAGCTTTACCGGCTTTCATCATCCGCATAAACCCCAGTATGTTTTCTCCTTCTGGTTGTAACCAAACTCCTTCAATAGATTGGCCTTCAGGAGTAGTAGCTTTCCAATGGCCTTGAATAAATGCTACATCTGCAACAGAGCCGCCATTTGGTTGAGTTTGGGCGAAGGTTTTAGGCAAGAAGCCAATAAATAGCAAAAGAAGAGCGTAAGTGTGTCTCATAGTAACTAATTAATAATGAAATAATTTAAGGAATTTAAATATACATATTCATTTTAATTACCAGTAGAATTTGGTAATAATGACAAATACAATGAAACCAGATCTTCCCATTCTTTTTCCAGAGTAACGTTGGGTCTCGATTGCCCTGCCCGGTTATACCAGTAATCAGCATTCCATACATCTCCCTCTTTTCTGTGTAGATAGGCATGTACGTGAGCAGACTGTTTATCGCTTAGGTGATCTATCAGATCGTGTGCTGTTTTCCAGTCACCTTTTCCCTCATGCCAAAGCGCCTGCAAATGTGCAGGCAAACCTGAAGGTATCTCTCCGCTACTTAAAGAATCTTTAAAATACTTAATCTCAATTGATTTCATAATTAGACCAATTTTACTGCCTTTATTTTATAGCTGCAATTAGCTTTGCTTCCGTACATATTTGGTTAGAATAACAATCAGCTGACCTTCAACACGGCCTTCTATTTGCTCCTTATTATCATCAACTAATTTAATGTTTTTCACCACTGTTCCAAGTTTTGCGCTTAGACTGGATCCTTTAACATCAAGTGTTTTTATAATCACTACTGTATCTCCGTTTTCCAGCACATTATTATTAGAATCCTTATGGAATTCCACTGCAGAATCATTTTCGTGATCACCGGTTGCTTTGGCCCAAGCCAAAGTTTCATCATCAAGATACATCATATCCAGATTATCAATTGCCCAGCTTTCCTGCCTTAATCTGTTTAACATGCGCCAGCTCACTACCTGTACTCCTGGAACCTCACTCCACATACTTCCACTAAGGCACTGCCAGTGTTTGCTGTCTAATACCTCTTTTTTTTCAATCTGTGCTAAACACTTTCCGCATGTTACAACACATTCTTCTGCTGTATTTTGAGTTTGAGGGGGAACCTCATAGATGCTAAGATTGTCCTCAGATCCACATAATTCACACTTATTCTCACTTCTTTCAAGTAGCTGTTCTTCCAGTTTCATATTCATAATTCGCAAAACGCGAAGATACTCATTTCGAACAAGAAAGGCCATTTTGAATTACAAAATGGCCTTTCTTGTTCGAAATGAAATAGGTTTTCTTTATTTTGTTTTATATAATGAAGCACGCAAAGCTGCTACATCTTCACTTGAAATATACTCATCGTAGGTCATCATCTTATCAATCGTTCCGTTAGGAGTTAATTCAATAATACGGGTTGCTACAGATTCTGTTAATGCATGATCTCGTGAGGTAAACAATGCTGTTCCTTTAAAATCTTTTAAACCGTTGTTTAATGCAGTAATAGATTCAAGGTCAAGGTGATTGGTTGGCTCATCGAATAACAACAGATTCGCATGTCTTAACATCATTTGAGAGAACATACAACGCATTTTCTCACCACCTGATAATACCTTTACATTTTTAAGCACCTCTTCGCCAGAAAAAAGCATTCTGCCAAGGAAACTTCTTACAAACTGCTCATCCTGATCTGTTCCTGAATATTCACGAAGCCAGTCAACCAAATTCTCATCCTTGCCTGCAAAATATGGTGTATTATCGTTAGGGATATCAGCCACATTAATGGTTACTCCAAACTTAAATTCGCCTGTATAATTTTTCTCACGTCCGGTTAATACATTGTAAAAAGCTGTAGTTGCAAGACTGTTTTGAGATAGAACGGCGATCTTATCACCTTTGTTAACCATGAAGTTGATGTTTTTAAACATCACATCACCGTTTAAAGTACAAGAAAGGTTTTCTACCTGTAAAATCTGATCTCCAGCTTCTCTGCCAAGATTATTAAATAGAATAGCAGGATATTTTCTGCTTGAAGCTTTAATCTCCGAGATATCGATTTTATCTAATGCTTTTTTACGTGAAGTTGCTTGCTTTGACTTAGAAGCATTGGCACTAAAGCGCTGAATAAATTCCTGAAGCTCTTTAACTTTCTCTTCCAGTTTTTTATTCTGATCACTGCGTTGTTTTAAAGCAAGCTGACTGGATTCATACCAGAAAGTATAGTTACCAGAATAAATACTCATTTTGCTGAAATCGATATCAACGATGTGCGTACAAACTGCATCTAAAAAGTGCCTGTCGTGAGATACCACTAATACAATGTTCTGATAATCAGCAAGGAAGTTTTCCAACCATGCAATCGTGTCGATATCCAAATCGTTGGTAGGCTCATCCAGTAATAAAATGTCGGGATTTCCAAATAAAGCTTGTGCCAATAACACACGTACTTTTTGGTTACCATCAAGTTCCTTTAACTGTTTATAGTGATGTTCTTCTTTAATACCTAAGTTGCTAAGCATGGTGGCGGCATTACTTTCCATATTCCATCCATCCATCTCGGCAAATCTATTTTCCAGTTCCCCTGCACGCTCACCATCTTTATCAGAAAAGTCCTCTTTTAAATAGATCGCATCTTTTTCTTTCATGATTTCGTACAATTCCTTGTGACCCATCATTACAGTTTCAATTACACTAAATTCATCAAACTCATAGTGGTTTTGTTTTAAAACGGCCATTCGTTCTCCAGGAGTAAAAGCTACACTACCGGTAGTTTGGTTTACTTCGCCAGAAAGAATTTTAAGAAATGTTGATTTACCAGCCCCGTTGGCGCCAATTACACCATAGCAGTTGCCATGATTAAATTTTAGGTTAACATCTTCGAATAAAGTGCGTTTTCCGTAACGGAGTGATAAATTTGAAACTGAAATCATATTGCTGAAAAATAAGTTGCAAAGGTAGGCATTATTTATAAAATCATTAAGGTTTTTAGCGATCTGCCAGATGTCTGGTGGTTTTATATAAGTTTAAAGTTCAAAATTTCTAAATTAGAAAATCAGATGTTGATTTAAAATAATTAATGTGAATAAGGAAGAGTTAATAGCAAGGCTTAGTACATCAATGGAGTTTCAGATGGTGAACAATTTAACTGGTATTATTGAAGGTAATGATCTAAATATAGCTGACTTGCTGGATATTAGTTTTCATAAGAAAAAAGAAGTTGCTTTTAGGGCTGCCTGGATGTTAGAGTATTTGATGACACATAAGCCTGACCTTTTTGTTGGCTATATACCAGAGCTTATATCATTATTGGCCAAACAGAAGAATCCTTCAGCGATGAGGCATTACGCTAAAATTATCGCTTTGCTAACTGATAGAAAGGCTCAGCATGTATATAAAGATAAAGCTGCAATAACAGATTTTGAACCTGTGATTGATATTTTGTTTACCTGGCTTGTTGATACAGAGGTGCTTGTGGCCACCAAAGTCCACTGTATGCAAACCCTGGCAAATCTGGCACCACGGTACGATTGGATTAAAGACGAGTTACTTGAAACTATCGATTACCTGGTTGATATTGAAAGTGTTGCGTTTTTTGGCAGAGCTAAGCAAATTAGAAAGCAATTAATGAAGGTCCAGAAGAAAGTTTAATGCTAAAACTATTACACGGCACAAACATTTCCATAGGGCATAAGTTCTATTTTTGCCATTTACGTGCTATAATTAAAAAATTAGCATAACATTTGGAAGAGATATTGGAATGGAACAAGAAATAGAAATTTTAAGTAGGATTATTAAACGTAGACGGAGTATTTTTCCGGTGAGTTATACTACTCAGGAGATACCTGTTGAGGTAATAAAGCAAATTTTGGAAAGTGCAAATTATGCACCTACACATAAGTTAACACAACCATGGCGCTTCATCGTTTTCAGAAACGAGGGAAAAATTAAGTTTGGTAAAGAGCTTGCTCGCTTGTATAAAGAAACTACACCAGCTCATCAGTTTTTACAGAAGAAGTACGATAGCATTCTTGAAAAGGCACAACAAGCCAGTTGTATAATTACATTAAATGCAGAGTTGCATTCAGATAAAGTACCTGAATGGGAAGAACTTGCAGCCCTTGCCTGTGCAGTTCAGAATATGGCACTTACTGCCGAGGCCTTAAATGTGGGGGCTTACTGGAGTTCACCGGGAATGATTGCAGATCTGAAGGATTATCTTAACTTAGGGGAACAAGAAAAATGTTTTGGGCTTTTTTATATGGGATACCATAACGAAGAACCCAGGGACGCAATGCGTACTCCTATTGAAGAAAAGATTAAATGGATAGAATCATAATTTATGCAGGATATTAAAGAAACACTATATCGACTTTGTTTAAACTTTATAGAGCAAAGAATTCAGACTGCTGAAGTTGCATTGCAACAGGCGCGCGAAGCTAGTAATGATGATACTAAAAGCAGTGCGGGAGACAAGTATGAAACCAGCAGAGAAATGATGCAGCAGGATATTGACAGAAACAAGCGTCTTCTAATAGACGCTCAGGATAATTTAAGATTGCTAAAAAGTATTGAGATAAATCCCGGGTCCGAAATCATAAGACATGGGAGTTTGGTATATACCAACAACGGGAGCTTTTACATTAGTGTTAGTGCAGGTCAGCTAACTCTTGATGGTAAGGCTATTTTTGCCATTTCCCCTTCATCTCCAATAGGCAAATTGCTTTTGGATAAGAAAAAAGGTGATGCGTTTAGCTTTAACGATAAGAAATTTGTTGTTGAGGCCGTAGCTTAAACTATTTAAAACTTTTATTTATACTATGATAAAGGTTCTTAGCCGTATAAGTTCCTGGATCAATAATACGTCGGATGGTAAAAAGCGGATTAGTCTCATCTCTCTTTGTTGATAAGATAAATGCCGCTTTAAACCCGTGCTCTTTTAATTTATGTAAGGTTTCTGGTTTCCATACTCCATAAGGATAGGCAAAATATTCAACCTTTTTGCCTGTAATTGTTTCTAATGTTTTGGTCGGTTTATCTATTTGAACTTCCCAATCTTCATCAGTAAACTCAGTGAAATTTTTATGGTTCCAGGTGTGGCTCGCAATAACATGGCCCTCATCTGCAAGGGTTTTTATTTGCGCTTTGCTCATGTATCTTGGTCTTCCAATAGATACCGTCATGATAAAAAATACACCCTTAAAACCATATTTTTTTAACTCGGGTGCTGCAATAGTAAACTGATCCAAATCTGTATCATCAAAACTAATAATGATTGGTTTTTCTGGAAGTTTAGCTCCATAATTCAGATAATCATAAAGCTGGTCGGGCAAAATGGTATGGTACCCACTGTCTGCAAGCATTTTAATATGCTGTTTAAAATTTGTAGGAGGGATAATGTCATCATGCGCGCGTTTCGAATCACTTGCTTTCCAATCTCTAATTTGATGATAACAAAGAACAGGAACTTCCTTTCTGCTTAAAACCTCGGCCGCAGTAGCTTCCTTTTTAGGGGCGTTATTAATTTGGGCAGTGTCTTTATCAGGATTCGCTGAAGCGGAGCTAGTTTGACTTTGACCGGCATTTGTGCATGCTGAAGCTAGTATCATTAAGCCAGCACCCAGACTTAAAAGTATTTTCATTAGAAACTTTTTACTATGCTGTTATGTAGGGTTTTAGGACTCCAGTAACCACTCGCAATAATTCTTCTTACTGTGTATAACGGGTAATTCTGATCGCGTTTATCAGCAAGAGAAAAAGCCATCCTAAACCCACGTTTTTTTAGTTCAGCGAACCCTTCAGCATTCCATAAGCCAAAAGGATAAGCAAATTCTGTCATCTTTTTGCCGGTAATCTCTTCCAGTTTTTTGGTAGGCTTATCTAGTTGTTCTTCCCAATCTTTTCCTTGATATTTCTTGAAATTCTTATGATCATAAGTGTGACTTCCAATTATATTGCCATCATCAGAAAGTTGTTTTATCTGCTCTTTGGTCATATAATCAACAAACTTACCCTTACGGCCAATAGATACTGTCATGATAAAATATACCGCTTTAAAACCGTATTTTTTTAGTGTTGGGGCCGCAATTGTAAACTGATCCATGTCTGTATCATCAAAAGTAAACATGATCGGCTTGCTTGGTAATGGAGCACCTGTATTCAAATAGGCATATAACTCATCAGGTAATATAGAGTGATAGCCACTATCGGCAAGCATTTTAACCTGATCTTTAAAGTTTTGTATTTCAACAATGTAGTCTTTACCTACCTTGCCATCTGTTGGTTTCCAGTTACGGACCTGGTGGTAGCATAAGATAGGTACCTGTTTGCGGGCAAGTATGGTTTTAGCATCAGCAACTTTAATTTTGCTTACATCAATTTTAGTGGTCTGTACTTCTTCCTTCGATGAGGTTTGTGTTAAAGTATCTTTAACATCTGTATTATCGGTGTTAGTTTGTGATTTAGACTGGCAACTGGCCGTAAAAATTGCCGCTGCAGCTAATAAAGGTAGAAGGTGCTGTTTCATTTATGATTATTTGTGGCAAAACTATGAAATCAACCGCTATTTTTTTGCATTAACTATCACATTTATTACAAATAAAGATTCATCCTTCTTTAGTATTAATCAATAATTTAGCCGTTTTAATTAACAATTCAAATGAAGAAACTTTACATTGTATTTTTATTGCTTATTAGTGCGGGTTTTAGTGCGGTTTCGCAAACCAAAACTTTTACAATAACAGAAACCACAACCCAGGCACCTAAGGCAAATTATCAGCTTGCTTCCCGGTTTTCGCCCAACAAACTTAAAAAGATCATTTACTCAACAGCTGTTGATCCGCACTGGTTAAAATTGAGCAATCGTTTTTGGTATGAATACGAAACACCAAACGGTAAACTTTGGTATCTTGTTGATCCTGCAGCTAAAAGCAAAAAGAAGATCTTTGACAATGCAAAGCTTGCCGCAGAAATCACCACAATCATTCGTGATCCTTTTGATGCCCAGCATCTGCCTCTGGAGAACCTTAAATTTTCAAGTGATGAGAAACAAATCAGTTTTGAAATAAAGAGTACCATTGATGAATTGAAAAAGGATCGTAAGGATAAGAAAGATGCAGATTCAATGCAGAAAAAGGTGTTCTACTTTAACTATGATATTGCAAATGCAAAGCTTACCGAAGTCCCAAATTATACCAAGCCTAAAGCAAAACCGTCTTGGGGCTCGGTAGCACCTGATTCCTCGGCAATTATCTTCAGTAGAAATTACAACTTGTACTGGATGGATAAGGAAAACTATAAAAAGGCGGTAAAGAATGAAGATGATAGTACCATCGTAGAGCATCAGCTAACAAAGGATGGGGTTAAGTTTTATTCTTATGGTAGTGACGGAGATGGTGAAAATAACGAAGAACAAGAGAAAAACAATAAGAAAAGACGTAGAGCTTATGTGTTATGGTCGCCTGATGCAAAATATTTTGTGCTCGACAGGACAGATTCCCGTAAGGTAAAAGACCTTTGGGTGGTAAACAATATTACTGCCGGCAGACCAACATTAGAAACCTATAAATACCAAATGCCAGGTGAGCCTGATGCACCAATTGATGAACTTCTTTTATTCAATTTTGCCAGCAAAACCTTCAAGAAACTAAACATCGCAGCTTTTAAAGATCAGAGTGTATCTGTTTGGGGAGCACCCTCTTTAAATAAAGATCGTGACAATGAATTCAGACCTTCAATATGGTTGGGTAATAACAGTAAAATTTATCTTTCGCGTACCAGCAGAGATTTAAAACGTGTTGATGTATGTACTGTTGATATTAATACAGATGTAGTAACTCCGGTAATTGATGAACGCTTTAACACTTATGTTGAAATTAATCGCCCGGGTCTGGTAAACAATGGAAAAGAAATTATCCATTGGTCTGAAAGAGATGGATGGGCACATTTTTACCTTTTCGATGGCAATGGTAAATTAAAGAACCAAATTACCAAAGGTGCTTTCCATTGCGAAAGCATCGTGAATATCGACGAAAAAAATAGAGTATTGTATTTTACTGCAAATGGCCGAGAGACTAAAGAAGATCCTTATTACCTACACTTATACCGTATTAATTTTGATGGATCTGGAATGAAACTTCTAAATCCAGGCGATTTTGATCATGCTGTAAACATGAACGATGAGAACAAGTTTTTCGTAAATAACTTCTCTAAAGTTAATACGGTTCCTAAATCTGTATTGATGGATAATACGGGTAAAAAGGTGATGGACCTTGAAACAGCTGACCTTTCTTTATTAATGGCTACAGGTTATAAATTTCCGGAACCTTTTAAAGTAAAGGCTGATGATGGTGTTACGGATATTTACGGAGTAATGTATAAACCTTTTGATTTTGATCCAGCCAAAAAATATCCGATCATAGAATATGTGTATCCTGGCCCTCAAACCGAGGCTGTAAACAAGTCATTTAGTAAAAGCATGGATAGAACTGATCGCTTAGCGCAGTTTGGTTATGTGGTAATTACTGTGGGGAATAGAGGAGGAAATCCTGCAAGATCTAAATGGTATCATACCTATGGTTATGGAAACCTACGTGACTATGGTTTGGCTGACAAAAAGGCTGCCGTAGAACAACTGGCAGATAAGTACTCGTTTATTGATGCAACGAAGGTTGGTATTACAGGCCATTCTGGTGGCGGTTTTATGTCGACAGCTGCCATGCTTGTTTATCCCGATTTCTTTAAAGCTGCGGTATCAAATGCAGGAAACCACGACAATAGTATTTATAACAGATGGTGGAGTGAAAAGCATCATGGTGTAAAAGAAATTGTTTCAGCCAAAGGCGATACTACATTTAAATATAGCATTGATAAAAATCCTGATCTTGCTAAAAACCTGAAAGGTCATTTAATGTTGATGACAGGCGATGTTGACAATAACGTGCATCCGGCAAATACCATCAGAGTGGCTAATGCCTTAATGAAAGCCGGCAAAAGATTTGAATTTGTTATTGTACCAGGGCAGCGCCATGCATTTGGTGATTTAACAGAGTATGCTTTCTGGAAGCTGGCTGATCACTTTAATAAGTATTTGATTGGTGATTTTTCTCAATCTGATCAGGTAAATGTACTGGAGATGGATAGGGAAGTAGAGCAAAAGAAATAAAATAAAAAGGGGGCATCAGTCCCCTTTTTATTTTATGGATTAGTTTTATTTTATACCTAACTTGCTTTTCAATTCCTTTGAAAGTGCCGCTTTTGGCACTACCAGACTTACAGTGTTAATTGCAAAATAAGGTTCCGATACTTCTATATAACCTTTAAGAGGTCCAACATCTCCCCATGAGTTTTTAACCTTGTAGAACAGCTTTCCATTTGCCGATTGCTCCAAACCGATAAGATGCATAAGGTGATCATCCTGAGTGGTTAAATTCTCATACAATTGCTGACGCAGCTCCGGTGTGTATGCTGTCTCTTTTACATCAGGGTTTAATTCAGGTTGTTTCGCATCCGAAGTATCAGCGAATAACATAGCATACCCTTTTTTCTGCTGAAAGTTTCTGTTGCTCACATCAGCATCCCACATAATGGTGTATCCATTTTTTACTGCAGTGGTTGTCATGTTTACCATTTCTGCCAATGGAAGGTTGTAAAACGATCCGTTTGCGAAATTATCGGGTGCTTCTAGAATAAACTGGCTATAGTAAGGATGGTGAGTAAAAGAAGTGATGTTTACATAATCGTTGGCATCAAATTTTAACACCTCTTTAGCAAAGGTTTGTGGAGTATAACTTTTGCCTTTATAATCAAAATTAGCTGGTGGAACCCCAATTTTCTGATCTAGAATTTGATCATAACCTTTTAGCCAGTCATTATCTAGCGAACGTTTTTTAAGTACGCCGTCAAGATATGTTTTTAGTGCAGTTTCCAATCCGGTGTGATCAGGGATTTCGCCGCTAACACCTTGAAAAGCCTCCTGTGGCATTGCCCCATAAAGAGATATGGAATGTACTAAATCGTGACCAAGACCACCTTCACCAAACTGTGCTTTACCCTGACGAAGAATGTAATTCTTAGCTTTTTCTATGTAAACGTTTCGTGCAGTAAACATTTCCGATAGGTTCAGCTCTCCTAAACCTTTGCGCAGTCCTTCAGATTCAATCAGGGAAGTAGTAGAGTAGTTCCAGCAAGTTCCAGACTGACCTTGATTTTTAACCGAGGTTGCGGCATTTTCCTTTAAGGGTTTTAATGCACTGTTCTGTGCTTGTGCGGATAAAACAAATCCAAACCCAATTGCAAATAATATAGTTCTTTTCATTTCTATTAAGCTAGTGGATCAAAAATAGGAAACCATTATGAGTTTTTAATAAAAAAGATAGTCATAAAAAAAGCCCTCGCTAAAGCGAAGGGCTCTTTATCTAACCAAATGTAAAGTCTATTAAAAGTGGAATTGGATACCTAATTTAGGTTGGAAAAAGTTAGCTCCAAAGCTGAATGAATCAGAACCAGCACCTTTTATCTTATCGCCATCACCATTTTCTAGACGGTAGTTGTTATAGCTTAATCCGTTAACTGCAAACTCGATACCGATTTTTTTAGTTGGGAAGAAAGCAAATCCTGGAGATAATGCAACACCAATTTCAGTACTAGAACCAACTTTATCGCCTACTTTACCAGCAGCATCTACTGTTTTAGCAGTTCCGAATTCCATTGGTACAGATAACTGACCAAAGAATTTGAATGATTCAGATAAGTTAGCATAATAACGGCCAAAAGGACTAACTACAAAAGCTTGGTTTTCTAGTTTACCAACTTGTTTGTCATAGCTATAACCAACGCCAGTACCAACTGCAATGTTATCGCTTACAAAATATCCTACGCTTGGTACAATTGCGAAACTTGTATTTGATTTAGCACCATCTGCATCAGATTTATTTGTATCAAATGCTACGTTACCACCAACAATAATTTTTCCTTTTTCAGTTTGTGCCTGGGTAGTAAATGCTAATGCAGAAACTGCAATTAATGATAATAATAATTTTTTCATTTTCTTATTTTTTAATTTATAATCTGGTCATCTGTTAGTTTTTATATTCTGACCATTTACGTTCTATAGTCAACAGCTGTGCCAAACATAATCTGCTTTATTTTGCTGGAATCGTATTTTTTTGTAACTCACTAATTGATAGTGAAATAAAATTAATGATGGATTTCAATATTATTTTAGGGTGACAATTAACTATTAATTGTCATTTAATTAACATGTAAATATATAGTCAATTTGACTATTATTGTATAATTGTCAGTAATTATAAGGGCATTCTGGCAGAATTTACGCCAGTTTATTTTAAATGTGCCAAACCATAACGGCGCTTTCGTTAAAAAAAATTATATTCATAAAATCATTGTACCTACTAAAGTGTTATAACACTATGAGATTATTAATAGAACGAAAGCCTGTAAAGGTTTATCCCGATCCAAAGCGCGTAATTGCACGATTCTTTTTTAATGGTGATGAACGGGCAATAGAAGTTATCAAAAAGGTAATGGAGCTAACAGAAACTGAAGTTTTTGATATTATATCACCCTTACTTCAAGAGTATTCCAAAAGACATAGAAGCATTACCAAAATTCTGAACAGGCATTGTAAAAAGGTAAAAGACTGTATCGAGAGCGCTGGCTTCGATTACGAAGAACTTGATAAATACCATAAGCTACTTATTGGTTCCTATTTTACTCATGAATATTCTATAGAATCAGCAGCTTTTTTTAATCCATCAGTTGTTGAAGATCCTGACCAGTCTGATTTGGTAGAAGGTGAAAAAAGGGTGATTATTAGTTTTAGGGCTGTAGGCGAGGGGCATATTTCCTCGGTGGTATTTAGAAGAGCACTGATTGATCGCAATCATGACATTACAGTAATCCCTGCAGGAAACTATATTGATGAGGCAGAGGTAGTAAAAAATGCCATCTATAATAAAAAGCTTTTTCTTAAAAAAGCAGCAGATTCCAAGATAGATCTTGAAGTGTTGGATGAGGTAGGTTTAAAACTAGAAGATAAGTTTGACTATGCTACACTGCGAAGAATTATTCTGGATTCTAAAAATCTGCAAGAAACTGATTTAAAAAAACTGGAATATGATAAGGTACTTTGGTTATCTGATACCTATCATGAGATTAGTTTTTCAAGAGATACTGATATTTCTGATCGTGTAATTTTCCCGATTTCTGAATTTGAACGCAAAGGTATAGAGGATGCAAGGTTTGTCCGCTTTGTTAAGGATGATGGCACAGTAATATACTATGCAACCTACACGGCGTTTGATGGAGCCATGATTATGCCTAAGCTGCTGCAAACTACAGATTTTTACGACTTTAAAATCAGTCCGCTGCATGGCATAGGCGCACAGAATAAAAACCTTGCTCTGTTCCCCAGAAAGATCAATGGCAAATATGCAATGATGTCGCGTATTGATGGTTGTAATAACTATTTAATGTATTCTGACCGACTTACCGTATGGGATAATCCTGTTAAACTTCAGGAACCTAAATTCTCCTGGGAATTCATACAGATAGGGAATTGCGGCTCGCCAATTGAAACTGAAGCAGGCTGGCTGGTTATTACACATGGTGTAGGCCCGATGCGCAGATATTGCTTAGGGGCAAGTCTTTTCGATTTAGATGATCCATCTATAGAAATTGGCAGGTTAAAAGAACCACTGGTAATTCCGAATAATGATGAGCGCGAAGGCTATGTACCTAATGTACTTTATTCGTGTGGTTCTATCATCCATAATGGAGAGCTGATCATTCCTTATGGTTTGTCCGACTATTGTTCCTCATTTGCAGGCGTCAAAATAGACATATTACTCGAAAAACTTAAAGGCTCAAAATAATAGAAGGAGTCTATAGAATCTGATGGTAAAGGCTGATGTAATCGGCCACCATCTTTTCCTGAGAAAAGTTTTCAGTCGCCCATTTATGGCATTTTGCGCGATCAATGATCGGTAATTCTGAAACAGCTTTAATTGCTTCATCAACATTTTTCACCAAAAATCCCGTTTCCCGATCTTTTATCAATTCAGGCATTGCCCCTCTACGAAAAGCAATAACAGGTGTTCCGCACAGCATAGCCTCTGCAACACTCAAGCCAAAAGGCTCTTCGAAGCTAATTGGATGCAGAAGGGCATATGCCTTCCGCAACAAATCGTTTCTTTTTTCCGGACCGGCAGCACCAATAAATTCAATATCATCACTTAAAAAAGGTTCAACCTTTTCCTTGTAATAATTCTGGTCTTGTATAATGCCTGCAATAATTAACCTGCGCTTTGTTTTTATTGCAATTTGAATGGCTTCAGAAAGTCCTTTATCAGGGTGTATCCGTCCGAAAAACAATAAGTAGTCCTCTGGATTGGCATTGAAATCAAACTTATCAGTTTGAATGCCATTGTATACAGTAGCTAAGTATTTTAAAGAAGCATGCCTGTTGGCATTGCTTATAGAAACATAATGGCCCGAAGCATTATACTTTTGATATACAGATAAGATTTTCTCCGAAGAGAAACCATGAATGGTTGTAATTAAAGGTGTTTTTATGAGTCCGGAATAGGTTAGTGGTAAAAAATCAAAGTGATTATGAATAAGATCAAACTGATCCGCTTTTTCCATAAGGTTGCTAATATGCAGGCACTCCGCAACCTTAGCATCTAAGGTTTTATCTTCTTCATATCCTTCGTTAATTACGGCATCTAACTTAGCAGTAGTAATCGAATCCGTGGTAGCATACAAGGTTACTTCTATGCCGGCTTTTACCAATCCTTCTGTTAAATTAGAAGCCATTTGTTCCCATGGTCCGTAGTGCCTGGGCGGAGTTCTCCAGGCTACGGGTGCCAGAACCGCTATTCTCATAACTTAAAAAGTTTGTTTTTGAGCCGCAGTAAGGTCGCTGCTCTGAATAAACTCGTATTCCGATTCCAATGCTTTAAGTACAATAAGATGTGAAATCCAATAAGCCAATGTACTTTCAGCACCTTGATTCCTGTTTACACCATAAGTTTGCAAACCATCTGCGCAACCCTTGGTTTCATAGTCATACAATGGAATGTGTAAGGAGTTTTCTCCCAAAAACCACTGGTAACTTAAGTACATCTGTTTAATATAGGTTAAATCGCGGGTAATCTCGTACGCTTTAAAATATACCATTACCATTCCCATCGTTTCGATGGCCTGCTGATCATATATGGCCATTTCTCCGCCATCCTTATAAAGCCAGCCATCGTTCCCAACCGGATTTAAATAACCTTTTATCAGCGTTTTTTGAGTCAGGTATTCCAAACTTTCAAACGCAATTTCCCTCGATTCAGGATCTTTACTGATCTCGTAATGATACATCAAGGCAAGTGGAAGTATGGCATTGTCGTAGGTTAATTTGTTCTCAAACCAATTCCAGTGACCTTCCTTGTTGGCACGGTAAGCAGCCTTCAAAGGTTCCGCAAGCTGATCTAACTGACTTTTAATGTGCTCATCATAAGGATGGGCATTTATAAAATGAGTTAAGCCAATCATAGTGTTTGCAATTCCTCGTAAATGAGTTAGGCTTTTAAAATGCGGAATAGATTTAAGAAATAACTCTTTTGCAAATTCACGGTATGAGTTATTAGGTGCATTGTTAATTAAATAGCCTAAAGACCAAATTGTTCTTCCAAATGAATCTTCTGTACCAACCTCATCCAGATATTCTCTTTTGAAACTTAAAAAGTTTCTAAAGTTACCATCATCACATTGCATGTACTGAATGTAGCTTAAATAGATCGGCAATAAATCTAATGCCGCTTTACTCTTGTTTTGCTGATAGGCCAGGATAGTTAAAATCAAAGCCCTGGAATTGTCATCTAAACAATAGCCTTCCTTAAGATTTGGTATCCCATATTTAGCATGCTGCACAATCCCGGTGTCGTCCGTTAAACGTTGTATGTGTGCCAGGCTAAAAGCAGGCATCATGTCTGGATCTATAATAGGTTTATTGCCAATTTCTTTGTCTGAAAGAAATTTAGAGATTGCTTCTGTGAGTACATCAACAAAAACTTCTCCCGTTGTAGGCCAGCGGAGGTGTAAGCCGTATTCATATGCGTTAGTCCGTAATTGATTTAGCTTTTCATCACTCTCAAATAATTCATTTACAATTTCAGCAAGGCCATCGGTGTCTTTAAAGTCGAATAATCTGCCACGGTGATCTGCAAGTAATTCTTGTGCGTGCCAGTAAGGGGTTGATAGTATGGCTGTGCCTGCTCCAACAGCGTATGAAAGTGTTCCGCTGGTAATTTGCGCTTCATTTAAATAGGGGGTAATATACATGTCGCAAGCCGTCAGATAGTCGAACAGCTCTTCCTCTGATACAAATTTGTTAATGAAAGTAAGGTTGTCTTCTACATTAAGTTTTCTTGCCAGTTTTTTTAGCCCATCCCGATATTCTTCTCCTGAGCTACGTATAACACCTGGATGGGTTGTTCCTAAAATAACATACATCACATCCGGATTTTTAGCCACTATTTTCGGCAGCGCCTCTATTACCGTTTCCAGGCCTTTATTTCTGCTAATCAGACCAAAGGTGAATAATACCTTTTTGTTTTTGAAGGCAAGGGTGTTTTTTACAGGATTAGCGTCTTTAGGTTCAAGATCAGGCACTCCATGCTCAATCAATTGAATTTTATCAAAAGGGATTCCGTAAATGCTGGTTAAAAAACCTACGGCTCTATGGCTCATTACTATGATTCTGGATGAGTGTTTTGCGATCTCGCGCAAAACAGTAAGCTGCATATAATTAGGGTCTTTTAATATGGTATGGAAAATAGTAATCAGCGGCTTTTGGAGCCTGGCAATGAGTGGCAGAATATAAACCCCGCTTTCTCCACCATAAATGCCATATTCATGCTCTAGAATACAAACATCAGCAATACTCGTGTTTATGTAATCCGCTGCGCGTATATAGTCTTTCTGGTTTTCTTGTCTTATTACATATTTAACCTCTTTAGGGTATTCATATTCATCTAAGGAATCTGAATCATTCATCGCTACCACGAAGCTGTCTTCCGATACTGTTTTTTTATTGGAGCCGATCGCTTTAAGTAGGTTGTTGTTGAAAGTGGCAATGCCACATTCACGGGGCGGATAGGAAGATATATAAGCAATTTTCATAATTACACAAGAGTTGTTGCTTGTATAACAATAGTTAGAGAGGAATGTTCTGCTGTTTTTTTATTTTATTTATGAAAATAACGAAAATGTTAAACAAAATTTATGGGTGATAAATGAATTGTTTAACATTTTTAAGAAAAGTAATAAAGTTGAGTGCTTATAAAAGAAAAGAGTGAGATTATTGTTTTAATCTCACTCTTTTTTGTAAACGTTCTACTAATAACAATTCGTTTTCTAACTTATCTCTTATTTGTTGTTTAAAAAGACAAACTTATGGTCGAACATATCCAGTTTAATTTTACTGTCTTTATCAATCTTGCCTGCAAGAATCTCTTTTGACAATTCATTTAATATACGTTTCTGAATTACACGTTTTAATGGGCGTGCACCAAACTGAGGGTCATAACCTAATTCCGAAAGCCAATCCAGTGCTTCAGGGGTTGCCTCTATCTCTATTCCCATTTCAGCAAGGGTATCTTGTACGTGCTTAAACTGTAAGGTAACAATGTCTCTAAGCTCGTTGCGGTTGAGCGGTGTAAACATGATCAGCTCATCTATACGATTCAAAAACTCTGGCCTTATCGTTTGTTTTAGTAATTCAAACAACTCGCTTTTTGTTTTAGCAATTACCTCATCACGGTTCTCATCATTAAGATCTTTAAAGTTATCCTGTATTAAATGAGATCCAATGTTGGAAGTCATAATAATAATGGTGTTTTTAAAGTTTACCACACGACCTTTATTATCGGTTAACCTACCATCATCCAGTACCTGTAGCAATATATTAAACACATCAGGATGCGCTTTTTCAATCTCATCCAGTAATACCACCGAATATGGTTTTCTACGCACAGCTTCAGTTAGCTGCCCACCTTCATCATATCCTACATATCCCGGAGGGGCTCCAATTAATCGTGAAACCGCATGACGCTCCTGGTATTCACTCATATCTATCCTGGTCATGGCATTTTCGTCGTTAAACAGAAACTCCGCCAACGCTTTGGCTAATTCCGTTTTACCTACACCTGTAGTTCCGAGGAATATGAATGATCCAATTGGTTTGCGTTTATCTTGTAAACCCGCTCTTGAACGACGGATTGCATCGGATATCGCCTCAATAGCCTCGTCCTGCCCGGCAACACGTTTATGCAGCTCGTTTTCTAGATTCAGTAACTTATCACGCTCACTTGAAATTAACTTAGTAACCGGAATACCGGTCCACCTGCCCACTACACCTGCAATATCATCAGCCGTTACCTCTTCTTTAAGCATTCTGCTTTCACTTTGCATGCTTTCCAATTGAGCTTTTAACTTTTCAACGCTATCCTGCGATTCTTTTATTTTACCGTAACGGATCTCTGCTACTTTACCATAGTCGCCGGCACGCTCTGCCTGATCAGCTTCCAGCTTATAATTTTCTATCTGCTCTAGCTCATTATTAATATTGTCGACCAGATCTTTTTCACCTTGCCATTTGGCTTTTATCTCGTCACGTTCGGCCGACATATTGGCAATTTCCTCACCCAGAGCTTTAACTTTTTTACTGTCATTCTCTCTCTTAATTGCCTCACGCTCTATTTCCAGCTGCATGATCTTTCTGTTCAATTCATCAACCTCTTCTGGTACACTATCCATTTCCAAACGTAATTTAGAAGCGGCTTCGTCCATTAAGTCGATGGCTTTATCCGGTAAAAACCGATCAGAAATATAACGTTGCGATAATTCTACTGCAGCAATAATGGCCTCATCTTTAATCCTCACCTTATGGTGGGTTTCATACCTTTCCTTTAATCCGCGAAGAATAGAAATTGCATCCTGTGTATCAGGCTCATCAACCATTACTTTTTGGAAACGGCGCTCAAGTGCCTTATCCTTTTCAAGATATTTTTGATATTCATCTAAAGTAGTTGCACCAATTGCACGTAACTCTCCACGGGCAAGGGCAGGTTTAAGGATGTTTGCTGCATCCATAGCACCTTCACCACCACCTGCACCAACTAAGGTATGGATCTCATCTATGAATAAAATGATATCGCCATCACTGTGTGTTACCTCTTTAACTACTGCTTTTAAGCGTTCTTCGAATTCACCTTTATACTTCGCTCCGGCAATTAATGCACCCATATCAAGCGAGTAAACGGTTTTTGTTTTCAGGTTTGTAGGCACATCGCCTTTAATGATCCTGAAAGCAATACCCTCCGCAATAGCAGTTTTACCTACACCTGGCTCACCAATCAGTATCGGATTGTTCTTGGTACGTCTGGAAAGGATTTGGATTACCCTCCGGATCTCTTCA
The DNA here is from genome assembly GCF_946479715.1 of uncultured Pedobacter sp. The sequence goes on along the minus strand of NZ_CAMLHF010000068.1, from coordinate 3,863 downwards.
TCTCTGCCAATAACCGGATCCAGCTTGCCTGATTCGGCATATTCATTCAGGTTACGGGCATATTTATTCAGTGCATTGTAAGTCGCTTCAGCATTCTGATCAGTAACATGACTGTCGCCTCTTAAAGAAATGATTGCTTTTTTAAGATCTTTTTCATTTACACCCTGATCTTTTAAAAGTTTTGAAGTATTGTCGTTAACAGATAGAATACCTAACAAAAGATGTTCTACAGAAACAAACTCGTCTTTAAATTCTTTAAGGTATGACTGCGCTTTTTGCAAAGCAGAGTTGGTTCCCGATGTTAAATAAGGATTACTACCGCTAACTTTAGGAAATTTCTCAATCTGAGCATCTAACTGCTGACCAAGAACATTAAGGTTAACATTTAATTTTTTTAAAACGTACGAAACTACGTTTTCATCAACAGTAAGCAAACCCTTTAATAGGTGTGCTGTTTCAATAGCCTGTTGCTGATTGCCTTGGGCTATTTCAGAAGCCTGTTGAATTGCTTCCTGGGCTTTTATAGTAAAGTTGTTGAAGTTCATGTCAGCAATTAAACAAAGTAAATGCCATCTTGGTTTTTAGATGTTAATCGGAAATTTTGTCGGTACTTTTTATTTTTAACTGTATAATTGTCTGATAAATAGTTTGTTATAATGAAAAAATGTCCGATCCTAAGATTTCTGATTTAATTTTCCGTCCTTTGTAATATCTACCTTTTTCTAAAATGCTGACTCCACTGGACGATTTTTATTTGCAAAAACAAGAGCCTTTACGAGGTTGTTTACTTGCGTTAAAAGATTATCTATTGGCTTTTGATAAAAACATTACTCCTGAATGGAAATATAAACTTCCATTTTTTTACTATAAAGGAAAAATGTTTTGTTATTTATGGATTCATAAAAAATACCTTAAACCTTATATAGGTATTGTAGAAAGCAAGCATATCGATCATCCTGATCTGATTATTGAAAAGAGGGCCAGAATGAAAATAATGTTGATAGATCCTAATGAGGATTTACCAATTGAAACGATGAACGATATATTAAAACAAGCGCTTGCCCGATATTAAATGAAGGAATTTATACGATTATACTTAGATGCTTACCGAGGATTATATACCCCGGCATGGATGCTGGCGCTGGTTATGCTTATAAACAGGAGCGGAGCAATGGTTATTCCCTTTTTAGGGGTTTACATGATCAATCACCTTCATTTCTCTTTAGAAGATACCGGTACTGTGTTAAGTTGCTTTGGACTAGGTGCTGTTTCCGGAAACTTTTTAGGTGGCTGGCTCACCGATAAAGCCGGACATTTTAAAGTTCAGCTGATCAGCTTAATTTTAACTGTGCCCATGTTTGTTTTGTTACCTCAGTTAGATACCGTGGTTAAGCTTGCAGCAGGTGTTTTTACTTTAAGCCTTGTTTCTGAAACGTTCAGGCCCGCAAACTCTGTTTCTATTGCCTATTATTCTAAACCTGACAATATCATAAGGTCATTTTCACTAAATAGAATGGCTATGAACCTTGGGTTTTCAATTGGCCCCGCCTTAGGTGGTTTTTTAGCTGCCATATCTTATGCGTTTTTATTTTACGGTAATGCAATAGCAGCCCTTTTATCGGCTACCCTATTTTTCATCTATTTCCGCAATCGTAAAGGCAACGAGAAGAAGAAAGACGAAGTGGTAGAAGAAGAGGGGGATCGAGCCAATTTGTCGCCCTATAAGGATGTACCCTTTATGCTTTTCAGTGTACTTTCCTGCATTTTTGCCATTTGCTTTTTACAGTTGTTAAGTACACTCCCTTTGTATTACAGAAATGTTTACAAAATGACAGAGGCCGAGATAGGGGTTATACTTGCCTTTAGTGGATTAGTTGTGTTTTCGTTAGAGATGCTGGTGGTCCATATTGCCGAAAAGAGATTTACTGCCCGAACCGTAATTGTGGCCGGTACAGTACTGTGTGCTGTATCATTCCTGGTATTAAATCTTGCCAAGGGAATTCCGGTACTTTACCTTTCTATGTTTATAATATGTTTGGCAGAGATCCTGGCTATGCCATTTATGGCCACCGTTACGCTTCAAAGATCATCATTAAAAAAGAGAGGTGCCTACATGGGTATTAATGCCTTGTCCTTTTCTGTAGCTCATATTTTTTCTCCTTTGGTAGGTACAAGAGTTGCTGCGGAATTCGGTTTCGAAACTCTATGGTGGGGTACGGTTGCTGCACTAACGCTTGCTTCGATAGGTTTCTTCTTTGTAATGAAACAAATGAAGTTATCAGCATAATGTCATTCTTTTATTGTTAATAGGAATATCGGGAAAAGTCGATATACCTTTGTGCTATGGATCAGTTAGAGATTTTTAAAGCACTATCAAATAAAACACGACTGCAGATTTTGCAGTGGCTTAAAGAGCCGGAAAAACATTTTCCGCCACAGGAGCATGCCGCGTTTGATGAGGTAGGAGTTTGTGTGGGGCAAATACAACAAAAGGCAGGTTTAACCCAGTCTACCGTTTCAGAATACCTATCTATACTCCAAAAATCAGGACTGCTGGAATCAACCAGGGTTGGACAATGGACTTATTACAAGCGTAATGAGGAAGCCTTTGCCGCACTAAGCAATATCATTAAATCAGAAATATAGCATTTATTAAAATACAATTATATGAGTACAGAAACTTTGTTCAGACCATTTAGTTTGAAATCATTAAATATAAAAAACAGAATCGTGATGGCACCGATGACACGTTCATTCTCGCCAGCAGGGGTGCCAACAGCTGATGTTGCTGCATACTATTCAAGAAGAGCAGCCGGAGAAGTTGGCTTAATCCTTTCTGAAGGAACGGTTATTGATCGCGTTTCATCGTCAAATGATGCCAATATTCCTCATTTTTATGGCGATGCAGCTTTAGCAGGATGGAAAGATGTAATCAACAGTGTTCATCATGCTGGTGGAAGTATGGGGCCGCAAATATGGCATATGGGTGTAATGGACAACCACCATTCAGGATGGGTTCCTTCGGCACCTTTTGAAGGACCATCTGATTTAAACAGACCTGGATTTTCAAATGGTGTAGCCATGACTCAGGATGACATCGAAGCCGCAATTAAGGCTTATGGAAGTGCTGCGGCAGATGCTAAAAGGTTAGGTTTTGATTGTGTTGAACTTCATGGTGCTCATGGTTATTTAATTGATCAGTTTTTCTGGGAAGGTACTAATAATCGTACCGATAGCTATGGAGGTAAAACGTTGAATGAGCGTACCAAGTTTGCTGTAGAAGTAGTAAAAGAAGTGAGAAGACAGGTTGGTGAAGATTTTACGATAATTCTAAGGTTATCACAATGGAAACCGTCTGATTACAATTTACAAATGGCTAAAACACCACAGGAAATGGAACAATGGCTGCAACCTTTGGTTGATGCCGGAGTAGATATTTTTCACTGTTCTCAGCGCCGTTTCTGGGAACCTGAATTTGATGGTTCTGATCTTAACTTTGCAGGTTGGGCTAAAAAAATTACCGGAAAAGCAACCATTACCGTGGGTTCTGTTGGTTTATCAGGAGAATTCCTTGCGGCATTTAAAGGCGAAAGCTCTGAGCCAAGTTCATTAGAAGAATTGCTAAGAAGAATGGACAGAGGAGATTTTGATTTAGTTGCTGTAGGCAGGCCATTACTTGCTGATGCTAAATGGGTTCAGAAAATCCGTGATGAGCGTACTGCTGAATTAAAAGGATTTTCAAGAGAAGCATTAATGCAGTTATTGTAGGGATTTCTCCCTCATTGAATATACCTCTGCTTATATCAATTCCTCACATAGTTCACACATTCTACACACATCCTTCACAAAAAGGTACCTGTTTG
>NZ_CAMLHF010000067.1 GCF_946479715.1 uncultured Pedobacter sp. | reverse complement strand
TTCGTATTGCCAGGTGGAAATACGGTGGTTTCTTACTGTCATGTTGCAAGATGCATTTGCCGCCGTGCAGAGCGTTTAACGGTACATTTGGCTGCTGAAAGCTTTGTTGACGAAAAAATGACCATTTATTTGAACCGTTTAAGCGATTATTTATTTGTTTTGGCACGAAAACTGAATTTACATGCTGGAACGGAAGAAAATATATGGCTTCCGAGGCTTTAAAAAAAGTGGAAAAAAAAGTTTGTTTTGCTCAGGTTTTTTAATATACTTTTGCGAATAAATTTAGAATAACTTAATAGTAAAGAAATATGTATTGGACTTTAGAACTCGCATCGCATTTGGAAGACGCTCCATGGCCTGCAACAAAAGATGAGTTGATAGATTATGGTATACGATCTGGAGCACCTGTAGAGGTGATAGAAAATTTACAAGCTTTGGAAGACGATGGGGAACCATATGAAACCATCGAAGAGATTTGGCCAGATTACCCTACTAAGGATGATTTCTTCTTTAACGAAGACGAATATTAACCATAACTAATAAAAAAGAAAGGCCCCGATTATCGGGGCCTTTCTTTTTTTGGAACGATGATTGTTTAGGTATTGTCATGGAAGTGTTTAACACAACCTGAAATCTGTCTAAAACATACACCTAAAATTAAACGTTATGGGAAATCTACTTTATCTAGTTGCCGTAGTATTAGTAATACTGTGGATTATTGGCTTCTTCTTTAATGGTTTTGGCCCAAATGTTGGCGGCTTAATCCACATTTTATTAGTTATTGCGGTTATAGCAATTATTCTAAAAGTTATCAATAGGGCAGCATAATAGCATTCCTGTTAATCGGTCGTTATGCCGGTAAAAATCGGCATAACGACCTTACAAAGCCAGTTTTCTTTTGCTAAGAAAGATCGAGGCAATTTCAAGATCCTCAGGGTACGTAATTTTAATATTCTCTCTTTCTCCTTCAATCATATTGATCTCAAATCCTGAATATTCGGCAACTGAGGCGTCGTCCGTAAACTCATTTCTGAATGGCTTTTCATAGGATTTTCTTAATATATCCAAATTAAAAGTTTGAGGGGTTTGTATCAAAGCGACCTCATTTCTATTCAGGGATTCACTTTTTTGGTTGCCAATGATTCTTCTGATGGAATCTGTTGGGGTGATGCTTACAATACAGTTGCCCTTTTCTTCTGCTACCTGAAATGACCTGGAGATAAGGTCTGGAGAAATCAGTGGCCTTACTGCATCATGTACAGCTACAATCCCTTTGCCCTTAATGGCTTTTAGGCCGTTTTTTACAGAATGAAATCTTTGTACGCCACCTTTTACTACCTGATGCGGAATTGAACAGCTGTGGGTATCGCATAGCTGTTCCCAGTATTCGTGCTGATGGATATTTAGTACTAAGAGTATTTCAGGATTTAAAGGGCATTGATGAAAAGCCTCAAGGGTGTGCATTAATATCGGTTTACCATCTAATAGTAGAAACTGTTTGGCTATAGCATTTTGCATTCTGCTACCAGAACCACCTGCAACTAAAATGGCGTAGTATTTCATTGTATTTTGGCTTTTAAACAAAAATAGGAGATTTAAATCACTTCCGATTCAAATCTCCTATTACAACTCTGATATTTTTGATTAGATGATTAACATAGCATCACCATAGCTATAGAAACGGTATTTTTCTTTTAAAGCCACTTCATAAGCATGTCTAACGTAATCGTAACCACCAAATGCACTTACCATCATCAATAACGTTGATTCCGGAGTGTGGAAGTTAGTGATCATTGAGTTAGCAATGCTAAAATCATAAGGAGGGAAGATAAACTTACTTGTCCAGTCGTTAGCTGCTTTAAGTGTTCTGTTTGAAGAAACAGCTGATTCTATTGCACGCATAGAAGTAGTTCCAACAGCACAGATCTTTCTTTTTTCTTCAATCGCTTTATTTACTATATCTGCATCTTTTTGCTCAATAATGTACTGTTCTGAGTCCATTTTGTGTTTAGTTAAATCTTCAACCTCTACAGATCTGAAAGTACCTAAACCAACATGCAAAGTAACTTCTGCAAAATTAATACCTTTTAATTCCAGGCGTTTCATTAACTCTCTGCTAAAGTGTAAACCAGCAGTAGGGGCAGCAACTGCACCTTCATGTTTTGCAAAAATAGTTTGATAACGTTCTTTATCCTGAGCAGTAGCTTTGCGCTTGATGTATTTTGGAAGTGGAGTTTCACCAAGAATTTCGATGTTTTTTCTGAATTCTTCGTCAGTTCCATCAAATAAGAAACGAATGGTACGTCCACGTGAAGTAGTGTTATCGACAACTTCGGCAACTAACAGATCGTCATCACCAAAGTATAATTTGTTTCCAACACGGATTTTACGGGCCGGATCAACCAAAACATCCCATAAACGTAATTCTTTGTTCAGTTCACGTAATAAGAAGACTTCAATTGTTGCACCAGTTTTTTCCTTATTTCCGTATAAACGTGCAGGAAAAACTTTGGTGTTGTTCAATATCATTACATCCTTATCATCAAAATAACCTAAAATATCTTTAAATATTTTATGTTCAATTTTGCCACTATCCTTGTGTAAAACCATTAAACGGGCTTCGTCCCTTTGTTCTGAAGGATTATTGGCAACTAATGATTCAGGTAGATTAAACTTAAATTGAGATAACTTCATATTTTTCGATGTGATAATTAAGGGCGCAAATTTACAAAATATAATCTTCTTTTTTGCAATTAAGTTACGTCCTGATAAACAAGATATGTTTTATTCATAAACATAAATGTATTTTTTATATTATATAATGTTTTTCTGTAACCTTTTTGGTTAGTTTTGGTCTAAACATTAATTATGATCATTCTCAAACTAATAGGCGAAAGTTTTCGATTTGCATTTGATGCTCTCCGCCAAAATAAGCTTCGCACCATGCTTTCCTTATTAGGGATCACCATTGGTATTTTTGCAATCATATTCGTGTTTTCTGCTGCTGATACTTTTAGAAGTAAACTGCAGGCAAGTATAGATAAACTAGGCTCTAAAACAATATTTGTTCAGAAATGGCCATGGGGTGGTTTTGGAGATTATCCCTGGTGGAAATATATGAACAGACCTGTACCCTCACTAAGAGATTATGAGTTGCTTAGAGATCGTCTGGAACATGCGGAAGGCTTGTCTTACGAAATCTGGGCAAATGAGAGAACTATTAAATATAGAAGTAATTCGGTAGAAGGTGTGGGGGTAAGAGCTGCTTCTCAGGATTTTAATAAAACATGGACCTTGGATTTTCAGGAAGGAAGATATTTTACTGAGAACGAAGGAAGGGCGGGTTCTCCTGTTGTCCTTATTGGTGCTCTAGTGGCCGAAGGCTTATTTAATGGAGAACCGGCAATTGGCAAATCTATAATAGTGATGGGTCGTAAATTAAATGTAGTTGGTGTTTTTAAGAAAGAAGGAGAAGATATTCTGGGTATGTCGCAGGATAAAAATATAATAATGCCATTAAATTTTGCTAAAGGTATTATGGATATTGAAAGTGATAGATATGACCCTTCAATAACGGTAAGGGGATATGAGCACATTGCGCTTGACGAGATTGAAAGTGAAATACAAGGAACTATGCGTTCCATCAGAAGATTAAGACCGGGTGTTGAAGATGATTTCTCTTTGAATAAGAGTACCATAGCATCTAATCAGTTAGATACCATGTTCGGAATGGTTGATATAGCCGGTTGGGTTATAGGAGGCTTTTCTATTCTTGTCGGAGGGTTTGGTATTGCCAATATTATGTTTGTTTCTGTAAAAGAACGTACCAATATTATAGGTATCCAGAAGTCGCTGGGTGCTAAAAATTATTTTATCATGCTTCAGTTTCTATTTGAAGCAATAGCACTATGCTTGCTCGGAGGGCTGTTAGGATTACTCCTTGTTTATCTGGCAACGTTAGCTGCCAGTGCGGCCGGTTTTGAGATGATCTTATTCATGAAGAATATTATGCTTGGGATAGGTGTGTCTGTTATTATTGGTACAATATCGGGCTTTTGGCCTGCTTATGCAGCATCTAGGTTGGATCCTGTCGAAGCGATCCGCTCCTAATATGACTTCGCTCTTTGCTTAAAAACTGAGCATTACTACTCAAAGGCTGGAATCTTTTGCCCTGAAAAAGGACAAAATTTCCTATGCCTTTTCCTAGAACGCCCAGTTTTTAAATATGGCGCCTCAGCATAAACTCGCTAATCCAATATGTATGGCGTATAATGGAAAGTGCTCATCTCTTTTTCGTCCGATGAATGACTGGCCGTCATCTCGACGATAGGAGAGATCTCTTGGTTATGCGAATTTGCTTTTTATACAAAAAAGGAGGGCGCATCATAAATCATGATACACCCTCCTTTTTTGTATTTATCTCGAATGCTATTAGCTCAATTTAGCTAAAGCAGCTTTGATTCTTGAAACCGCATCTCTGAGTTTATCTTCAGCAGCAGCGTAAGAAATTCTGATACAATCGCTGTTTCCGAATGCTTCGCCAGTAACAGTAGAAACATGAGCCTCGTTTAATAAAAACAAGCTTAGGTCTTCTGCGCTGTTGATGGTTTGAGTACCATCGGTTTTACCAAAGTAAGATTTTATTTCAGGGAAGAAATAAAAAGCTCCGTCTGGAAGATTTACATTAACACCCGGGATTTCTGTTAACAAGGCATAAACGATGTCTCTACGTTTTTTAAATTCAGCAACCATTTCGTTCACAGTATCTAAACCTCCCTGATAAGCGGCTAAAGCTGCACGCTGGGCGATAGAAGATGTACCTGAAGTGATTTGGCCTTGTAGTTTATCGCAAGCATTCGCGATTTCTTTATTCGCAGCCATGTAGCCAACTCTCCAGCCAGTCATAGCATAAGATTTAGAAAAACCATTGATCAGGATTACCCTGTCTTTAATCGAATCAAATTCTGCAATTGAAGCATGTTTACCAACAAAGTTGATGTGCTCATAAATCTCATCAGAGATGATATAGATGTTCGGGTGTTTTTCAAAAACAGCTACTAAATCAGCTAATTCTTCTTTGCTGTAAACAGATCCGGTTGGATTGCAAGGCGAAGAGAACATGAATAATTTGGTTTTAGGAGTAATTGCTGCTTCTAATTGTGCTCCCGTAATTTTAAAGTTGTTTTCAACTGTTGCGTTGATGAATACCGTTTCACCTTCACCAAGTTTAATCATTTCTGAATAAGATACCCAGTAAGGAGTTGGAACGATAACTTCGTCTCCTGGGTCAACTAAACACATTACTGCGTTTGCAAGTGATTGTTTAGCTCCTGTAGAAACTACAATCTGATCGAAACCATAGGTTAATCCATTTTCTCTCAATAACTTTTCTGCAACTGCCTTACGTAATTCAGGGTAACCAGAAACTGGAGTATAGTAAGAGTAATTCTCATCTACAGCGGTCTTTGCAGCCTCCTTAACAAACTCAGGTGTAAAGAAGTCTGGCTCACCAAAGCTTAGGTTAATAACGTCTATTCCTTTTGCGGATAGCTCTCTGCCTAACTTAGCCATTTTAATTGTCTGTGACTCAGATAGGTTATTGATTCTTTTGGATAAAAATGTCATAATAATTTGTGCGTGGGCAAATTTAATTTTGTGCGAGGACAAATATATGAACCTCACTGAATTATAAACTAAAAAAAATACTTTTTAATGTAATTCGATAGTGAAACTGTATTTTTGGTGGCTAATCTCTATAAAGTGCAACCTAAAAAAAAGGCGATACTTCTTTCTTTATGCATCGGGATAGTGCTTATGCTGGCAAAATTTGTTGCCTATTTCATCACTCAGTCCAATGCAATTTTAACTGATGCGTTAGAGAGTATTGTTAATGTACTGGCCAGCAGCTTTGCGTTTTATAGTATCTATCTGGCCACCATTCCCAAAGATAAAAATCATCCTTATGGTCATGGTAAGGTGGAGTTTTTCTCAGCTTTTCTGGAAGGCACACTAATAACCATTGCCGGATTGATCATTATCTTTAAATCTACATACGATCTGATCTATCCTAAGCCAATTTATCAGCTTTTTGAAGGGGCTATTATTATTGGGGCAACCGGAATTGTAAATTTTATTATAGGTTTTTATCTGATCAATACCGGCAAAAAACACAATTCAATTACACTGGAGGCTGATGGGAAACACCTGCTTACCGATGCCATAACCAGTGCTGGTCTGGTGGTTGGTGTAGTTTTAATACAGCTTACCAAAATCTATTGGCTGGATAGTGTGATCTCGATTTTATTAGGAATATACATCATTTACAACGGATATAAGCTTACGCGAAGATCTATAGGTGGATTGATGGACGAAAGTAATATTGATCTTGTAAAAGACATTATTGAAATTTTGCAGAAAAACCGTAAGGAACCCTGGATAGATGTGCACAACCTGAGGGCGCAACAGTATGGTGCCGATCTGCACATAGACTGCCACTTCACGCTTCCTTATTACTTCGATCTCAATCGCGTTCATCAGGAAATATCTAGTATTGATAAACTTATAAATGGCAATGCACATCGGAAAACGGAACTGTTTATTCATGCAGATCCTTGCTTACCTGCTTGCTGCAACTATTGTAAAATGAATGATTGTCCGGTAAGGCAAGAAGCCTTTAGAGGCGAAATTAAATGGACAATCGAGAATGCAACTAAAAATCAAAAACACTTCGATCAATGAGTTATTTTAATGTAAGAGTATACGGCTTACTAATTAATGCTGAAAACCAGGTACTGATTAGCGACGAACAATCTGGTGGCCGTACATTCAGTAAATTCCCCGGTGGCGGATTAGAGCTGGGGGAAGGTCTGATAGACGCCCTTAAACGTGAGTTTATGGAAGAATGCAATGCTGAAATTGAAGTGCTCAATCATCTTTATACTACCGACTTCTATGAGCAGTCTTCTTTTAACGATAGTCAAATTTTAAGTATTTATTATACCGTAAAAGCGTTACATCCTTTAGCGTTGAATTTTAAGACTGATGTATTTGATTTTGATGAAAATACCTTACAGTCGTTTAGATGGGTTAGTTTAAATGACCTTAAAACTGACGACGTGACTTTTAAAACCGACAAAACTGTAGTAGAACTATTAATTAAAGAAAGAAACCATGAGTTTAGCCGAAAGGGATAAAAAAGTAATATGGCATCCTTACACACAAATGAAAAATGCCGCACCTCATATCCCAATTGTAAGAGGAGAGGGTGTTTACTTATTTGATGAAGATGGCAAGAAATATATTGATGCTGTTTCCAGCTGGTGGGTAACCATTCATGGACATGCTCATCCTCATATTGCCGCTAAAGTTGCTGAGCAATTAAAGACTTTGGAACATGTAATATTTGCAGGATTTACTCATGAACCGGCTGTACAGCTGGCAGAACGTTTGCTTCCATTATTACCTGGCAAACAGGAGAAGGTATTTTATAGTGATAATGGATCTACAGCAGTAGAAGTAGCCATTAAAATGTGCTTGCAGTATTGGGTTAATACTACCAGGCAGCCCCGTACTAAAATTATTGCATTTAGGGAGGCTTATCATGGCGATACTTTTGGTGCCATGTCGGTGAGTGGGCGGAGTATTTTTACTGATCCCTTTGCTTCTCTTTTGTTTGATGTTGAATTTATTGATCTTCCCAATGAGCGGAATATTGAGCAGCTTAAATCAAAGATCAATTATCTCTCTAATGAGGTTGCCTGCTTTATATTTGAACCAATGATTTTAGGTGCAGGTGGAATGTTAATGTATGAACCTCAGTATCTGGATCAGTTAATTGAAACTTGTCAGAAACACGGGATACTGACAATAGCAGATGAAGTGATGACTGGTTTTGGGCGCACTGGTAAGTATTTCTCCTGCGAAGCACTAAATACTAGTCCTGATATTTTTTGTTTGTCTAAGGGGCTTACAGGTGGCACTATGCCAATGGGGATTACTACATGTAACCAAAAAATATTTGATGCCTTTTTAAGTGATGATAAACTTAAAACCTTATACCATGGACATTCATTTACTGCTAATCCGGTAACTTGTGCAGCATCATTGGCTAGTCTGGATATTTTGCTAAAACCGGAGACACTTGAAAACATTCACAGAGTAGTGGCAAAACATGAAGCTTTTGCTTCACAGATAAAAGGTCATCCGAAGCTTAAAGATGTAAGGCAGGCGGGAACAATATTGGTAATGGAGTGGGAAACCGGTACAGATACCTCTTATTTAAGCGGATTGAGAAATCAACTGTATAACTACTTTCTGGATAGGGGGATTATACTTAGGCCGCTAGGGAATATCATTTATATTTTAGCGCCTTATGTAATCAGTAACGAAGACCTTGATTATATTTACCAAACTATTAATGAAGCATTAAACGATATATAAGAGCAGTGATCGTCATCCTGAATTTATTTCAGGATGACGAGGTGTGTATAGCATGACGAATTGAGAAGGATGAATAATAAAGCAATATTATAATAAAAATAGTAATGAACATTAAACCGATTTTAGAGAACATAGTAAGCGATAATGTTTTACACGCCAAATGGTTAAATACCTTGTCGTACATGGAAAATGCAGGTGCAAAGAAAATCTCTGCATCGGAGCATAAAGAAAAGGTAAACCTTATAATTCTTAAACATGCAGCAGAGGAGCATCGTCATGCTTATTATTTAAAGAAGCAACTCGACAAACTTGATGGTGATCTATGCAAAACTTATACTAGTGATGAGCTATTGGCTCCTAACGATACCAAATTTTATTTAAACGCTTTGGATGTGGCTGTATGCCGTTATTTGAAACAGCATTTTAATTTAAGCGGATATGAATTAAAGTTTGCAGCTTATCTTTTTGTAACCTATGCAATTGAGGTACGTGCAGATGAGCTATACCCAGTTTATCAGGATGTTTTAACTGCTGCAAGCAGCAAAGTAACCGTTAAATCGATCATTCTTGAAGAAGAAGGACACCTGGAAGAAATGTTAAACCAACTTAGAAGCTTTGATGCGGACTGGGAAAAACATGCTGAACTTGTAATAAAGATTGAACAGGATATGTTTAATTCCTGGATGCGAAATTTGAATAAACAAATTGCTTAAACCCTTACAACCTTAGCAGGTGTGATGGCATAAAAGGAATCACCCTGCTTTGCATCTAATATTTTCAACCCCGTAAAAACACTAAAAGCAGGCAGTATGGCACAATGTTTTCCAAAGTAAAAGCAAGGGAACTTCAATTGCTGCTTAGCTTTTCCGTAAATAATTATGCCAGGGTGTATGTGTCCCGAGATGCTATAATAATCATCAACCTCACCGGGCATGTCATGTATAAATCTAAAAGGTGCCAGTAACAATTCCTTTTGATGCACTTCTATGCCTAACGCCTCATAATCTTCATTCTTTAAATTGTCGTGATTTCCTTTTATCAATATAACTTTAAGATTGGTATAGCTATTTCGCCAGTGCATAAAAGCATTGGCGTCGCTGTTAATGTTATTGTGGAACATGTCGCCGGTAACAAGCAGAGTTTCAGGATTAAATTCCGACATCAGAGTGCCTAATCTTTGCAGATCTGTATGGTTTATTGCATCAGGAACCTGTATGCCTGATTTTCTGAAATGAGCAGACTTTCCGATATGCAGGTCACTAATGATAAGCATTTTTCTGGCTGGCCAGTATATCGCTCTTTCATTACTTAATATGAGTTGCTCACCTTTACAATCAATGGTCATTTTTTTGCTTTTTTCTTTTTACTGGTACTCTTTTTTCAGCTTCTGAAGTCATCCTCTCAATCCGCTGACTTAATTCCTCACTGCTCATGTTATCCCTTAAACTATCTACTTTGATCGGGAAGCACAGTGGGGTATAGCTGTCAGTCTTTATAACGATAACTTTGCTGGTTTGTATACGATGCAGGGCTGCGGCTAATCGGGGTTCTTCAATCTGCTGATAAAATGCTTCATCGTATGACTGACGCAATAATAAGTTATGTTTATCATAATCGCTAAAAACATTAAAAAATAGAGAAGAGGATGACTGTAAGTGCTTGTTCGCAACATATTTTCCTGGATATCCCTGAAAAACAAGTCCCGAAATGCAGGCAATGTCTCTGAACTTACGTCGGGCCATTTCTGTTGCATTAATACTAGCTACAATATCATCCGTTAGGTTCACAGGACTAAACAGCTCTTTTATCGTATTTTCCTCAATAGGGATGGGCTGTTCACTAAGCAACTCAAAGCCATAGTCGTTCATAGCAATGGAGAAGCTTATTGGTTGTACGCGACCAAGTCTAAAGGCTATTAATGCAGCCATGATTTCATGTACCTGTCTGCCTTCAAAAGGATAGGCAAAGAAATGATACCCATCTTTGGTATTGATCAGTTCAATTAAAAACTCGTCACTTTTAGGAACATGAGAAACCTTGGCCTGACGTTCAAATAGTGGCAGTATAAAATCGAGCTCTTCATCTCCATGCTGTTTATCGAGTGTCTCATTGTATTTCTTCCTCAGTACACTACCAAGGTTTGCGGTTAACGACATACGGCCACCCATCCAACTTGGACTGATGGCTTGTTTAAGTTTACTTTTCCTAACCAATACCATCATCTCCTTAACCATTATAAATTCAAGTACTCTGCCGGCAAGGGTAAAGCTACTTCCTGGTTTCATCCGTGATATGAATGATTCTTCGATCATACCAATGTAGCCACCTGTCAGGTATTTTACTTTAAGCATGGCATCACTAACTATTGTTCCAATGTGTAATCGGTGGCGCATGGCAATTTGCCTGCTTTCCACTTTCCAAAGTCCATCTGTACTTTTTGTTACTTTACTAAACTCATTGTAAGCTGTTAAGCTATCTCCACCTGTAGTAATGAATTGCATAATCCAGCTCCATTCCTGAGGTAGGAGCTCCCTAAATGCATGAGTTTGCTTAATCTCAAAAAAGATTTTTTCGTCATCAAACCCATCGCCAACGGCCAGGGTCACCAGGTACTGGATCAACGTATCAAATGACATTACAATAGGCTCCCTGCTTTCGATGTCTTGTGTTTTTGCTGCTTCTTTTATTGCCGCAGCCTCTACAAGTTCTAATGCATGAGTAGGCAGAAAATAAATCTTAGAGGTTTCATTTGGAGAGTGGCCACTGCGCCCGGCACGCTGTAAGAACCTGGCAACACCTTTTGGAGAGCCAATCTGAACTACCGTATCAACAGGTTTAAAATCCACACCCAAATCCAAAGATGACGTGCATACCACAGCCTTAAGCACTCCTGAATGTAATGCATCTTCAATCCAGTTCCTTAATTCATAATCTATCGAGCCATGATGAATGGCAAGTAAGCCGGCAAGGTTTTCATCCTGGGCAAGCAAGGTTTGATACCAGAGTTCAGCTTGCCCACGTGTATTGGTAAATATTAATGTTGTTTTACTTTTATTAATGATAGGAATGAGTTTATTAGCCAGTTTATGACCTAAATGACCAGCCCAGGGCAGCATATCTATATGGTCTGGCAATATTGATTTGATAACGATCTTCTTCTTAATATCAGATTTTACTATGGTTTTAAGCAGATCATTATAGGGGACAAGTACGTCCATAGCCTGTTCCATATTGCCAATGGTTGCCGAGATTCCCCATATCCTCAGGAGTCTTTCAGGGTGTTGCTCAGCAAGCAACCCTTTTATTCTTGAGATGGCCAGTTCCGCCATCACGCCACGTTTACTGCCCAGCAGTTCATGCCATTCATCAGCAACTATACATTGCAATTGATCAAAGTAATTGAAGGTACTTTTTTGGGCCAGTAGCAAGTGCATACTTTCGGGTGTGATAATGAGCACCTCTGGCATTTGTTTTTTCTGTTTTAGCTTTTCACTCTGGGGGGTATCACCATTTCTTACACCTACCATCCAATCCAATTGGAGTTCATCACAGACCTCGCGCATGGCACGTGCCAAATCCTTCGCAAGGGATCGAAGCGGTGTTATCCAGATCAATTTTAATCCGGTCTTAGTTTTACTTTTAGGTGCCTTGGTTTTCAGCTCAGTTCTTTTATTCAGCTCATCAATTACTACCGCTAAAAATATAGAATAGGTTTTGCCGAAACCGGTAGGAGCATTCACCAGACCACTATAGCCTTCCGCATAATTCTGCCATGCATCAGTTTGAAACTTAAAAGGTTTTTTTTTGCTAAGTTTTAGCCAACTTATTACCTGCCTGTATCCCTTGCTATTTTCCAGTTTCATAAGGTAGATTGTAATAATTGCCTAAGGTCGTCAAGTGTATTGATCTCATCGGCCTTTTTATCTTTTCTCCACCTGGCAATTCGTGGAAACCTTAATGCCAGTCCGGCTTTGTGCCTTTTACTTTCGGCAATTCCCTCAAAAGCGATTTCGAATACCAGTTCAGGTTTTACCGTGCGTACTGGGCCAAATTTCTCTACAGCATTTTTCTTTACAAAACGATCTACTTCTTTAATTTCAGCATCCGTTAAACCGGAATAAGCCTTTGCTATGGTGATTAACTGATCTCCATCACGAACAGCAAAAGTATAATCGGTATAGAAGTTAGCCCTGCGACCGCTTCCTTTTTGTGCGTAAATCATTACTGTGTCAACAGTATAAGGGTTTATCTTCCATTTCCACCAATCTCCGCGCTTTCTGCCTGAATGGTATAATGAATCTATTTTTTTGAGCATAATACCCTCACTGTTCAGTTCTCTTGCACCTTCTCTAAGTTTTGCTAGTGATATCCAGTCGCTAAAAATAACTACTGGGGAGAGCGCAACGATATCTTGCGTTTGGAGTTGCTGAATCGTTTGCTCAAGTAGTTTTCTACGGGGAGCTAAGGGATCTTCTCTTAAATCCCTTCCTTTATGCTCAAGAAGGTCGTAGGTATAAAAACCTATTGGAGCATCATTAAGTTGTGCTTTATTGATGGTTTTTCTGTTTAATCTTTGTTGCAGTATACTAAAAGCCTGAACCTTGCCGTCCTTTATGGATAGTATTTCTCCATCCAGTACGGTGCCATCTGGTAATTCGTTTGCCAGGAAATGGAGCTCAGGAAATTGATCTGTTACCAGTTCTTCGCCGCGCGACCAAATGAACAATTCTCCATTACGCTTAATAATTTGTCCACGAATGCCATCCCATTTCCATTCAGCCTGCCATTCTTTTGGCTCACCCAAGCTTGCTGGTTCAGATTCAAGAGCATAAGCCAGGCAAAAAGGATATGGCCAGGAATTGTCGGTATTTACATGAACGCCTGCAATAAGATCATTATAGGTGATGTCTGAAGGTTCCCATTTGCCCATAATGCTATGCATGATTTTGCTGCTTTCGGTTGTACTTTGTTTTGCCAGTGCATTTACAAGCATTTTGTTGGAAACACCGATTCTGAAATTTCCTGATATGAGCTTATTAAATATAAAGCGTTCCCTGGTTTCTAAACTATTCCAGGCGTTAACAATAAAGGTTTTTTTACAACTGTCGTCTTGCCCGTTTAATAAAGCAAGATCCTTTATCCACTCATGTAACTTACGATCGGAAACCTGAACAGGAGGAGGCAATATAAGCGCTATGGTTTCACTTAAGTCGCCCACATTGTGATAGCTTTCTGTAAATAACCACTCAGGGATTTCGCTTAGCTCTATGGCCCACAACTTAATTAAAGCAGTACTTACAGGGCGTTTAGGACGCTTTCCTGTAAACATGGCAATTACATAAGGTTTATCCAAATCATCAGCTTCATTGAAATAATCTACAAGGGCGGCAATTTTATCGTTTGTCTTATTGCTTGTTTCAAGCTGTTGTATAAGTTCTGCAAAGCGTTTCACGATTTTTCCTCCTCTTCTTCCTCATTCCCGTATTGAGTTTTTACTTCTTCAGATTCAATGCCTATTTCATTTAAGTATTTAGAGAAAGTAGCTGTAAAGCCATGTGTTATAAAAACCTTTTCTGCCTCCGTAGCTTCTATGGCCGATAATAGTCCGGGCCAATCGGCATGATCGCTTAATGCGAAACCTGCATCAGCGCTTTGCCATCTTCTGCCAGCCCTAACTTGCATCCAGCCGGAGCATACTGCGGTAGCCGGATTTGTTAAAGTTTTAATCCATTTACCATCAGAAAGTGCAGGAGGCACAATAACAATTCCTTTTTGCAGTTCTTCTTTTTTCGTTTCAGGAGTGATCCTGATGGTTTCGGGCAAATTTATACCGGCATGCATAAACCCTTCGTTTAAATTTGCAATGGAGCTATGAACATATATATCACCATAACCCTCCAGACCTTTTATAAGTCTTTGGGCTTTACCTAAGCTGTAAGCAGTGAGTACTGAGGTTTTGTTCTTATCCCGATTGTTAGATACCCAATCTTTTATTTGTCCAAATACCTCTTGCTGCGGCTGCCATTTATAGATAGGTAATCCGAAAGTACTTTCAGAAACAAAAGTATGGCACTTTACCGGTTCAAATGGGGTGCTTATTCCATCGTATTCTACTTTATAGTCGCCGGATATTACACAGACCTCGCCTTTATATTCCAGTCTTATCTGTGCAGATCCTATAACATGGCCCGCAGGGAAAAGACTTAACTTAACGCCATTAATGGTAATCTGTTTATAGTAGGGTAAGGTCTGTATGTTTAGATCTGGGCCTAATCTGTGATTAAGAATTGATTTAGTAAGGTCATGACATAAATAGGCTTTATTGCCTGATTTTACGTGATCTGAATGCCCATGAGTGGTTACCGCGTAGTTAACGGGTTTCCATGGGTCAATGTAAAAATCACCTTGTGCACAATAAATACCCTTGCTTGTAAATTTGATTAATGCCATCTGGTAATAAACAAAATCAAGATAGGTAAAGTTTTAGAGCATTTTAAGTGCCTGTTGATTATTACCAACGAGCACACTGAAATCAAAGTGATTACCCGGCCCATCCAGGCCAGGCATCACATCAAAATAGACCCATATACCTATGTATACGGGGGATCTTTAATGGCTGTTATGTATCTATTATTCTATAGCTGTAATAGCTGGTTTCATGCAATAAAATGTATCCTAAAGTACAAAACCAAAGGATACAGCAAGGAAATAATAGACGAACTCAGGGAATGTGTCGACGGTTCTGCTTTTACAAGCGATGGGCATGATATTGCTCTTTTAAAACGATGGAATTCGTTCCCGTCTAAAAAAACGGGGTGTGCATTGCATTTGTCTTTTAAAGAATATATTGAAATTTGCAGGATATTCAAAACCAAGGCAGTATGCAATTTGGCCAACATTCCATTCGGTATGACTTAGCAGTGCAACTGCTTCGGTGGCAATTCTTTTCAAGATATGCTCTGAAGTAGTCCGGCCGGTTACCTCTTTTACAGCATGATTGAGGTGATTTACATGCACCGAGAGTCGTTCGGCGAAATCATGTGGTGTTCTTAATTCAAGTATATGATCAGTAGAGCCTATCGGAAATTGCCTTTCAAGCAATTCTATAAACATAGATGTTAATCTGACGGCTGCATTGTTTTCCCTAATATATCTATCTGGTGGTTGAACCTTTAATGCCTCATGAACAATTAATTGGATGTAATTGCGGATCATGTCATATTTATGAACATACATACTTTCCATTTCAGTCATCATCTTGGCAAATAGCTCCATGAAAATCTCTTCCTGATGCTGGTTAATGGAAATGATAGGGCAACCTTGAAGCTGCCATAACAATGACTCTCTGAGACTTTCGTTTCTGTTATGTATAAAGTTCTCGGTAAACAGGCAGAAAAATCCAGCCTGGGTTTCTGAGGTTGCTTCCCAGGCATACGGAATATTGGGGTTGGTAAAAAGCAAGCCTCGTTCTTTCACAATAATTCGCTGATTTGGATAATGGAGTATTCCAGACCCCAGGATCAGCGAAATCTTATAATAATCCCTACGATTATATGGAGAGGGCTGAGCCGAACAATGCGTAGATCTTTTGAATACTCCAAAGTGCCCGACATTAGTAACAGTTTCAACACTGGGAATAGTAACATCGGGATAACGAATCTTTAGACGTTCATAAAAATCCTGAAGGCTTTCAATTTTATTCACACTATAAAGTTCTTCATTTTTATTCAGCATTGGCTATAACCTCAGTGTAAAATTATGGTTGTATGACTTGTCCAGATTGCATTTCTTCTGAAGGATTTGTTACCAGTTCATCGTCTGCTTTAAGATCTCCAAAAATCTCTATTCTATCATCGGCTTCCCTGCCTTTTTTTACTTCGATCTTTTCTATCTTATTGTTGTTGTTTTTTAGTACAAAAATACCTTCAGCTGTTTCCAGTAATGTTTTTTTAGGGATTACGAATGTGCTTGCATTGGCTGGAAGTGGAATATGAACTTCAGCTACCATGCCAGGCAATAATCTTTTAGAAGTGTTTGGAACATCCATTTCTATTTTTTCTGAACGAAGACGGAGGTCCAGAGCACCGGATAAACGCTTTACTTTTGCAGTAAAAACCTGATCTGGCATTGACTTTACTGTAAAGCTAATTTGATCACCTTGCTTTAAATACCCTGTATATACTTCAGGAATAGAGATGGCTAAACGAAGATTTTTCTGTTCCTGCAGGGTAAGTAACGGGAATTCTGATCCCTTGCCAGACGGTCCCACATAAGCACCTAAATTCACATTTCTGGCGGTAATAATGCCACTGAATGGTGCGCGGATTTCCAGATAATCTCTAATTGCGGCTACTTCTTTGTATGAAGCTTTAGCTGCTTCAAATTGTGCCTGATCTGAATTTCTGCGCGCTACGGCCTGATCCAGGTCATTTTTTGAAATGGTTCCGGGGGTTTTACTGGTCTCATACAATCGCTCGTAATTCGCTTTGCTTGCGGTGTATAAAGCTTCCTGAGATTTGAGTCGCGATTGTGCGGCAGCCAGCTGAGAATTGGTTTCCGGTGCTTCCAGTGTCATTAGCAATTGACCTTTACTCACCTGCGAGCCGATATCTACCTTTAATGTTTTAATAAAGCTGCTTATTTTTGCGTACAGGTCAACTTGCTGGTAAGCACTTAGTTCTCCCGGCAGCTGCAGTGTGGTGGCTAGCTTATCTTTTTTAAGTTTAAAGGTAGCAATAGTAACTGCCTTTTCTTTTTTGTCTGCTTCTTTTTCTGCTTTGGCCGTACATCCGTTCATTATAGCCAATATGGCAATTCCTCCTGCCAGGACTACTGTGTTTAGAAATAGGTTTGTTTTCATTTGTGAGTTAGTTTAAATGCCTTTATGTTATTCTGTCAATCCTTTGATGTAATGTTTACTTTCTTTATCCTCCGGATCAAGTGATATAGATTGTGTGGTTTCCTTGCCTTGTACCCATGCAAATACCAGAGGCAAAATTATCAGAACCGCAACAGTTGAGGCGATCAAACCTCCAATTACTGCTCTGCCTAGCGGCGAAACCTGGTCACCTCCCTCGCCATGGCCAATGGCCATCGGTAGCATCCCGGCAACCATAGCCACACTGGTCATAATGATGGGTCTGATCCTCAGCGCTGCTGCTTCTTTTGCCGCGCTTACTGCATTTCCGCTGTGTTTACGTAAATGCTCCGCGTTTGTTATCAGAAGTACAGCATTGGCGATCGAAACCCCTACAGACATAATAATGCCCATGTAAGATTGAAGATTTAAAGTAGAACCGGTTATACTCAACAACAGCAAAGCTCCTAGTATAACAGCAGGTACTGCAGTTAAAATTACCAATGGTACTTTAAAAGACTGGAAATTCGCCGATAGCATCAGGAATATAACCACAATGGCTACAAGAAGTCCGGATTGTAAACTGCTTAAGGTCTCACCCAGCACATTGATCATACCAACGGGTTTTACAATTAAACCTCTTGGCAGTTCACCCAAATCTTTAATCGCTTTATTTACATCCTTACTTGCTGAGCCCAGATCCATTTTGTTCAGATTTGCCGTAACGGAAAGGTAGGGCATAGCACCAACATTGTCATTTTCACCATAAGTGGTGTCTGTAGTAATGGTGGCTACATCGCTTAGTATAGGTCTGATGCTGTTTCTAAGCAAGGGGATTTCGCTAATATTTTCTTTGGTGTTCATCTGGTTAAAAGGAACCTGTACCTGAACGTTATAGGTTAAACCAATTTTCTCATCTACCCAGACATTTTTATCTGTATAACGGGAGGAAGAGGTAGAGGCTATTAGCGATCGGGACACATCGCTCATGTCTACACCTAGTTGAGCAGCTTTAATCCTGTCAATATTTACATTTAATGCAGGGTATTTGATAGACTGTGCAATTTGCACGTCACGCAAATAAGGAATCTCTTTCAGTTCAGCGAGTACCTTTCTTGCGTAAGTTTCATTTATCTTTTTATTCTTACCTGCTATGCGCACTTCAACGGGAGTGGGAGAACCCTGACTTAACACCTTGTCTGTTAATTCTATTGGCTCAAAAGATAAACTGATATCGGGTTCAAGTCTTTTTACGTTCTTCCTTAATTCGTCTTTAAATTCTTCCATATCTGCATGATAATCTTTCAGTCCCACCTGAAAAACGGCTTCATGTGGCCCTGCCATGAATAAATAGATTGGGTTTACCGAGAATAAAGATGGATGCTGCCCTACGTATACTGAACTAATGGATAAATGGTCTTCTCCAACCATCCTTTTAATTTCCTTAAGGATCACCTGTACTTTTGCTTCAGTACGTTCCAGTCTGGTTCCTTCGGGAGCTTTCATTCTTAACTGAAACTGGCTGGAGTTTACTTTAGGTAAAACATCTCTTCCAATATTTGTGAGCAACAAGGCTGCCGCCACAATAACTACCAGCAAATAAACCAACACTACAGGTTTACGATAACCCATAAGTCGATCCAAAAAACGCATAAAACGATTCCTAAATCTTTCAAAGAGGGAGATCTTGCCATCTTTGCTAAAATCTTCACGCTCTACAAGGATTTTCTTTTGATTTAGCGTGTCTTTTTCTGATTCCAGTCCTAGCCCGGTTTCGTTAAAAATAGCCTCATCATCTGTAATCTTTTTACTATGCTTCGGTGTTTTTTTAGGGTGTGCCACCATTAACCAATTGGCCATGATGGGTACAAAGGTTTGTGATAAAAAGAAGGAAACAATCATAGAGAAGCCAATTGCAAGTGCCAGTGGCAGGAACAGTGCTCCGGGAATGCCAGTCATGGTAAAAGCGGGTGCAAATACAGCAAGGATACACAACAGGATCAGCAATTTTGGAAAGGCGATTTCCTTACAGGCATCCCAAATGGCCAGGGCCTTGGGTTTACCCATATCAAAATGCTGGTGAATATTTTCTATCGTTACTGTTGATTCGTCGACCAGAATACCAATAGCTAACGCTAAGCCACTTAAGGACATGATATTGATGGTTTGATCGAATAACTTCAGGAACAAAACCCCTGCAATGATAGAAGTTGGGATGGTCAGAATCACAATCAGCGCTGCTCTTCTGTCGCCTAAAAACAGTAGTACCATTAATCCGGTAAGAATTGCGCCGATTGCACCCTCACTGATCAGACTTTTTACTGCATTGATCACATATACCGATTGGTCAAATTCGTAAGACAGTTTTACATCTTCAGGCAGCGTGTTCTGAATCTGGGGCAAATTCTTTTTTAAGTTGCTAACCACATCCCATGTAGAGGCGTCGCCTGATTTGGCGATGCTTAAGTATACCGATCGTTTGCCATTAATTAAGGCGTAGCCCGCTGTAGCATCTGCTCCATCCTTCACTACAGCAACATCCCGCAGGTAAAGATTTTGTACACCTCCCTTAAATAATGGAATGTTCTCAAAATCTTTAACATTTTTGATGGTATAATTGGTTGGGGTCAGGTAATTCTTGTCTCCTATACGAACATTACCCGGAGGCGCCGTTTGGTTATTTACTTTGATGGCTTCAACTACCTGGTCTACAGTTAAATTATGTGAACGCATTAATACCGGATCCACATTTATTTCAATTGTCCGTGGACTTCCGCCAAAAGGTGCGGGTGCTAACAAGCCCGGGATAGAAGTAAATGAAGCACGAACATAGGTATTGGCAATATCCTGCAATTCGTTGTTTGTTCTAATGGGACTGCTTAGTACAAGTTGACCTATTGGAAGAGATGAAGCATCAAAACGGATAATGAAGGGAGGCTGGGATCCCGGAGGAAAAATGGCCTGAGCACGATTAGATAGCGCACTGAGCTCGGAAGCGGCCTGTGCCATATTGGTTCCTTCGTAGTAAGTGAGCTTCATTAGCATCAGACCCTGAATATTTTTAGTCTCAATGGTTTTAATACCATTGGCAAACAATAGGATGTTAACGTATTGCTTACCAAAGTAAGCTTCCATCTGGCTAGGTGTGTAACCACCAAAAGGGTGGGCAATATAGATCACCGGCAGGTTCATTTTAGGTAAAATATCTACCTTAATGGTGTTTACTGCACTAATGCCAAAAAAGAACAGCCCGGCAACCAATACTAATATTGAGATAGGTTTTCTAAGCGCAAAGCGGATTAAATTCATGAATATTGTTAATTAAAATTCGTTGATGAAAAGGTCAAAATCTCCAAGTGCAGCCGATTTTAGCAATAGTGCCTGCCACACATTGTTGTAGGCAATATCTCTGTCAGTTTCTGCGCGGTTAAGGGTATACAATGCCTGGGTAAGATCTACTATTGTAGTTAGTCCATTTTTATACAAAGTACTTTTCTGAAGGTAGGCATCTGATGCAGCTTTAACCTGTATCGGTGCTTCGTTATAGTTGTCGATGGCATTTTTGAGTTTGGCATTAGCTAATGATAATTGAGCTTGTAATTGCTGGCCGACAAGTTCATATTCGTCTTGTAGTCCTTTACTTTGGAACTGTTGTGCCCTTACCTGAGGGCTGGTACGCAGTATGCTTGTTAAATTCCAAACTACCCCAACACCCAAAAGATAGTTCCCTCTGGTTGGGTTTACCCCATCAAAATAACTTCTGGTAAATGCTGTCTGGTTTTGAGCATATGTGGAGCTAAATCCCGATCCTCTTCCCTGCATTACTCCAAAAAGAGAAAAGGTAGGATAGTAGGATTTTCGGAAAAGGTTTACCTGCTCGTTGCTCACATCGACCCTGTTTTTATAGAATCGCATTAGCGG
Source organism: uncultured Pedobacter sp. (assembly GCF_946479715.1). The sequence continues at coordinate 3,741 of NZ_CAMLHF010000067.1, read as the reverse complement.
ATGATTCTTCTCATTCAGCAAACTATCTGTATACATCTGCTGAGGAATCCTTGAAATAGAGGCCGTATCCAGTTCAATTTGTGTTGAGGTAACACCCATTAGTACACCTAATCGGTTGGCTTGTTCCTGTTCCAGGTCTCTTGCCTTGGTCAGTAAGATTTTTGCGCTGGAAACTTCCGCCTTAGCAAGTGAAGAATCTACACCGGCAATTAGCCCGTTATGTGCCCTGATCACTGCTGTATTTTTGAAAGTGATTGCTCTTTCGAGATTGTTCTCCTGGGATTTAGCTAATCGTTGAGCGGCCAGCAGATTCAGGTAGGCTGCGGAGACTTTGATTTGCTGCTGAAACTTTTCCTGCGCCAGGTCGTTCTGATCTCTTTGCAAGATCTTATTGGCTACTTTAACCCTTTCTTTTATTCTGCCAAAGGTGAAAAAATCCCAATTGATATTGGCAAGGTACAAGCCCCCAAAAGCGGAATTCCAATTTTGCTTTTCAAATGCCGGTCCGCTTGATGCGATACCCAGGCCGCCCAGCCCATAAGATGGACCATTTTGTCCGTTAATGGTGCCATAGTCTTGTTGGGCCGATAAGCTTAGGTTTGGAAGGAAATCAGTTTTAGCTTGCTGGACGGAAGCTTGTGAGGCATTAACATAATTCTGTTTAGCTTTAATAGTCCCATAATTGGTTAAAGCGGTATTTACAGCATCTTTCAATTTTAGTGTTTGCGCTGATGATGTTTGGGAGTCAATAATTATAAAACTGAAGAAAAACAGAAAGTAAGGTAGGACTTTAGTCATAGTGTATTTATTACACGACAAATTTATTTTTCTACCTTGAGCTCAAAGTATGCGCGTCAAACGATTTATTATGAAATTCAAATAATTGCCCCTTTTTTCAATTAATGACTTTGCCATTACATTGAGCATCTGGTTGGATTTAATGCAAAGTTTGAGGTATGATTCTTAAGAGGGACTCGCTGTTAAGAGACACATCATAGATTAAACATAGTTTTAAACATGTTATAGAAGGAAGATTTATTCATCGTTATGACTATGTGGTGACCTGCACGCGACTGACGTATCCTTATATTTGGTTTTAAATCATCCAATCAATGAAGAAAATAGGATTTTTATCATTCGGACATTGGTCTGACCATCCCTCGTATCAAACTCGTAACGCCGGCGACACATTACTTCAATCCATAGACCTTGCTGTTGCCGCAGAAGAAATTGGTTTGGACGGTGCCTATTTTAGGGTGCATCATTTTGCACGGCAGCTGGCATCACCATTTCCGCTGCTTTCTGCTATTGGGGCAAAAACCAATAAGATAGAGATTGGGACGGGCGTGATAGATATGCGCTATGAAAACCCGCTGTATATGGTAGAAGATGCCGGTGCTGCGGATCTGATTTCGGGTGGTCGCTTGCAACTTGGTATTAGTAGGGGTTCGCCCGAGCAGGTCATCGAAGGCTGGCGTTACTTCGGTTATCAACCTGAACAGGGAGAAACCGATGCAGATATGGGCCGTAAAAAAGCCCTTGAGTTTTTGGATCGCTTAAAGGGTGACGGATTTGCTCAGCCAAATCCCAATCCTATGTTCCCGAACCCGCCGGGCCTATTACGCCTGGAGCCACATTCCGAGGGTCTGCGGGAACGTATCTGGTGGGGAGCTGCCTCTAATGCAACTGCAGTTTGGGCTGCCGAGAATGGCATGTACCTGCAAAGTTCAACGCTGAAATTTGACGAAAATGGTAAACCTTTCCACATCCAGCAAGCAGAACAGATCAGGTTGTATAAGGAAGCCTGGAACAAAGCCGGGCATCAGCGCGAGCCAAGAGTTTCAGTAAGCCGTTCAATCTTTGCACTGGTAAACGATCAGGACAGGTATTATTTCGGACAACAGGGAAAAGGATCGGATAGCTTTGGTTATATTGAAGCTGATAAACGAGCAGTCTTCGGTAAGAGCTATGCAGCCGAACCTGATCAGCTCATCAAAGAACTGGCTATAGACGAAGCGATACAAGAAGCGGATACGCTGCTACTAACCATACCGAACACATTGGGAGTTGATTATAATATCCATGTATTGTCTGCTATCCTGGAGCATGTTGCCCCGGCACTAGGTTGGCGATGAAACGTCATCTCCTTTGGTTAACCAAAGGAGATGACGTTGGAATATTAAGCCGGAATTTTATCTTTTTTCTCTCGTACCCAGAAGCGGTGCTGGGCAATCGCATTAATAAAAGCATCCGGTTTAAGATCTGTCAACAAGCCTGCTTTTGCATCGGCATTACCACCTTTCAATTTTGCACCAACATAACTTTGGTTAATCAACTCAATACCTTTACCAGTGGTTGCAATGGCTTTACAATGTCTATAGGCCTCATTTATAAAATGAATAGCATCTGGTTCAGATAGTAAGGCTTTAATACTTTTTTCTCCGCCAGGCACATATACTGCATCGAACACTACAGAAGTTCCCGTTAAGAAGCTCATGTCAATTTTGATTTCCTTACTCGCAGAATCTTTAAGAGTACCATTTTTAGGTGCAACAACCTTAACAACAGCGCCTGCAGCAAGAAGTGCTTTTTTCATATTTCCAAAATCTGAGGCGTCAACACCATCAGCAGCCAGGAAAGCAATTTGTCTGGTCTTAATGTTGTCTTTTGAAGTATTTGCCATGCTCAGAGCCGAAGATTTTTCAATTTCTGATTTTACTTTTGTCGGTTTATAATCTGCCGGATTGGCATCTGCTCCAAGATTATGGTTAATCGGTTCTATTGGTTTCCCTGCTTTTAAACCTAAACTCTCTGCAACCGCATTGGCAAGAGGTGTGCTCACCTGCGTTAGGAGGTTCACCACACGCTGGCGGATTTCTACGCTTTCAACTTTACCTAGCTCAAATTTAAATGCATCGGTGATGTGGTTTTGCTCTGGTTCCGACTGACTGTTATAGAATAACGTCGCCTGACTAAAGAAATCCATAAAGCTTTTACTCCGTGCTCTTACTTTATGTGCATCAATGCGTTCTTCATAAGATGAAAATCCACCCTCAGCTATTTTGGCCTGTGCGGGACTGCCATCGGCAATAGAATTTGGATGATAACTGCTCTTTCCTCTGTTGATCTGCTGACGCATATGTCCATCTCGCTGATTGTTGTGTACCGTATTGACAGAACGGTTAATTGGAATTTCGTGGAAATTAGGGCTTCCTAAACGGGACAATTGCGTATCAGTATATGAGAATAAACGGCCCTGCAATAAAGGGTCATTAGTGAAATCTATGCCCGGAACCAAGTGACCAGGGTGGAAGGCAACCTGTTCAACTTCGGCAAAGAAATTATCAGGATTGCGATCTAATACCATTTTACCAATCCTTTGTACAGGAACCAGCTCTTCCGGAATTAGTTTGGTTGGATCCAGCAAATCAAAACCAAACTTATGCTCATCTTCCTGCGGTACAATCTGAACACCAAATTCCCATTCGGGAAAAGCCCCGCTTTCAATGGCATCATGTAAATCCCGTCGATGAAAATCAGGATCTTTACCAGATATTTTTAAAGCCTCATCCCATGCAACTGAATGTACACCCAAAAGCGGCTTCCAATGAAATTTCACAAAACAAGATTTTCCTTTGGCATTAATAAATCGAAAAGTATGCACACCAAAGCCTTCTATCATCCGCAGGCTCCTGGGGATTGCCCGGTCTGACATGGCCCACATAATCGTATGCATAGATT
>NZ_CAMLHF010000066.1 GCF_946479715.1 uncultured Pedobacter sp. | reverse complement strand
CTGGAGTAGTTACAGCAGTAAAACCTGTCACATTCGCATCAATTGCTCTATCACTGTAAAATTGAACAGACGCGTATACTCCATTTTTATACCATGTTTCGGCAACGTCTGTAGTAACGCCACGGGCTGCAAGATCAGCACGGATAAAGCAGTATTCTGCATAAGTAAGTACAGGAAAAAAGCCTTTACCTTTACCAGCACCCTGACCATCGTTTTCGTTATAATTAGGTGTAAATAACCTGTGTTGCAACTGAGATAAATTATCTAACGAAGCATACAATGGTGCATTTGCAGGTAATTTTGCCTCATCAGGACTGGTAAAACTCCCCACATAATTTCCCGCTGCATTTGGACGATAATATATAGCTAATCTAGGATCGCCTTTCGCAACAAGAAAGTCTAAAACAGGTTTACCTGCTGCGAAGTTTGCAGGGTTAAAGTTTCCACCACCATCTGCATAGGAAGGCCCAACCTTAAGCATCCATGAATCATTAACATTTGCCATTTGTACTGGATCTGCTAATACATCAGTTGCAATTGTTTTCATTTTGGCTGGATCAACTTTCATTAAGCGAATAGCTATTTTCAAACGTAATGCATTTGCTGCCTTAGCCCAAAGTGTTGCATCTCCGTTGAAATATGGATCATTTCCGCCAAGACTGATTTGACCTGTGGCCGAGCCTTTTAAGGTAGCTACAGCTGCTTTCAGTTCTTCATCCACTTTTGCAAATATTTGCTGTTGCGTATCATAAATAGGAGTGGTAGTACCGCCATACCTTGCTTGAAAAGCTTGAGTATACGGTATACTTCCGTTAATGTCACTCACATAAAATGCATAGTATGATAAGAGTATTTGTGAAATTGCTTTCATCTGAACTCTTGCATTTTTATCAGCATCAGGCATTGATTCTATGTTTTTTATCCCATCAGCCAAAGCCGGGCCTAATCTGCCATAAAATATTTTACCATAACGCGTATTAAATTGCGAACCAACATTATTAAAGTTTAATCCGTTCCCGGTGCTCAGTGTGCTGTACTGCATCCAAAGGTTTGCGGCACGGTACACATCTGCAAAGTACTCGAAATCATCTTGAGACCCTACTGCGGCTCTAAGAAATTGATCTTCGGGCTTAACTTCGTACAGTGTATTAGGGTTTAAATTTGCCTTTACAAAGCTTTCCTTTTTACAACCGCTCATTGCAAGCAGGGTTGAACCCATAAGGAAAAAATATTTTGCTTTATTTATAATTTTCATATCTGTATTATTTAAATAATTAAAACGATGCTCTGATGTTAAAACCTAAGCTTCTTACCAAAGGGAAGCCGCCATATTCGGCAAAAGCACCTGCTCTATTGCTAAAGATACTTTCAGGATTTACACCATCCTTAGCTGTTTTATATAGATAAGCTATATTTCTACCGGTTAAATTCAGGCTTAAAGTATTTATTTTTAATTTACTTAAATATTTACTTGGTACAGTGTAGCCTACTGTTACTTCACGAAGTGCTACCCAAGAATTTTCAAATACTGAATATTCTCTAATACCACTAGACCATTGACTTAAATTTTCATAATAAGCGTAAGCCGGTATTGGTTTTAACAACCCTTGTTTAACTGCATCTGCATAGGTCATTCCACCTAAATCTACTCCATTAGCCTTTAATCCATCGTTTAATACTCCATCCGGAATAATACCATCATGCTGTACTACGCCATTTGCATCGGTATAGCTTACTCCACCTGAAGCTTCATCCCTACCAAATAATGAATTTGAGAATGAACCATTTGCTGATCCATACTGATGAGTTCCTGAAGCCATTAAACCACCAATTTTAGCATCAATTTGAAAACCTAAAGAAAAGTTTTTATAAGATAGGTCTTGTCTTGTACTGGCAAGATAATTTTCCATCATGGTTCCTAAATTTTTCCTGGTTCCATCATAATCCTGCGATCTAACAAAAGTGTAATAGCCACCGGTAGTTCCATAACCTGTGTTACCTAACACTTTTTTGCCGTTACTTGGGCTGGAAATTGGATTACCGCTTGCGTCTTTCTTTTGATAATATGAATAGGCATAACCTGTAATCAACGATCCATATTGTTCCCCTACTCTGGCTACAGAAGTAATATCGTTACCAAAAGCTAAATCTAAATCGTAATTTTCAACTCCAGGTGCTAATTCCAATATTTTGTTTCGGTTACGTGTAAAAGTAACAGACGCATTCCAATTAAAATCTCTCGATTCGATTGGCTTACCAGTTATCAAGACCTCAATACCTTGATTTTGGATGTTACCAGCGTTTAAAGATTGTGAACTAACTCCTGATTCCTGTGGTAAAGAAAAACTTAAAATTTGATTGTAAGAATTTTTCTTGTAATACGCGACATCAAAATTCAAACGGTTTTTGAAGAATCCTAAATTGGTACCAATTTCAAGCTCCTTGGTTAACTCATTTTTTAAATTGCTATTTCTAAGAATGTTATCACTAAATCCATAAACCGATTGATTACCGCCACCAGCATTGTTAAAAGTACCATCTTGTAGTCTATAGTAGCCATCAGTATTAGTAAGCTGTGGTTTTGCTGATAGTCCTGTATAAGAGTATGATCCCCTTAACTTACCAAAAGATAATATCGAACTATTTTGGAATACTGGTAATTCGGTAAATATCCAGGCCAAACCTACACTTGGATAAAAGTAGGAATAATTACCGTGACCATCTCTGTAAGTAAGCGCCGATGACCAATCATTTCTTCCACTTACGTTTAAGGTCAACATGTTTTTCCAGGTAATATCTCCGTACAAATAAACTGCGTCAGTACGTTCACCTAAATTTGGATAAGCAGTTGTTGTTGAAGGATTAATGGAATTTGAAATGGAATAAACATCAGGAATTTTAAGTCCACCATTGGTAACCGATCTGTTATAAAATGCAGAGTTCCCAAGGTTTTTTTGATAAGTTTCCGCTCCTATTGAGGCATTCAATTCAAAATCACTTGAAAGTTCTTTAGTTGCATTTAACAATCCTTGAACACGATAGGATTTGTTGGTATTTTGCGTTATTTCGTAATCGCCACCTGCAAAGGCAATACCAGCTCCTCTATTTTTTCTTTCGTAAGCAATATTGTAAAAGTTAGTATTTGTTCTTACTAAAGCCGAAAGCCAAGGAAGAATTTTAATATTTACATCAATATTTGCCAATAAATTATTTTCCTTTTGAGTCCTATTGTCATTTTGAAGTCCATAAGCAAATGATCCTATACCGTAAGGATCATAACGATTTCTATCGCTCGAACCCAACGCTCCTCCCGTTACCGGATTGATATTGTTATTGATATAAGCATTCAAATCCACGTTTCTAGGCTTATAATATGTAAACGCAAACAAAGGGTTATTCGCACTTCCTTGTCTTGCCGGATTCAATGAATTTGACATTGTGTAGTTCACACTCGCATCAACTGAAATTGATTTCGAAATTTCTCTGGTCACCCTAAGTGCAAATGCATCTCTTTTTAGTTTATTTCCAGGTTCAACACTCGAATTATTTAAATTGGTATAGGCTAAACGATAAGTTGTGTTTTCACTAGCACCTTCAACCGATACGTTTGTATTGATAAATTTTCCGGTATTAAAATAATCTAATGGATTATTGGCAACCCAAGGTCTCATTACGCCATCTAAATCCTTTACCATTCTACCGTCTAACTTAGGACCGAAAGAATAACCACCTACATAGTAACCTGCTGATTGATCAACAACATCCACCCCGTTAGCATCTTTAGCAAATACGGGAGAAATTCCACCTCCATATTGATTCTGAAGATCTACAAATTTGTAGGCATTATCAAAAGAGCTAGTTTGGGATATGGTTACACCTAAGCCTTTGCTAGTTTTACCCTTTTTTGAAGTAATTAATAATACTCCACCGGCGGCTTTTGAACCATACAATGCTGATGCAGCAGCTCCTTTTAATACGCTAATACTCTCTATATCATCAGAGTTAATGTTTTTCATAATGTTACCAAAATCTGCAGCGTCGCCCCATGAGTCTGCTCCAGAAGTACCCGGCTCCATTAATATCCCATCATAAACAACTAAAGGCTGTGTATTTGAACTTAATGATGAATTACCTCTTATTCTAATTCTTGAAGAAGAAGTCGGACCACTAGCCCCTTGATTAATCATTACACCAGCTACTTTACCTTGTAAAGCATTAACCACATTGGCGTTATTTGCTTCCGCCAATTCGCTACCGCTTACAGCTGTTGCCGAATAACTTAGTCTTTTTACATCTTTTTTAACACCAAAACCAGTAACAATAACTTCAGAAAGTGATTCTGTGTCATCAACCATCACAATAGTTTGATTGGCTGAAGCGGCAACTTCCTGGCTAACCAAACCGATAGATTTAATAATCAGTTTAGCGCCTTCTTTTACAGTAAGCACAAATTTTCCTTCGGCGTTAGTAGAAGTTCCATTTTGAGTTCCCTTTTCGAGAACACTTACCCCAGGGATGGGATTACCAGACGAGTCTTTTATCGTGCCAGTAATATTCTTCTGTGCAAAAGCTGTTATTGTTAAAAAACATAACAACAACAGACTAAAACACTTTAAGTACATTTTTTTCATAATTTTAATTTATTTAGTTAATATTAGTTTAGGATAATTAGGGATTTCTTGATGGATCTTCTTTTATTTCTGCATATACAATTAGTTTTAGTTAAATATTTATATTAGTTAGTTTTTTTTAGTCGAATAAACTATTTTCCACCATTAAACTGGCAGCTGCCAACAACTCAGCCTCATCATTTAAAGTAGAGAACATTATTTCAGTTTGCTCAGCTATTCGAGGTATACAAAATTCATTAAGCGCCTGTTGTATGGGAGGAAGAAGCATTTTCCCTGCTTTGGCACCTCGCCCGCTTAACACAATTCGTTCAGGATTTAAAATATGAATTAAAGTAGCTAACCCTTTACCGATCTGAAATGCGGCATCAGCTAAAATGGAAATCGCAAGAGGATCTTGCTTTACAACTGCATTTAAGAAATGATCAGCATGGCTTTTACTTTTATCTTTAAAAAGCATTTTCAAGCTAGTTTCTTCACCATTCCTTACTGCTTTTTCTGCTTTCTGAACCATTATCAAAAGAGATGTTTCAACTTCGAGACATCCCCGCTTGCCGCAGGAACACAAAGTGTTCGAGTTAGACAATGGTATATGGCTAAATTCTCCAGCGTAACCGCTGCTGCCACGGTATAATTTACCGTTAATAATCATCCCAAGGCCAGTACCCCAACCAATATTAACCACGAGCACATCTTTTAAATTTCTTGCTTCTCCAAAATTTAATTCGGCCAGGGCAATCAAACTTGAATCGTTATCTATATATACTGGTAAACCTATTTTTTTAGAGAGGTAATCTTGCAAGCTGATATCCTTTTCAACTTGCATAAAAGAATAATTCATACCTTTTTCAGCATTGATAAAACCCGGCATTCCGATACCAATACCCAAAAAACTCTCTTTATCAATTGTTGACTTCTTTATACAATCATCAATAAATGCGACCAAAGTATCGGCACTTTTACTCATAGTCATGTCCAAATCGACTATCTGGGTTGGTAAAACCTGATGATTCGACAGATCATATATCGTTAACTGAGTAGTTAATTGATCCATGGCTACAGCTATTATGTACCGTTTATAATTGGGATTCAACAAAAACATTAAAGGACGCCGTCCCCCTGTAGATGGCGCTAGACCCTGTTCTATAATTAAACCCTCCCCCATTAAAGCATTTACAGCCGACGTAATTAAAGGCAGGCTTTTTTTAGTACGCTTACTTAAATCAATCAGCGAAGATTTTTTTTTATAATAAAGCTGCTTGATGATGTCAGCCCTTAATTGCTGCGCTTTCTTAATTGTTGCTGACATTTTTTAGTTTAGTTTCCATAAAAATATAAATAAAACAAAAGAAATACAAACTTTTTAAAAAATTTAATTACATGAGCCATTCTGAATAAATAATTAATCAAGAATCAGCACATTGATACGGAAACCAAGTATTTACATCTGCTCTCGTTATTAAGTTCCGGAAAAATTGAAATGGCTGAGTTTGAATAGGTAGATACACATTAATGTTAACCTGATTAGCTATAATGAAGCTGAATTGAGAAGCAAGACAAAAGAGGCTTTGAGGAAGTTAAAAGTACTACGGATTGGTCAGGCTTAGGCTACAGTTTATTATAAACTTGCCCAACATTCGTATCATACGGCTGTATGGTATTGTTTTTGATTTACTTAAACAAATTTAAAACGACGCCAAATTTCGTCAAGAATCTAGCTCTTGGGCTGATCTGGTCTCCATATATAATTGATTGCCAACTTGTGAAGCAGCAATATACTGACTATTATCTTCAGGAAATTCCAATATGAAGGTTGTTCCATTACCGGGTACGCTGTGAAAACTGATCTTACCGTTCTGCATCTCAGTATACTCTTTACATAAGTTCAGGCCAAGACCTATACCTTTTTCGTTGCTTGTGCCATAAGTAGATGCGGCATTCAGCTTAAAAAGATCTGTCTGCCTTTCCATAGGAATACCCACACCATTATCCATGATGTGTAACCTGACATAACCGGGGCCAATAGAACTAGATATCTGAATATCCCCACCAGGGAGGGTAAACTTAACCGCATTATTAATCAGATTGCGAATCACCAGTTTAAGCATATCCAAATCAGCAGTGAGCTCAGCGGAAGGATCAATATCCACAATAATTGTGACCGTTTTTATATCTGCAGCGGCTTGCTGTACAACCAAACAGCTTGACACCACTTCAGATAGGTTCAGCCTCACCATATTTACACTAGCGCCTCCGTCCATCTGCGATTTTGTCCAGTTCAATAAATTTTGCAGCATCACCTGCGTATTTTTAGTTTCACTGAGCAGGCTCTTTTCCAGAAACCGACGTTCTTCCGGCGATAATTCATATTCATGGAGCGTTTCAAGAAAACTGGCAATTGAATTCAACGGAGAACGCAGATCATGAGATAAAATAGATAATAATCGGGTCTTGGAGTCATTGGCTTCTTTTAACGCCAGGGAAGCAGCTAACGCATTATTCTTTTCCCGCTGATAATTGTTGATCAGGTAAGAAAATACCGCACCTATGCAAACAACCACACATATATAAGTTGTAGCTGTGTCCAAAAATAGATCACTACGCTTTGCATACGTAACTTTTACAAATCCTCTGTTATAATAGTCAACCAGCAATAAACCACCAACAATACCCACATTAATAAGCATCCAAAATATATATTGCCTGGTCGGCATGACCAATAAAGTAAAGACCAGCGAAAGCAGAAAAAGTATCAATGTAGGTCCATGTATACCTGAATTGATAAAGTAATTGAATACCATCAATAAACTCGTACCTGCACTAAATATGATAAAACTAAGCTGCAACCTTCCAAAATATCTGGAATTGATATACATCGCCGCAGTCACTATCCAGGCAGCAGAAATTGCTATATTGGCCAATGGTACCTTTATCACTATATTGACCAGTATTGCCAAAGGAAGACCGATCATAGCGATCACACTAACTTCATGAAATATTCTGGCCTGTAGAGGTGTGTCTGTGTTGTTACCGATCAATTTGGCATGCAGCCGTTTAATAGATTTGATCATCAAAAATTTGCAAATTTTAAAAGCAGTAAATCTAAGAAAAATCTAATCAGTGCCAGATGAAAAGTTTTAGAGAGGTGAACGCGTCAATAGAACTTTTATCTGTGTAAATTGTAGTTTGATATTTATCCAAAGTGGTCATTTATGAATACCTATCGCTTCCGTTTTAATAATAGTAAAAAAACCTCAACCATTCTGTTTTGGTTTTTTACCACCTTGCTAACTATTCCATTAACAGCCACCGGCTTACTGAAACATTCCCAGCCACTTTTTCCGCCCTGGCTATTGCTGATCTCCTTACCTTTAATGCTAGTGGCCATTTACAAACTGTTTAAAGTGGCCTCCAAAAGGCAGTCGACAGAAATTGTTTCACTAAGTAAAGAAGGCTTTACCAGCTTCTGTCTCGGCTATACTTTATTTTCGGAAATACGCTCCATTCGGGTTCCTGTAAGGGAAATAGGATTATTGGGAGGCACACAGCCCGACTATTACAAAAAAACAGATGCTGATTTTCCTTACCTAGAATTTTCGATCACCACTCGGGACGGAAAAGTGTTAAATTGGGTATTGAATGAGTGGGGCGGGCTTTACAACTCAAAAGAAGACTTTTCAATTTTCTTTGACTTTCTCACAGCGCTAACTGATCAGCTGTATCAACTTTATCACGCTAATGAACCGTATAACAGCTATTTAAAAATTCTTGACGCAAACGGTTCCTGGGAAAAGCGAGGTTATGTTGCTCGTCTTTCAAAATAAACAATTTTTTGTGCCAATGTAATGATTTATTGTTTCACACTAATAAATGGCATAAAGTTGGCTTTAGGCTCAGAATCATTTGCAAGTCATTTAATACAAACTGAATGTCACACCGCAGCTATTTATACAATATCAATACCCCATCAATTGCTGAAAGTGCCGATAAGATGATGATGGAATGGGGCTATGAAATGCCTCTTATGCTGGCCAACATTACCCATAATAATCAGATAATTACGAAAGCGAAGCAGTTTCCGGATTGAAATATGGTTCAGAAATCAGATCTGTACTGAAGTTTTAACAGTTTAAAGCTCCATCGACATACTGTCAGCAACCCTGCAGGCTTCTATTGCGTTATTTACATTGAGCTTCTGAAAAATGTTCTGCCTGTGCCTGTTCACAGTATGGATACTCAGAGCTAGCTTACTCGCTATCTCTTTACTCCTTAATCCCTGGTTAATAAGTTGAAGAATCTGTCCTTCTCGTGTAGATAAGATATCTTCGAACCGTCCCTGCTCACTATCTACTATAGTACCTGTACCGGAATTGATGATAAGACCTTCCGGAACGTCAAATCCAGGATGATCATACACCATGTTGTATAAGCAGAGGGTTAACCAAACGCCTCCTTCTTTAGTACTGCTAAGGTAAAGCAAACGATGTTTGATCAGTAGATACTTTCCTTCGCTGTTTCTTATCCTTAGCCTGGTGATCAAACTATGGTTAAGACGTTCGGTTAAGTCAATGGACTTAATTAATTGGAAAAATTTAAATTCCAGCCTGTACTTCTTCTGAAGGTCATCAGGATGAACCCTTGCTAACAATTCATCTTCCCAGATTGAATTTATTTCTGTCCGTGTGGGTTCAAAACCAAGCTGACGAGCAGCTCCACCACAATAAATATAGCTTTTCCTTGCCCGCATATCACTCAATACGCTGATGGTATTTTCCAGTTTTGCATACATTTCAGCGATCATTTTGCCGTCATCGAGCAGCAGATTAGGTTGAACCTTCCCTGAAATTGGCTGAGAAAATAATTTTATATCAAGCAAATCGCGCGTCTCTTTGGTGTATTGATGGTTATTTATAGCCATTTGTGTTGGATTAGCAAACTGTAAATTTGGAACGCACAAGTTAAGCTTTCGAAGCGATGAAAAATATGAAAAAAACCTTACTGGCAATTACCTTAATGCTAGGTTTCAGCGAAATCAGGGCTCAGAGTCTGGAGAAAATGAATTGGTACAATGAACCGGAACAATGGCAGATCAAAGACGGCAGCTTAATTATGCAGGTAACACCCAAAACTGATTATTGGCGAATATCACATTATGGTTTTACCGTTGACGATGCCCCTTTTTATTATAGTACTCATGGTGGCGAGTTTGAAGCGAAGGTAAAATTAACGGGTGATTACAAAGCCAGATTCGATCAAATGGGACTTATGATTCGCGTCGATCAAAAAAATTACATTAAAACCGGTGTTGAATTTGTGGACGGTAAATTTAATGTCAGTACGGTGGTGACCCATGAAAAGAGTGATTGGAGTGTGACCACACTTAACAAAATTCCTCCCTTTATTTGGATTAAGGCTTTGCGAAGATTGGATGCTATTGAGATTTATTATTCTTTTGATGACAAAAACTACATCATGACCCGCAATGCTCCATTACAGGACAACACTCCTGTTATGATAGGCCTTATGGCTGCTTCTCCTGATGGAAACGGCTTTGAGGCGCGGTTTGAAAATTTCTCTGTAAAACATCTTCCCGATCAACGGCGCACAGAGTGGCTTAAGCAACATCAATAACCTTACTTTAAACCCTATGCAAAAACACCAGGTTTTAGCCTTATTTCTTTTATTATTTCTGGTGTCTGCTTCTAATATTTTGACATGGAATTTAATTGAAGACATCAGACCCGGATTAACACTGATTCAGGCTTCAATATCAATGTTTTTTATTCAGCCCATAAAATATATTAGTCAGTTAATTAACTGCTGCATTTAAAAATGAAAGTATTGGCCAATTACGCAATCAGCCATCTTTATTGTTCCTATTCTTAGAGAAGAACTACTCAACACTAAAACTTAATCAGTAATTCTTCGATAATCAGCTTATCATTATTGTAGTATTCAAAGAACCACTTCTCACCTTTTTTCAGTACCATTCCCTTGTGCTGATTATTGTCTGCAATAAAACAATTCTCAACAGAGGTTTTAAATAAGGTCAGCACCTTTTTTGGTGTGGTATTTATCAACTGAAAACCGGTTGCTGTTACCTGGGCGTATAATGTCTCTGATGGTTCCGTAGTTTCAGCCATTGCCACCTGTTGATTTGCCGGTGCAGCAACGACTTCCTGTGCTTTTACACTTTCGACCTTTTCGGCTTCACCTTTAAAAGCATAAGGAAGATCATTTAACGAAATAAATGCATTTTTTAATGCCTCCGTATAAGCTGCAGTAAACTCCTTTTCTCTGCTTTTACCTTCTTTACCCTTGAAAATCACATTACCCTGGCAGTCTTTTAATATCAATGTAAGTGTGGTGGTAAACATTCCCTTTTTCTCTGTAAGATCTGCAGTCATTGCCTTACATTTGTTACCAGCGATTTCCACCGGCAAATTTTCATTATCAAAATAAACCGTAAACCCCTTTTCTTCCAGCAACTTCCTTGTCAGGTTGTTCAGACCATACTGGTTCACTTCTTTAAAGAAACTGTATTGCTCAGGCACCAGTATGTATTTGTAGTTATTAATCGTGTTTTGTGTATACCCCGACAATGTGGTGAACAATAAAAGTAGCAAAAGGTATCTTTTCATGTTATAAAATTCTAAGATTGTAAAGATAACGTATTGATTTGGTGCCATCAATGTGTTTACCTTCACAATTCCAAATTAGAATTTACCATGTATTTATGAGGTTATTTATTTAGGTAGATTATGGCTTGTCAAATGGACAATCAGAAAAATACCTTCAAAGCATATAATCTTTGCAGCGTACTAGCCCAGGATAGATAAGTTTTTTTGATTTTGCTTTACATTTTTTTTTATAAAATCAAGAAACAAAGATCTAGAGCAATAAAAAGCCTCTCAGAATTAACTGAAAGGCTTTCATAAGGGTGGAGAATAGCCGAATCAAAATTACCTCAATTGCGGCCTCCAAACGTTATTTATAATGATTTAAAGGCGGTTCGTTTTCTGTATTTTTGATGTTTTTGGATGGCTTTTGGCTGAGTTTCGAATATCCTATATTAGAAAAAGTTTAAATCTGTAAAGTTATAAGCGGATGAGACCGTGCATTCATTTTCGGATGCAAATTGCATAATCTTGATGAATCTCTTTTCGGGGAACTTAATTTCCTACAACACGGTGATTGTTTTTCCTTCTACCCTGAATTTTACATCACCAGTTAACTCCAGGATATGAAGTACCTGTGAGATTTTTTCATATTTGGATATGGTACCGCCAAAAATCTGTTTGCCGGCTTCTTTATTTTGATAAACAACATCCACGTTGTACCATCTTGATATTTTCTTCATGATATTTTGAAGAGGTTCGTTTCTAAAAGAAAATGCTCCTTCTTTCCAGGCAATAACATCATTGGGGTCCACAACATTCACTTTGATCGCCGTTCCTGAATTCACAGCCTGTTGTCCGGGTTTAAGTGTAACCTCGTTAACCAGAACACTACCTTCAAGCAACGTTGTATTTGTAAACTGGTCATCAGAATAGGCACTGATATTAAACCGTGTTCCAAGTACTTTTACAGTTTGTGTTTTACTTTGCACTAAAAATGGATGTAATTTATCTTTAGCAACATCAAAGTAGGCTTCGCCGTTCAGCTCTATTCTACGCTCTTTAAGCCAACCAAAAGAAATCGGATATGTTAGAGATGAAGCGGCGTTTAGCCATACTTTCGTGCCGTCCGGCAACGAGAGCTTATATTGTCCGCCACGTGGCGTTAGAATGGTATTTGAAATTCCAGAATATGAGCTTTTGCCCCCGTTCTGTAACGGGGGCAGCTCACGTCGAGAGGTATAAATAATTTCTCCTTCTTTGGTTTTTGTAATTTCAGTGGTAGATTGTAGGGCCAGCAAACCATTTTTAGCATTTAACAAATTGATCTTTTTACCATCGCTCAAAATGAGTATGGCGGTATTCTTTCCAGGATCAATGTCATTTACATATGTTTTATTCGAAGAGTCTTTAGTGAAGAAATAAATAAAAATACCCAGGATGATGATCGATGCTGCTGAAACTGCAACCCGTAATGGCCAGCTTATCATTCTCGCCGTTTCTGGCTGAGTAGCTTTAAGAATAGGTTGCCACATCTGATCATCGATAGTTTCCAGATCAATCTGTGACAAACCGGACTGCTCATCCTCACGGAATTTGTGCAGCCAGTAACGCACTTTTTCAAGTTCCCGATCGGAGCATGCCCCGGCCTGAAATCTCTCCAATAAGTCCTTTACTTGTTCATCGTTCATAATCTACACTATGCGTTTTTTAAGATAATCAAAACAAAGACACCTCAGAATTAGGAATCGGGTACACTAAGAGAAAAAATATATTTATTTCAACATCCCTGTTAAAAAAGCATATATAAAAAGGAGCAGTCCAAGTTTTCCCCGAAGTGTTTTCAATGCTCTTTTGATCTGAGTAGCTACTGTATGTTCGGAGATATTTAAGCGATCTGCTATTTCTTTGTTACTTAAATATTCCTGGCGTCTCAATTGAAATATTTCGCGCATTTTTTCTGGCAGGTTGTTGATCTCTTTTTCAATTAATGATTTAAGATCTTTTTCCCTAATGCGATAGTCGGTTTGAGCAGGTGCATTGTCTGTAACTTCTTTGAATGATGAGATGTATTCTTGTGTGATAGCCACATGCCGAAAAACATTCAGTATACGGTTTAAAACAGCCTTGTAAAGGTAGCCAGAAAGTGTAGTCTGAATATTTAAATTACTCCTGGAATTCCATAAATGGACATATATCTCCTGGATAATATCTTTGGCACTTTCGCTGTCCTGAAGCTTTTTATAGGCATAGATGTAAAGCAAGCTATTGTACCGTTTATAAATCTCAGTAAATGAATGATGATCCCCTGCCTTAAGGAGGTCTACAAGCTCAGCGTCTGAAAGTGTTCTACAATCATTCATTTATAAGGTTTTCTTTCAACAATGATCTTTTAGAGCTTCCTTAATGAAAAAAGAAAACGGCGCTGCCTAAATTAATGGACAGTCGCCGCCTCCTAAATTAACGCTCTCAACTCAAGATTATAAAAAATATTCTAAACTATCAAGGGTAAAATCGCAATAACCTTAGGGTCAGTATTTTTTAATATTACTTTTGGATTATTTCAACCTTTCCAATGGTTTGCTCATGAATATTCCTAAAGGATCAAAAATTCGCCTTTGTTTACCTGTTATTTTCAGAAAATCAAATACTATTGCGTGATAATTTATCCAGCTATTGTATTTCATACTGTTATAAAAGTCAGCTAAAAAATACAAAGGAACAAGTGATGGATACTATATTACACTTTCTTGTCCCGCTATTTTAATGACAATCTATAGTAGGACAAGACACCGTTCACATCTGAAGCACATCTCATTGTCTAAAATCAAGGACTTGAAACCCTAGCGCAACAAAAAAAGCCTCCCAGAACTAACTGAAAGGCTTTCAAAGGGTGGAGAATAGCGGAGTCGAACCGCTGACCTCTTGCCTGCCAGAAGCCGTTGTTTTGGCTTTATAATGCAATTCAAACCCCTAAAAGCCTGCTTTTGTTATTGTGTGCAAGAATCTCGCAAGAGACCTAACCTTGTTTATAATATTTGTTAATTATTGCAATTTAATATTCTGTTTCATTTATATCAATCCCTCATCAGCAAAGCTGTAAAACCCATCCTTACTTATTATCAAATGATCTAATATTTGTAAGTCTAACAACTTTGCACCTTGCTTTAATTTCTCTGTTAAAGCTATATCTTCTCTGCTAGGATCAAGTTCTGACGTCGGGTGATTGTGACAGAGTATTATCCCACTTGTTCCAGATTTCAATGCTACTGCAAAGATAACTTTAGGATCTGCCAGTGTCCCACTTACTCCACCAATGGAGATATCTACTATCCCTAAAACTCTATTTCTTCTGTTCAATAAGATGATTTTAAACTCTTCTAAGAACTCAATTCTACCTAATGACCAATGTGCTATTAGTAACTCATAAGCTTCCTTAGAACTGCTAATTTTAGGTCTTTCACTTGCTTTGTAATTTGGCTTGTAGCTGATTTCAACTTCTGCGACTTTGAATAATGTGTTTTCTACCATAAGATTTTTAATTAATTATGGTACTCAACCAAGCTTTCAACTCAACTAAGTCAAGAAGCAACGCAATAAGATGCCCTGTGCGTAGGCTGAAAGCGTTATGGGGGAATTTCTTGAAACGTGTTGAGGGGATAAGCCTTACCTTTGTGGAGTAATTAATAAAACAATATCCCTTTAGTTCGCCAAAGGACAAACATTATTTCTAGATGAAGTTCAACTACAACAACTCAAATTCATTAGGGACGCAGGAATTAGCAAATAACAAACCAAATTGCACTAATTTCCTCTCCCTATTTATATAAACTCCGATCTGCTTTTTAGTGTCTGGCTCACGAATATGTTCTTGTTCGCCTATTTCATAAGTTCCTGCTAAATTTAAACTATATAAATGATTCATATATAAAGATATATGAGAAGGGAACTGTAATTTGTCAACTGGAAACTCCTCTTCAATAGTAGTTGAGGGGCTAAACCAATTTCGCTCGTTATCGTATTCAGCGTGTTGTTTTGTTTTATAATTCTTCTTTTTTAAATAAAACAAGATAACAGCCTCATCATGTGAAAGCTGTTTGATTATATTAGGAAAGGCTGGATGCGCAAAATCTTGCTTCGTTTTATCTATTGAATTAGCTAGAAGGTTAATGAACAGTTCACTCAACAATGTATTTTCATATGTAAGACTAAGACCTTCCAATGTTGGTATCACTATCTGAGGGTGTCCTTCTATTAAATCTTCTTCCTTAACTTTCTCTGACACCTTCTTAAGGTAACGTTCCCATCGATCATGTTGTGCTGCAAGATAATCAAATGGTGCAAGAAGAAATCTTGATGTTTTGGCAACACTCTCTAATGATTTACCAATTTGTTTCATAGCAGGACTAAGAGCATCCTCATAGATTTTGTCAATTGGCACGACACTTTTAATATCATCAATTTTCATATATTTTTAACTTTATATCGGCTAATAGATATTAGTAATATTCTAATTGGGACAGCTATTTAACTGCTTATATATACCGTTAATAATTTGTCCCATTTTAATTTATGCTAAAGCCCCCAGGTATTAATTAGTCCTTTGATCGATTCTTTTTTTATTTTACCATTCAACATTTGTCCATTCACTGATATGTATATGACATATTTGCCACTATTGTCTTTTGTATTATAAAGACCGAAATCAAGACGAAGTCGCTTTGAGACTATTGGGAATAGTATTTGAGGTATATGACTCTTTTGATTTTCCTTGTAATGAATATTAAAATACTTTATCCATGATAATATTCCTATAAATTCATCTTCAGTAAATTCAAATGAAGTCTCATCTTCAATTAATAAATCGTCGGGGAGTCTATCTTGAATTTCTTTTAAACATTTGACTTTATTCATTAACAATATATTAAGATGTGTAGCTTTTGGTAAGCTTAATTGTGTTTAGTAATTAATTATAAATCTAAAAGCAATTGAGATTTCTGTTCCTTTTTAGACTTATTGTATTTCTTCCCTTGGAGTGTTAGAGTAACAACTGAGTTTGTTATGGTCTCAGTAACAACGATAACTTGACGTTTACTAATAACTATATTACCTGAATCATCTAACTTTCTAAGTTGAAATAGAACACATTTTATTGCAGTTCCATTATTGAATTCAATTTCATTGTTAATCACCGATTGCTTGAAAATCTCATCCTTCATCTCAAAGCTGATTACTTCTCTATTGTAAATTCCTTTCCAACTAAAAGAACCATCTTTCAAAACGGGAGAGATGATGTCAATTATTGCAGCTTCATCAGTAATTGATGGATAAGAATTTGACAATTGCACAAAATCAATAAATCGATCTCTCGTCACAAAACTTTCTTTGGTGGTATTACTGCCATCTCCATTCAGTTCTTTTGTTGAGATTTGAGTGACTTTAGAATATTGAGTTAGCTTCTTATAAAAATTGGACTTATGCCATTTTACCTTATAATCAGATTCAAGAATTATTGATATATCATTAACTGTGGTTTCAATATTGTTAGTGTCTTTCTGTTGCCGAATCTTTTTAAGTTCTTCTCTTTTAAGTTCACTATCAAGTTTTAGGTTCTCTATTTGAGCTTCTGTTAGCTTACTGTTTTCAACAGGGATTCTTGATAAGATTAAAGCGATTATAGAGACTAAAAGAGTAAGCTGTACGCCTTCTTTGCCAAGAAATTTCCATATCTCTTTAAGTCCACCTTCTCGATATGCCTCTGTCTCTACTGTTACATCAAGTCCTAATTGGGATATTATCTGTTTGTATATAAATAGTAGTTCTCTTTCACAATCATTCCTAATTGATGCATCCATTGAATGAGAATCATCATTAAAGTAATAATGTAATTCTAGTTTTGAGTTGGGCGTTAGCTCCATAACTGTTCTTTAATATATTATTATGACGTTCTTTCTTTTGAATTAAATCTCAGATATTTAATAATGAGACAATTATTTTACGGCTTATATGTATCATTACTAATTTGTCCCAATTAGATACCTAGATCGGGTACTTTAATTTTATTAAGTTTAGCTAGAAGGTTAGCTTTATTTGATAGTGTTTCGATTACTCCTTTAATCTCATTAAAGTTATCAGACCATGACTTTACCTTTACGGCAGTTCCCGCCATGCATACCATTAACATTCCCTTTCCACCTCCAACTTCTGAGTAATCGATATCCGTTGCAATAATTGCATTTCCACCTAATAATAAGGCACTGAATCTCAGCTTATCCTTACACAGATTCTCACCCTGTAGAAGTTTGTTGCTTAAGGCATCAGATTGACCACCTAAGAAATCAGCCCATGATGATGAGATTTCTGATAATAATCCTGTCCCCGTTACAGATTGGGCACTTATAATGCCAATTGGGTCATAATCCCAATTAGTGGGATTGTTCATTGTTAGAATAGGAATTATATGTAATTGTTTTTTTAATTCTTTAATCAGTTCTTGTTTCTCACTTTCAATCTTTGATTTATAATCATTTAAAAGAATCGAGCCACATTCGTTGCAATAAGCTTCTTTGGAAACCTCACTGATTTCATTGATGAAAGTTATGTTGACATCTTTAAGTATATATCTTGAAGTAAGAAGACCATCTAATTTCTTATTACAGTTTGGGCATATTTTATAGATCATTATGAGAGTCGTTTAGTCTGTATGTAAATATATCAAAAGATAATGAAGGAACAAATCAGTTATAAAACTGCCATTAAACACTTAGCCAGGCTGAGGAAGCCTAGCTAAATATCAGTTTATATCTGAACTATTGAAACGTAATGAAGGGACAAGCTTAACTTTGTGAAGTAATTATAAAATGATTGTCTTACTGCAACTTTTACAGCACTCCAATATGGATATGACTCTTAATTACCTGCGAGGTCTTGGAGAGGTTAATGACGAAAGGTTAAAGGAATTTCTACCTGAGCTTTAGGCTCAGGTATTTTTATTATAAAATGCCATTATTAACAAAGCTGTAAAAGCCATCCTTACTAACTATTAAGTGATATACTATCGTGTTAATAGGACTAAATCATTAAAATATAAATAGTGGAGCTATGTTTAGTAAATTTCAATCTCAACTAATTTCGTCGTATGTGGAACATAATTTGCAATTAAAGTTATGCTATTATCTAATTTGGATTCGTCAAATTCAATTACTAAACCGTTGATTTTAGGAGTTATATTTGTGATTAATTTATAATCTTCAGAACCAAATGTCTTGCCTATTATTTTTTTATACGTTAAAACATTCATTTTAAGACCAACATTATTTTGGCTCATCATTTCCAAAATGCAGAATAAATCTCCTGCTTTAACTTTATTTGTCATATATGGTTACTTAGTGGTTATCTAAATCACTGTATCCCACCGAAGGGTCGAACTTCGATCTGCCCCTTCATCGCGAAATTTCTACAATGCCACGATGGAGGAGGAAGCTTTACCATTAAGCTAGTGAGATGGGTAAAGTACTAACTATAAGATTAGCTTGTTCTATTTCAATTCCAAAATATTCTCTCATGTGTCCTTTGATTGCATTTATCCTTCTCTCTTTATTTTGGCTTATATTCTTGTACAAATCCTTTCTAATGTAATAATCGCATAGTTGTTCATTACTCGGAGTGACAATCTCACTTATTTTATCTGCTATATCTTTAATTGTTCTACTAAATAAAATAAAATCATCAAATGAAATATTATCGATATCATTTGGAGCCTTTAATCCACTATAATCCTCTTCGATCTTTGATGAAAATGCATTTAGGGATAAATGTACTTGATTTATCTTATCCTTACTAATTCTGTCATGCGAATATTTGTTTCTTATCAATCGATAATAGTTAAAAATAGCCAATCTATGATCTCCTATAATCGCTGTTGCAGAACTTATTGATGAAATTTGTCTTATAGTTTTCACTAACAAATTGTCTGTTGTACTATCAAGTTTCCAGTCCTTATTGTACAAATCATTGTGTTCTTCTCTAAATTGATGCAAAAATAGTTCAGCCGATTGATATACTGATAAAATATAACTGTGTGAGATTCGGGCACGGAAAACCGATTGATCAACACTATTTACGCTCACTTTATGCTTAACTGATTTCGTTTCTAAATATTCATCAAAATCACCAGTTTTTTCAGCTTCAAAAATAAAATCTCTAACCGCAACTTCAGTAAATTCGACAATTGCATCGTATTTTCCTAGGTCTTTATAAAGGGTTGAATTGCAGTGTAATCTAAAAGCCATTAAACAATAATTTTTAACTTGAGATGTAATTTAATTTACCCCTCCAATAAGAACGATAGATAATATAATTGGAATTTTTCTAGATTTAGATTACTTCAGGTTCTTTCTTTCCGTTAACCAATCCCATAATTCAGTAGGCATCATTCCATAATAATGACTTGTGTTTAATTCAATAATAAATATTCTGGCTTTTGCATAATCTGCAGAAAGTTTGTTATATATCTGTAAAGGACTTAAATCTGATTCAACTACCCAGCTTTTTGGGAAGTAACTTATCCAAGCCCCTAATGATTTAATCCTTTCCTTAAGAATTAAATCTTCTTCTAGTTCGTACTGAATAATATATATCTTTTTCATTTTTTGCAATTTAACTCAACTTTAAAATGATTTTTCATTTCTGAGGATCTACCTTCCCATTTACCATTCCAACCAATCTCTAACGTAAAACGTATAGATTTAGAATTTGTTGATGAAATTAAAAGTGATGCTATCCACTTTCCATTTTTAAAGTCTGGATTGTTCTTAACGCCTGCTATTTGTAATGATGCTGGTATAGTTATAGTTTCATTATTAGGAGATGATTGATTTTCAGGCCCTTTTAATTCTACTATTTTTAGTTTGATATGCCTGTCTGACGAAAGAGTAATTTTACTATCCTCGGAATCACTCCATTTCAATTTCTGAGTTTCAATATGTAGTGATTGGTCGGTTTGATAATCAATGCCCCTATAATAAAGCTCTTCTAAATGAATTTCTAAATTTTCAGCAGAGAGATTCCCTGAATTAATAACACTAATAGTGCAGGAATATTGTACTGCGGATAAAGTATCATTAGTTCCATTTTCAGAATTTGCAATTGTACGATTATATACCTCGATCATGTAATCGTCAGGTAGTGATACGGATAGTTTCGCATACTCCCATAGCTTTCTTAAATCTTCTCTAAACAGAGCAACAATGACTGCAAGAAAGGTTACAAATGCAGACGCAATATTAATTATTATTGTTATGTGCTCAGCTTTTTTGATTGGACTGTCATCCGTAGGAATATTTATATACTTAAAAGGAAGCAAATTACCTAGTATATAGAAGCAAGTTAAACATACTAATGAAAGGAGTATTTTATAGATTCTTTTCACTTAAGGGCGTATTTTAGATTATATTAAGGCAAATGTAATGAATTACACTCAAGATATTCTAGTTTATTTATTAGGCATCCTGATCAAATAATTAACATAAATAGAGCTGATCTTCATTATTTATTAATATGGCTACTGAATTACTATTAATTTTATTTGACTGTTGCTTATTTATAATTATTCCACAAAGCTTAGTCGAATCAAAGAAGATTCTTTACTTAGCAATTGTGTCCATCGTATCATTACTTTCTTGTTCACTTGTGGTTGCTTTAATTTGATTGTATAATGAAATTTGGCTGGAAATATTTGCGAACCGCCTTGCGAACGGAGCTAAGGTGTCAACTGAGGTAGTACGAAGTACGACAGTTGACTATGTCTCGACACAAGCAACTGGAATGAATATTTGTTGCAAATATCATAACAGTTGTGCCGCCTGAAGCGACCACGCAAGGTGAGCTGCACTAGGAATGCGTGTAGCTTTATCCAGGATGAAGTGTAACAAATCCTAGATAAAGATAGCGAAAGCATTCACGGAGAAACCGATGCTCAAAATAAAAACCATGACAATGCGAAGCAATGGCGTGCGTTTTTTGAGAGCAGAGCTTTTCGGAGTACCTTATTTCCTACCTTAATGCAGTGTCCTTGCTAAGAATCACAAACTGAAAAGTGAATGCAGTACCTTATAAAACAAGTACTACAGAGCCCTCATTCACAGAATCAATGACTAGAGGAAGCCTTTCCACTTGATAAGCAGCGAACGAGTGAAAGGCTGAGTTTAGGAATGTAATTAATAATCAATTCGCGAGCGCGACAATGCCCCATCGATTATTTCGCTTTTATATAATATAGCCGAACTGCCCTTTTGCTTAAGAATATCAATGATTTTAGCAATTCGTTCTTTGTCAAAATCATAGCCTAAAGTGACTTCTCTTAAAACATCATTTGAGTAAGTTCTAACCCTATTGGACTTGGTTTTTAGGGTGTCGTTGAATTCTCGAATTCTGTACTCTTCTTCAAATTCCCATTCTCTTAGTTTACAATATACTCTAATAGATGCCATCAAGATATGAGACATAAGTGGGTTTACTATTGGTAAATCGTCATTATATATTACGTAGCCCCCACCGCCAAAACCACAGGAACGAATTAATGCATTTGGTTCATAGCCGTAACAAATACCCATACTTTTATCCCCGTACATCTCCCACATTTCCTTGTTTAATGGGTTTGTACAAAGACTAAGAACGCCAGCCATCCCATTATATGATGCCCATTCATCCTCCCTAAATATTCTCATTTTATTTTCATCTTTAAATGGGAGTCTATTGGCAAGGTATACAACTTCGTTTTTAATTGCTTTGTCATTCCATCTTGGGTGCATTTCCCGAACAATTGGTTCCCCCCATTTCAATATTTCTTCATCTGTAAGCAAATCATATCTTATTGGAATTTTACAATCAAACTGATCAACAAAGCTCGATGGTTCGGCTAGGAATAGTTGATTCTTTATAAGAACATTATCACTATTAATGTCACCTTTATCCCACGAGCGGTACTTGTAAACCATGTTCGGCTTCTCTACGTTTTCCAGATCTGTAAAATCAGCCTCGACGAGTTGTATTTGTTCTATATTCATCTAAAATGTTATTTGAACTTTCTTTTTTTAATTAGAGGTCTTATAAACTCATTGTATCCAACATAGGCGATACCTGCACCAACAGCACCTACTAATAGCATAAACCCTAATCCATTATCATTACCTAAATTAAATCGAGTTGATTTTTTAGTATTGAGCAGCATTGATTTAAACTCTAGACTTTCTAAGACATCAGCTTTTAATAGGTTAATGTTAAATTCACGATCGTAGTTACTAAAATCAAGGACTAAACATTCAGCCATTTTCTCATTAAATCGGAGTTTCTTCTCCCAGCTTATTCGATGAGAAACAACAACTTCAATATATAATGTTTTCTCATTGTTATTCAGGGTAACATCAGGCCGATATTTATCCCATTTCTTTTCTGGCAACGCTTCCGAATAGTCGAAGTACAATCCACTAGGCAGTTTAATCTTCGTATTTTGAGTTAGAATCTCTTTGATTGCTAAATGAAGTAGGGTTTCAGATGTTGCATTGCAACCCAATTCTACTCGATGCTTAAAATGCTTAGTATCTGGTAGAACATTCAACACGCAGGTTAATTGTTTGTCGCATTGAGGGCAAACAAAGTTATGTTTGTTAATAGGATCAACAATTCTAATGTTTATTGTTTCTCTAGTGTCCTTGTTTCTACCTAATGTAAATCTTGCACTCATAAAGTAATTATAACAAAAAAGAGCCAAATCTGTAGCTCTGCCTCCTTGTAAGCACCAAATGAGAGACGAGAGTATTTAGAATGCTATTGGGTAAGTGCATCTTCAAATTCCTTAATTTTGAATCGCAGCAGATCATTATATTCTTGGCGATCTTGACCAAAGGTAACTCGTCGATGACAGTTAGGGCACAAAGCAATCACATTTATAGGAGAATCACTTCCATTATTTGCAAGTTCTTCAATATGATGCACTTCTAAATAGGGCTCCCCATTCACTCTTAGAAATGGTGCGAGTTCCTCACACCCTTCGCAACTTCCATTAGCTCTTGATAATGCATACGCCACAATTAATTGAGAACGCGCGATTGAGGTTGAAGAAGTTGTGTCATATCTCTTAGGATTTTCTTGTATTCCGCTATATGCTTTATTGCGAAGCTGATTAAAAGAAGGGGTTGCTGAAAAACCGTCGTTGACATACCTGTATACACGATTGCTAACAGTATTTAGCTTAATCGCCCTCAATTTCAGATTAGATACAAAGCTATAAAGTACTTCTATTGTGTTTGTGTCAGCAACTAAATAGGGAGGCCCCTTTAATTGTCCGGTTGCCTTTTCAGTCTTCTGTGAAACTTTTAAATCTGCCCTAAATCGAGTTCCTATTGCATGTTGTTCCCTTAAACTTCTAGGAAATTCAACTCGTATGGCATCAGGAAATGTAGTAGAGTTAACGGGTCTAACTCTTGGTCTAGACATCTTTTTATCTACACAGGTTTCCAAGAGTACGCCTTCAAATTGATCACCAATGCTAAATTTATTCATATTAAAGAGGGTTAATAAAAGTCAATATAAGCTAAAGTACCTTATTTATCGCTAATAGGCTTGCAAATAGAGAAGTTAATACTGTAATCTAATTGTGAAGAGCCACAGATGCAGCTCTTTTTCATCGTCTTACTATTCCTAAATTTCGGATGATCTGTTTAGTATAAATACTTTGGTTAACCATTTCCATCGCTCCGTAACTATTTAACAAGATTCTTTTGTAAAGATCAATCTCAGAATCATAAACCAATAATGAATGAGATAAAATTCCTGAATCTGTGCAACAATGACCATAACCTTCGACTGTCTTTGAAGTTAATAAATCATCAATCATTGTCTGTGTTATTGGGGTAGTTCTCCGCATAAACTTAAAAAGCGGTTTCGCCTCAATGGTATGTCCTAGATTCTCAAATAACTCGATAGCACTAATAGTCCCATCAGTTTCATCACCCCATGAGTGTCTCTCGCTGTTAGTTTTATAACGATGCCATTTCTCGGGCATTTTATATTTATATGTTCTTCCCTCAGGGTCAACGTAGAATCCCTTTTGTTCTCGTTGCCCCCAAGCTAAACTATAATATTCACTTTGATAAATAAAGGGGAGACTCTGTGTAGTAAACCTATTTGCTTGTAAATGATTTAGCATTTTAGAGGTATTCCTGTTGTTTCGTTTTAACAGGTAAATTATAATTCCTATAACTATAATTATTGATGAGTAGAGAGCTAATTGCATACGGTTTTTATTTAGATGATTGTTTTATATTGTAAAATAAACAGAGCGTATTTGGTTTATGTCTAGTAGCTCTGTTCATTAAGCTAGGCTTAAATTACAGAGCTAATTGGGTTTGACCATCAATAATTATCCTATAATAGAATGCCCCATTATGTTTAATTTCCTTTGTATGGCTTATGAGCAAATATGTTCCTTTACTGGGCAAGTAATATTGTTGATATTTAAATGTAATTCCATCTTCTTGTCGAGTATAAATCCCCTTATTTATAGCATCTAAATCTTTTATGTTTCCATCCTTCTCATAATGAATTTGATCATTGTCAATTGTTAACGAAAAGTTATCCGCATGCCATTGCTGATCGTCGCCTAAAGTGAACTTCCCCTTGTATTTATAATCTTGCTTCAATTGTTCAATTGAATTCAGTTCTTGTTGATTAGAAGGTTTGTCAGGAGTAATATTTGTTGAAGCAGGTATATTTGGTTCTACATGTGCCGTAGGGATGGTCGATGCTTCCACCTGCTTCGTTGCCCATTCACTTTTAAGGTTATTGTACTTTTTAGGAAGTATTGTTAGCCCCGCAATGACTACGGCGATCATCATTATTACTAAAAAGACAATATAAAATGGATTTATTCTATCATTGCTCTTTAACTTGGTTTTAACTTGTTTCTGATACAAATCTGGAGGAAGTAAATAGGCATTTGACCCATCAATGATATACTTAGCATCACAATTTGAGCAATTTACAGTGTATTCCGTCGATCCTTTTATTACTTCGG
Source organism: uncultured Pedobacter sp. (assembly GCF_946479715.1). The sequence continues at coordinate 112 of NZ_CAMLHF010000066.1, read as the reverse complement.
ATTTTTTGGTATCAATTAAGATTTCAACTCCACAATCTGTGCACTCGAAACAATCTGAGATTAGTAGATCGGAAGAGCACACGTCTGAACTCCAGTCACTACCACAGATCTC
>NZ_CAMLHF010000065.1 GCF_946479715.1 uncultured Pedobacter sp. | reverse complement strand
ATGTTTGTGTACTCATTTTAGTTTTTTTGAATAATAAGTTAGTTTCAGTTTTTTTACTCAATATTTTCTTGCCAGCTTTTATGATAACTTTCATCCTCAATATTAACTGCATCCTCTGTAAGCATTAACGGTCTGAACGGATCTATCATAACAGCAAGCTCGTCTGTACTCTCTTTGCCTATAGATTTTTCTACCGCACCCGGATGTGGGCCATGAGGAATACCTCCCGGATGCAAAGTGATCTGGCCTTTAACCACGCTCTTTCTACTCATAAAGTCCCCGTCAACATAATAAAGTACTTCATCACTATCTACATTACTATGATTATAAGGAGCAGGTATAGAAAGCGGATGGTAATCGTATTTGCGGGGAACAAAAGAACAGATTACAAAATTGTGTCCTTCAAATGTTTGATGAACGGGTGGTGGCTGATGCAGACGACCAGTAATCGGCTCGAAGTTATGAATAGAGAATGCCCATGGGTAATGAAAGCCATCCCAACCTATAAAATCAAAAGGGTGGGTTCCATAGGTATAAGGATACATTAGGCCTTGTTTTTTAATCAGCACCTTAAAATCACCAAATTCATCAATGGTCTCCAGATCAGTCGGTCTTTTAATGTCCCGCTCGCAATAAGGGGAATGTTCCATTAATTGTCCGTATTCATTCCGATAGCGCTTAGGCGATCGGATAGGACTAAAGCTTTCTATAATAAACAAACGATTCTTTTCATCATCAAATTCCATTTGATAAATGGTTCCCCGTGGTACTACCAGGTAGTCGCCATATTCAAAGCGGATCTTACCGAACCCTGTTTTTAAAGTACCGGTACCTTCATGAATAAAAATTACCTCATCTGCCTGACTATTCTTATAAAAATAATCAGTCATTGATTTTCTTGGAGCAGCCAGTGAAATGTGTAAATCACTATTTACCAATACTGGTTTACGGCTTTGTAAATAATCATCTTCAGGTTTGATATTAAAACCGATTAAACTGGTATGGCGTAAGTGTTTTTCACGGGCAATCTTAGGCTCTACAGAATATGGTTCTCCTAATGATTTTACAATGGTAGGTGGGTGGCAGTGATAAACAAGTGAATATAGGCTTGAAAACCCTTCAGTAGAGACTAATTCTTCTGCATATAATTTACCATCTGGTTTACGAAAAACAGTATGGCGTTTAGCAGGTATAGTTCCTAAGGTATGATATATAGGCATAGCAGTAGGTATTTGGTTAAAATGTAATTTAATAACGATTAAAACGTGTAAAACGTTTTAAAATAAAGCCGGATAATGGGGAGCTTAAAGGGAATATTGCGCAAAAATGATTTTGGATAGCATTGCATATCTAAATGAAGCCAATGCTTGCCTGGCTATCTGACTTTGATATATAAAATTGCTTTGTATCATTTTCTTTTGCGATGGCTAAATTAAGTATTTAATCTGCTAATCAACAAATTGTAGACGATAATTCTCTGCTAAAATTATTTAGTCTGTTTGCCTTATTTTTTATATAGATTTGAATAACTACAAAAAACTATTGATCATATGAAACTGGTATCCTATAAAACAGAAGACAGAGAACACCTTGGTGTTTTTGTAAACGGACACATTTACAATTTAAATTCATGCGATAAACAATTGCCTGATGAGATGAATGCCTTTTTGCAAGGTGGCGAGGTTTTGATGGAACGCGCAAAAAAAGTTGACACTCAGATCAAGTCGGGAGAGCTGTCGCCAAAGCAGGAAGCCTTTTTTGAATTACTTGCTCCGGTACCTCATCCAGCTTCATGTAGAGATGGTTATGCATTTCGCCAGCATGTAGCCGCTGCCCGCAGAAACCGTAAAGTTGATATGATTGCGGAGTTTGACCAATATCCAATTTTTTATTTCACCAACCATAATGCCATTCAGGGTCCCGGTGAAATTGAATGTATGCCTGATCATTTCCAAAAGCTTGATTTTGAATTGGAGGTAGCTGTAGTAATAGGTAAAAAGGGAAGAAATATTACAGCTGCAGAGGCTGATGATTATATAGCTGGTTTTACCATTATGAATGATATGAGTGCCAGAACATTGCAAATGGAAGAAATGCTGTTAAATCTTGGACCTGCTAAAGGAAAAGATTTTTCTACTATAATAGGACCGTGGCTTGTAACTCCTGATGAATTGTTAGAATATAAAACCTCCGCAAAATCAGGACATACTGGTAGTACTTATAATCTTGAAATGACTTGTACTGTGAACGGCAAGCAAGTGTCTGCCGGAAACATGGCAGATATGGACTGGACTTTTGCTGAAATTATTGAACGTTGTGCCTATGGTGTAGATATTTTGCCAGGTGATGTAATAGGGTCTGGTACTGTTGGAACAGGATGTTTTCTTGAATTAAACGGCACAGGATTATTAAATGACCCAAATTTTAAACCTCAATGGTTGCAAGACGGTGATGTAGTGGAAATGGAAATCACAGGTCTTGGTCATTTAAGTAATACCATTAAGAAGGCAGATACTGATTTTTCTATTTTGGCCTTAAAAAAGAAGTAATTCAAATGTTCGCCTCGACAAGCGCCCGTCATCTAGACGATAGGAGAGATCTCTTGCTTAGACATGGTTCAAGAGATCTCTCCTATCGTCGAGATGACGTAATATAATCAATCAATAACCTTATGCTTACCCTCAATACTTCAGATTTAAGTCCTATGCAATTGCAGAACTATATGCAATATGCAATTGCACCCAGACCAATTTGCTTTGCTACAACTATCGATCAGGCAGGAAATATCAATTTGAGCCCCTTTAGTTTTTTCAATATGTTTAGTACCAACCCCCCATTATGTATATTTTCTCCGGCAAGAAGGGTACGCGATAATACAACCAAACATACGCTCGAAAACATATTAGAAGTAAAGGAGTGTGTCATCAATATTGTAAATTATCAAATGGTACAGCAAACCAGTTTGGCGAGTACCGAATACCCAAAAGGGGTGAATGAATTTGAAAAGGCCGGATTTACCATGCTCCCTTCACAATTGGTTAGGCCGCCAAGGGTTGCGGAGGCTCCTGTGCAGCTGGAATGCGTGGTCAGGGAAGTAATTCATCTGGGAGAGAACCCTGGAGCAGGTAACCTTATACTGGCTGAGGTAAAGCTAATTCACATTAAAGAAGAGATATTAGATGAAGAGGGAAAAATTGATCAGGCGAAAATTGATCTTGTAGCACGTTTAGGGGGCGATTGGTATTGCAGGGTTACACCAGAAAATTTGTTTAAAGTAGCTAAACCACTAACAACACTTGGAATTGGGGTTGATGCGTTACCAAAAGCAGTTCGTAATTCAATTGTGCTAACGGGTAATGATCTTGGGAAACTTGGTAATATAGAGCATTTACCAACAGACGATGAAATAGATGCAGTTAGAAATGTTGCAGAAGTTAAAGAGATTTTAGACGCAACCATTGGTGATGCTAATAATCGTGAGCGTGAGCTCCATGAACTTGCTAAGGACTGGTTGGCACAGGGAAATGTTAGCGAAGCGCTAAAAATAGTACTGTTATAGAATGCTAACTACTTTTATAAAGCGTTTTTTGTAAAAGCCATCATCGAGGCTGGTAATAGTTACTCCTCTTTTCTTTCCTGAAGAAGAGTGAATGAATTTGATTTCATCTCCATCTATAGAATAGATAATCCCGACATGGCCTGGGGTTCTTGATCTGCTATTAGTTCCTGTGAATAGGATTACATCTCCAATTTTTGCATCCTCTAGCCTTTTGGCTTCGCCACTTGTTGCAAATTCTCTTGATGAGCGGGGTACTTTAAAACCAAAATTGCTGAAAACATAATTCACAAAGCCCGAGCAGTCAAAACCTTTGCTAGGACTACTTGAAGCTGATCGGTATCGGATACCAAGCATAGATCTTGCAAATTCCAATAATCGATTTGGCGAAGTAGTGATTGCTGATTTTTTATCCTGATCTGGTACTTCCTGGCTAAGTTTATGCACCAGTTCCTGAAATTGAACGGGTATAGAAGTTTGTGACTTCGCTGCCGTAAAACTTAAAAGTATTGCACTGAATAGAATAATGGTTTTCTTCATATCAATCGGGTTAAAGATATTAAAATTATCTTTGAACCCTAAAAATGTTGATAACTTATTGATTATGGCGTTGTTACTGCAACAGGAATTACTTTTCCGTTAAAAAATTTGTGTCCGGTTCTTGCAAAATCAGCTACATATTTGCCCATTTCGAAAGCTAAAACCGGCGATTGGTAACCGGGAAATGCTTGTTCAAGCATCTCTGTTTGTGCAGAACCAAGAGCCAGACAGTTCACTTTAATACCAGTTTCTGCTAACTCAAATGCCAGGCATTCGGTTAAAGTATGTAAAGCAGATTTGCTCGAAGAATAGGCCGAAAGCCCTGGGAATTTAACACTTCCCTGGAATCCGCCCATACTGCCAATATTTACGATATGACTACCCTTGCCCATTAAAGGAATTAGGTTTTGGATCATGCTAAAATGCCCAACTACATTGCTTTCAAACATCTCATAAAGATCAGCATGAGTAGTTTCCAGAAATGGTTTGTTAATTAATGCACCAGCATTATTTATTAGAATATCAATCTTACCAAGTCTTTCTTTTAAAAAGGGGGTTAGGGCCGCATAGTCATCATTTACAATATCAAACTCTACAGGTAGCAGCGTACAATCAGGATTAATGCCTTTTGCTATTTCCAAAAGTTTACGTAGCTTATCAGAAGATCGGGCAATACATACTACCTTGTTCTCACTATTCAATGTAAATTCTAAAGCAGCTTCAAAGCCAATTCCGCTGCTTGCACCGGTTAATACTATATTCATTAATTATCTTCTTCAGTGATTAATTGACTAACAGGATTTTCGATTACATGTAATCCATCATTAATCAGTTTTTTATGTTCAGCTTCGTTCTCAGACTTAAGCTCTAAATAATTGCGAACCTCTTTTTCCAATTCAGGGAAAAGTTTTTTATGGTGTAAAATTTCAAGAATTTCAAGAGCGGAAAGCCAATCCTGCCGATGTTCTGTTTTTACTTTTTCAAACAAAGCAGGTAATTGCTCAAACCCTACCTCATTCTCTCTTATCAAACGTACGCTTTTATAAATGTTATGAAGCTTTTGGGTATTCTCATCGTAATTTATTTTATGAGTCTGCTTATCACTAACATGTGTAATTTCCTCATAAGAACTTTTATCCGCGGCTCCATTAAACACGGAAACAATGGCTGCACCAACTGCCATATCATATACTCCCCAGTCTGGCTGGAAAAGTATATTTCCGTTACTTTCCTTAACTGTACAATCTTCAAACCTGATAAGGAAAGTCTTTTTATTTTTCTGATGGATGATCTTGACTATACCTTTTACGGAAATACCGCTTTCAAACTCCAGGATGGCCAGATTAAAGGGTTTGATTCCGCATTTCAATAATTGCAAGATGTCCATATCTTCCAACGGCGTATCAATGCCCTTCAGTTTACCTACTGGCGAGGAGAAACCATCTTTGTGATGAAATTTTCCGTGACCTTCAAGTTGTTGACCTTCAAAAGCAAGTGCAGATGGTCCGGTAGTTTTTATAAAAGTAAGCTCATCATTCTGATCGATACCCATGTCTGTAAATATACCCGTTACTTGTAAGCCAGAGCTGTAAACAGCAGTTGCAGGGTTTTTACATTCAATAGCTTTAACAATGCTTTCTGAACCTCCGCGCCTGAATGCCATCGTATCTGCAAAATCTTCCAAAACATCAATCAGATTTTGGAAAGTTTCGGTCACAAATAACTGAGGCTGTGGTTTAGTTATGTCATATGGGTAATTTATAGTGTCTTTATTATACCATATTTTTTTTACATCAGGCTTCATGCACGAGGAACTTTCTCCAATTGATGATAGCAAGCCAGCGCCGTAAATCTTAGGGCTTTCTAAAGTGCCTATCAAGCCATATTCTACAGTCCACCAATGTAACCTGCTCAATAAAGCCATTTCTGAGGGCTCACCCATATCTTCGGAGATTTGCTGTAAGCGCTGTTCAGCCCTTGCAATTTCTTGTTCCTGAACATCAGCTGCCTCTTTTAATATAGAGAGGTGTCGTATAGCTTCATACAATTCAAAATCCTTTGAAGAGAACATGGCCTTTGCACCAATAGATCCGAAATAGCTCAAGTAATTATTATAATCAGCATCTGCAATAATTGGGGCGTGGCCGGCCGACTCATGAATAATATCCGGGGCAGGGGTATATTCTATATGATTAATCTGGCGAATATCGGCTGCAATAACAAGTACACGGTATGCCTGATATTCCATAAATGCCGAAGGTGGGATAAAACCATCAACAGTAACTGCACCCCAGCCTATTTTGCCAAGGTTATCGTTCATGTTTTGTAAATCAGGTATATGTTCAATACTAAGACCTGCCCGCTGTAAGCCCTTTATATACGGATAATAAGCAACATGTTTTAAATAGCTATAATTTTGACGCATCACATATCGCCAAACTGCTTGATCTACCGGCGTATATTTCTCGTAGTGTTGCTCTACAATAAATTGCTTTAGATGCGTTGGCAAATTAGCTACTTGTGGGTTATTAAAGTCATTAAAATCACTCATTACTAAATTCTTGTATTAATTGTCTAAGTTAATGGTATAACAGGCTTTAAACAAGTAAAATTAATTGGACAATAGATACAATATTCTATTTTTTTACTTTAAACGAAAAGTGCTTTTGAGAAAAATAACTGAAAACAGTTAGAATAGTGGTAATGATAATCTTTGAAATGGTTGGATAAAATCCGAAAGATAAGAATACCTTAAGTAACGCATAATTAAGCAGGATATTTGTTGCTACTACTGAGCCATATCTAAACAACTGGATCCGACCTTTTAAATCTGATTTTGTAAAAATCAGATACTTATTTAATATAAAACCAATAAAGAAAGTAATTACAGATTCTATGGCCAAAGCTGCTGTTGGTGCGGTAATTAAGTTCGGAAAGAATGGTATAGAGAGATGAACATCTTTTTGATGCAACACCCAGTTATAGCAAATATAATATACTACAATTCCCGTGGCCGCAGTGGTACCACCAGACACCATGTATCTGAATGTATGAATGGGTAACCAACGAGAAAATGGGGGATAAAAGAAGTCTATTATTTTTAATAAGGCTTTCCGCATGCAATTAATTTGCTGTTAGTTTATTTTCAATCATCCTGTTGTTGTATTGCTGGATAAATGCTTTCAGGTATTTCTCCATTTTCTCTGCAATTAACGGTTCTTTTTCCAGAATGTTGTTTTTTGTTAAACGATCTGTTTTTAAATTGTACAAAGCGTTATTTTCTTTCCCATCATTAATCAACAGATAATCGCCCTGGTAAAAGCTAAAAGTACCATCGTTATTGTTTACAGCAAAGTTATCATTACCTTCTTTAAATGCATCAAAGCCTAATGCAAAATATGGTTTATCGTAATGTAAATAGTTTAATACTGTTGGCATAATGTCTATCTGCTGCACAACTTTGTCGGCCTTTCCTTTTAAGTTTCCGCCTGGATAATACAACACAATTGGGATAGAAAAATATCCTGGTGTGGTTTGATATTCAGGGTAGTAAGAAACCGTTGCGTGGTCTGCACAAAGAACAAACAGCGTGTTTTTATACCAGGGCATTGTTGATGCGGTTTTAAAAAAGTTGCGCAAAGCCATATCGGTATAGCCAAAAATTTCCTGTACAGGAAGGGGGCCTTTAGGGAACTTACCTTTATATTCTTCAGGTAATCTAAAAGGGTGATGAGATGATAACGAGAAGAAACTTGAAAAGAATGGTTGTTTAAAAGTATTCATGGTCTGGGCCATGTATTGCATAAAAGGATCATCCCAAATTCCCCAGGTACCATCAGTATCACCAGTTTTTTTATACTCGTTTTGCCCGAAGTAATGCTTTATACCTGCAAGGTGGGTGTAGGATGAAAAGCCCATTGAGCCATTAGGGGCCCCATGAAAAAATGCCGTCTCATATCCTTTATCGCCTAATAGCTTAGCAATGCTGGTAGTTTTATTGCCAGAATAAATGGAAAGAATAAAGGGCTCTCTGATACTTGGAACACCGGTAATAACGGAAGGCAAGGCATCAATAGATTTGCGTCCGTTAGCATAAGTGTGTGTAAAGGTGTAACTCTGGGAAATCAAAGAATCAAGAAAAGGAGTGTAGCCTTTGTATTTTCCTCCATCCAGATCAGTATTTAGACTTCCCACGTGCTCTTTCCCTAAACTTTCAATAATTAGAAAAACTACATTAAGTGGCTTGAACTTACCTGTGTCAACTGGCATGTGAACTGGATTGTAAATAGAATTTAATGTCTGTTCATCATAAAAATGAACTGGCTTTAACTTAGAAGCTTTAAGTGTTCTGAATATGCAAAATGGTGTATTTAAAACCAGGTTCATCTGATCGGGTGTGTCCACAAATTCTCCTGCATTACTCAGTGTAATTGGTCTTGTTCCAAAACCCCATCCACCTCTTATTCCTGTAAGGCAGGCTAACGCTACACCGAACATAAGCGCGGTATGCAACAAATATATAGGCCATGTGAAACGAGGTGGTTTGTTAACTTTAACAAGATCGTAAAGCTTAACAAATAGCCATACAAATACAGCGAAAAGGATCAGAAGATACCAATAGTCGACAAGGAAGTCACCTAATAGTTTAAGCTTGTTTTGTTCGTTTTTAAACTGACCATAAACTGTTGCGGTAGTACGTTTTAAGGTGTATTTATAATAGGCAAAATCAGCAAAGTTTGCCATTATACCTACACTATTGGTAATAATGAAAAGCCATTTGCAGAATCTTTGATACCCTTCCTTGTACCTGAACGGGAAGGGTACAACATGTAATAATATAAATATAAGGTTAATGTATAGCAGAGCAGAAACATCAAATTTGACACCTCCATATAGGATAACGAGATACTTAGGGAATGTAATGCCTTGAAATAAGCTATGGTTAAAGGCATAAAAGCCCAATCTGCAAAGCGTATATAAAACCAATACAATAAAAAATCGATATGCTAGTGCCAGGTAAAGGTTTACCTCTTTTGTGTTCTTAATTTTCAACTGCCTTTAATTAGAAGCAGTAAAATTAAGTATTTTGAAAATGATTTGTTAACAATAAATTTACGATATGTTCTTTTTGAAATATTGATGACGAGGAATTATCTGGGTAAAGCAACAAAATCAATCACTGCGCAATAACCAAATTTTTTGTGAGGCTGAATGCTTACCCCAATATAGTTCAACCCATAAGAATCATTTAGGATCATTTTTCTGTGTCCAAGATCTGGAACACCTTTGTCAAGAAGTAACATACAAATGTTGTCGAGACCGGAAGAAAAGCCAAATGCAAGGTTTTCGCCATTAGACCTTTTAGGGTATATCTCTGATATTCTGTCTTTAACTGATCTTCCGTCACTGGAGTTATGCCCGCTAAAATTGTTACGATTCATATCTCTGGCATGTTGCTTGGCTACTATGCTTAAAGCTTCATCTGGCCAAAGCATCGGTAGACCTTTTACTGCTCTAATTTGCTGTGCTAAACTCCTGTAGTATTTGTTATTGGTAGTTATTTTAAGCTCATCATAGTTGCTATACTTCATGGCCTTTCTGTTGTATGCCTCCACAAAATCCTGAAAATAAGTATTAAAGAATTTTTCGCCATCCATACGCGCCAGATTCATATAGATAACCAGGTCCTTTTCTTCTCCGCTGAGGTAATTAGAATTACCTGCAGTATTGGCCATTTTTAGCTCTTCTTTAGAACAGCCATAGTCATAGGATGTTTTTTTGACCTGGGGACTTGCAAAAACAGAGAATAGGAATAGGATAGATATTGAAAATAATTTCATGTTTTGACCAAGAGCAAAAGCCAGGCCATGTTTAGGATTAATAAGGGTATTTGTATTGATTTGAAATTGCAGCACATCCGTTTTAGCTTAGAGACAGGGGACAAAGTAAGAGTGAAATGGAATTTTAATAGTCTGTATAAGTTAATAAAAAGTTAATGTATTGTTAGCCTTTAGGCTTTTTAAGAGTTTTACTTTTGTTGAAATTTTTAATACATTGTGATGACCAAACGAATTTAAAACCAACATCTTTTGAAGGGCCTGACTGATTTAGCTTTATTGGATTTACTAAAGGATGATAGCGACGACGCATTTAATGAGATATATGCACGCTATTGGGATTTGGTATATGCTGTTGCATGTAAAAAGCTAAATGACCGTGAAGAAGCAAAGGATGTTGTACATGATCTGTTTATGCTAATCTGGGTTAAGCGTCATTCAATCAATATCACCACTACATTTGTCGGATACATTTACGTGATCCTCAAAAATAAGCTTACCGACATCAATCGTAGGCAAACGCTTCGTATTAAGCACGACGACGAAGCTATTAAGACTCACTCTTTCGCAGATAATGATGTGTTTGACCAACTTGTATCCAAGGACATAGCTCAGCAACTACAATTAGAAATTCAAGATATGCCTTCTGGAATGCGAAAGGTATTTTTAATGAGTAGGGAAGAACAGCTTTCGGTTAATGAAATAGCCGGTAAATTATCCATCTCTTCCCAAACCGTAAAAAATCAAATTACGAGTGCTCTTAAGAGGCTTAGGTCAAAATACCAGGCTAATTAAAATATTTTAATTCTACATAGTACCTCTTTAATTCTTGTTCGTTATATATTTAGAATGGACGCTAAGAATAAAAAAGAAATCTATAAAGAGTTTGATATTTCTGATCCTTCAGAATTTTTTGAAGATCAGAATGACAAAGAGCAGTTACGACAGGAAATGCTTGCTCGTATTACTGCAAGCAGGCATGCTCACATACAATCTGAAAACCAAAAAGGTATAAGCAAGAAATTGATAATGGCCATGGCGGCTGCCATTAGTTTCATTTTGCTCTCGGTGGGTATCCTGTTTTATTACAATGCCTATTTTAAAGCCAACGACTTTGTTATAGTGAAAGTGCCGATGGGGAAGACCCAATTGGTTACCCTACCCGATGGTTCAACCGTTTGGCTTAATGCGGCAAGTACCCTAAAATACCCTAAAAAGTTTGGAACAAAAAGGGTAGTTTATCTGGAAGATGGAGAGGGTTTCTTTAATGTAGTGCACAATGAAAAAGTACCTTTTATTGTTGAGGCCACTTCGCTAAAAACGTTTGTTTTGGGAACATCATTTGTTGTTAAATCTTATAAAAGCCTTTCTACCGCCTCCGTATCTGTTGTAACCGGAAAGGTAGCGGTAAGCGATCATGAGAAGCAGATTAGTGTGCTTACCCCTAATCAGGAGGTGGTGTATAACAAAGTTACCCGTAAGCCGAAAACATCAATAACTAAGGCCGTTGAAAAAACGGAATGGAATAATGGCAAAGTTAATTTAAATGGAGTGTATTTTGAAGAGGCTGTTCTCGCAGTTGAAAACGCATACGGAGTTAAAATAGATTATGACAAGGAATTATTTAAGAATTGTCAGAATACCTTCAACATTAACGCGAAGCAAAGCCTTAATGAAACTTTAGACCTGATCGCCTTGATCCAGGGCATTACTTATAAAATTAAAGAAAAGGAGGTACTGATAACAGGAAGCGGGTGTAATTAGACCATAAAAAATAATGATCAGTACCTGTTGGAGCAGATACTGATCTAAATGTACAGCATGCGGGTAGTTCGTCGAAAAATCTTCCGTATGGCTGTTTTGTGTTTCATTTAAACTATAAAACGATTAAAAATATGAAAAAAAACATTACTACACTAATTCTTAAGATAATGAAGGTAGGATTAATAGTGTTTGCTACTTTACTTACTTCTGCCGGAACCCTTTTAGCAGAAACTGTTTTTAGCCAGAATCTTAAAGATGTTAGGGTAACTCTCAACCTTAAAGGCGAATCATTAGAAAGAGCAATTGAGAAAATCAGTAAAACAAGTAAACTGGATTTTTCTTATAATAACAACGAATTACGTAAAGTAAAGGGGTTGGTACTCGATGTATCCAATCTGCCGATAACCGAGGTACTGATCCGTTTATTAGATCAAACGCCATTTTCCTATCGGGAGATAGATCAAAATATTGTGATCTTCAGGAAAAGGAATGAGTTGTTGGGAGAGAAACAATTGATAAAAGGAAAAGTAACGGATGAGACTGGCATACCATTACCAGGGGTAACTGTTCAGATTAAAGGAACTACTATTTCTGTTACTACTGACGTAAATGGAGTTTATGAACTGAATGCAGCGTCGTCTGCTGATGTTTTAGTATTTTCTTATATGGGTTTAACCACCCAGGAAGTTGTTGTAGGTAGCCAGCAACAGATCAATATCGTTTTAAAGGACGATCAGAAGATATTGAATGAAGTTGTTGTTGTTGGGTATGGTACCCAGAAAAAAATAAATTTGAGTGGTGCAGTCGACGGAATAACAAGTAAAGAAATTGAAAACAGACCCTTTTCAAGTGTAGGAGCCGGTTTACAAGGACTAATTCCCAATCTTAATATAACTATTTCAAGCGGACAAGTTAATAAAGCACCGACTTTTAATCTAAGAGGTTATACATCGTTAAACGGCGGATCACCTTATATTCTGGTTGATAATGTGCCCTTTACTGCCGATGAGTTAATGGCCTTAAACCCTAATGATATAGAAAGCGTATCAACTTTAAAGGACGCAGCTTCAGCAGCAATTTATGGTGCCAGAGGTGCTTTTGGGGTAATTCTGATTACAACAAAAACTGCTAAGAGTAACGACCTTAAAGTTTCTGCCAATACTTATTATGCAATACGTACCTTGGGTAAGGTTCCGGAAATTGTAACTGATCCCCTTAAAACCATGGAGTTTAAGCACGATGCTGCTTATCCACTATATAACCTATTTCCAGAGAATGTAAGAGAGTATGCAAGACAGCGTTCTGAAAATCCTTCCCTTCCATCTGTAATTATATCACCAACAGATCCTAATGCATGGGCATATTATGGATCTACAAACTGGATGAATGAGGTTTATCATAACACCGCCCCAACTTATAGCGCTAATTTCAGTATATCTAAAAGAGACGAAAAACTAAGCTATTATACTTCAGGTGAATACTTCAGGAATGAAGGAATGCTACGCTATGGAAATGATAACTATGATCGGTATAATTTAAGAGCAAAAGCAGATTACAAGCTAAGGAATTGGCTAACTCTTGGTAATAATACCTCTTTTATGTCTAGCACTTATGACGAATCTGTTTATGGCGGTGAAGGCTTCTTTCATAATGTTAACAGGCAAAGTTCTCTTGATGTTCCAAAGAATCCTGATGGAAGTTGGACTTCAACTGGTGCCGCTCTATTGGGAAGATTACAAAGTGGCGGACGTAGTGTAACCAGAAGCAATAATTTTCAAACAACATTTAATGCCAAAGCTGAACTGGTAAAGGATATATGGGATTTAAAGGCTGATGCTACCTTTAGAAGAATAGATACTGCAGGTAGATCGTTTGATGTACCCGTACCATATAAAACAGGACCTAATTCAGCCATAAGTTATAGTGGTTCAAACCCAACCTGGGCTCAAAATGATACTAGACTTGTGAGACATAATATTTATAACATCTATACAGATTTTCATAAAACTTTTGGTTTAAAACACTATTTACAAGTATTGGCGGGTTTTAATCAGGAATATAGATATCGTACCGCTAATTCTGTTACACGCAAGGGATTGATCAGCAACACACTGCCGTCTATTTCTTTAGCAACTGGTGACATGACAGGTAGTGAGAGGATTGAAGACTGGGCTGTAAGAGGTTGGTTTTATCGCTTGAATTATATTTTTGATAATAAATATATTCTAGAATTAAATGGTCGTTACGATGGTACCTCTCGTTTCCCGAGCAATGATCGTTGGGGATTCTTTCCTTCTGCCTCAGCGGCATGGGTAGTAACGGGTGAGAATTTCTTTAAGCCGGTAGCAGAAAGCATTGGACTTGATTTATTAAAACTACGTGCATCTTATGGTTCGTTGGGTAACCAGGATGTGGATTCATATTTATACATTCCTTCTATGGCATCAGGGCAGATCGATCAGATTCTTGATGGCAAAAGACCCATTCAAGTACTCCCTCCGGGAGCTGTTGCCCCTAGTTTAACCTGGGAAAAGGTATCAACAATTAACTTTGGTGGTGATGCAAGCTTCCTCAAAAATCGTCTTGATCTGAGTTTTGATGCTTATACCCGGTACACAGAGGGTATGCTTACAAAGGGTAAAACCTTACCTGGCCCTTTTGGAGTTAATGAACCAAAAGTAAATGCGGCAGATTTGAAGACAAAAGGCTGGGAAATAAGATTGGGCTGGAAAGATGGATTTATGCTCGCTGAAAGCCAATTTTACTATAACATAGGATTTAATATGGGCGATAGTCGTTCGTATATTACAAGATTTGATAATCCAAATGGTTTATTATCTGATCATTATGTTGGTAAAGAAATAGGAGAGATATGGGGTTTGGAAACAGAAGGCTTTTTTCAGAATAAAGAAGAACTTGCTAACCATGCTGATCAAACGGCAGTTGGGGCTGATGATACAGGGTATAAATTTGATGTGGGTGACTTAAAATTCAAGGACCTAAATGGTGATGGCAAAATAGATAAAGGTAAAAATACACTTGCCGATCATGGAGATCAGAAGATCATTGGTAATAATCGGGCAAGGTACCAATATGGAATAGACTTGAACGCAGGTTGGAAGGGATTCGATGTAAGAGTATTCTTTCAGGGAGTTGGTAAAAGAGATTGGTACCCCGGAGCAAGCAACCATTATTTCTGGGGCGTTTATGCACAACCATGGGCTAATGTTCAGGTTCATAATCTTGACCACTGGACTCCGGAAACACCTGATGCTTACTTCCCGAGAGTTAAAGCTTATATTGCAGAAGATGCTACTGAACTTGGAAATCCACAGACTAAGTATTTGCAGGATGCTTCTTATTTAAGGTTAAAAAACCTAACACTTGGTTATACACTACCAAAAACTTTAACAAATCGGATAAAACTGGATAAACTGCGCCTTTATTTCAGTGCAGAAAACATATTTGATGTATCTCATATTAAAGCAAATCTGGATCCTGAAGGGCTCGATGGTAAGGTCTATCCATTCCAAAAAACCTTTTCTTTTGGTTTAAACCTTAATTTTTAATTCAAGCAGAAAGTATTATGAAACTAAGAATAAATTATATCCTTATATTAGGATTTATAGCTATTGCAATGACAGCCTGCAAGAAGGATTTTTTGCAACGTAATCCTCAAACACAAATTACTGATGCCGTCTTTTTTCAGTCACCATCAGATCTTGAAACATATAGCAATGGCTTTTACAAGCAGTTGGGCCCTTCGTATGACGATATTAATTCTGATAATATTGCTAACTACAATGCAAGTGGTGAGGTTGATAATCTGGTAAGAGGTGGTATATCATCTTCAAACGTTGGTGGCTGGGATAAAGGTGATTGGGGTAATTTACGTCAAATCAACTATATGCTTGATCATATTAATCAGGTAAAAGGTGATCAAACGCTAATTAACCATTATGTTGGTATTGCTCGTTTTTTCCGTGGTCTCTATTATTTTAAAAAGATCAAAACCTATAGTAATGTACCATGGTTTTCAAAGGTTGTAAGTTCTGAAGATCCTAACCTTTATAAAGGTCAGGATCCAAGAGCAATGGTTGCCGATTCGGTTTTAAACGACCTTACCTATGCTGCAAATAATATTAAAGCAGATGGGAGCAATACACGCATTACCAAATGGGCAGCACTTACTTTGTTGGCACGCTTCGCTCTTCACGAAGGTACTTTTAGGAAATACCATGATGAGATAGCATTAACTAACGATTATCAGCGTTTTCTTGATATTGCCGTTTCTGCTACTGCACAAATTATAAAAGATGGTGGTTTTGTTATTTATAATACCGGAAAAGCTGGCGAAGACTACCGTGCTCTATTTTCAAGTGCAAATTTAGCCACAAATAAAGAAATGATTATGTGGGCTGATTATGGAAAGGAACTTGGAATTGGTAACAATAGCCATACAGTATTAGACTATATCTGGTCTCTTAGTAAAAATCTAGCTGATACTTATCTTAAAACAGATGGTACCCCATTCACCTCAACACCAGGTTACAATACCAAATTATACACAGAAGTATTTGCCGGTCGTGACCCTCGTATGGCAGAAACTATTGTTAATCCGGCATTTAGAGGACCAAATAACACTACGGCGCCATATAGAATAAAACCAACACTTGGAGGTTATAATCAAATTAAATTTTACCCCCGTTCTGCTGATTTAATGCAAGGTTGGGTAATGAACTATACCGACTTGCCAATATTTAGGTATGCTGAGGTTCTTTTGATAAATGCAGAGGCAAAGGCTGAATCCGGAACGATTACTCAAGCCGACCTGGATCAGACAATTAATAAGTTAAGGACCAGGGTGCAAATGCCTGCATTAAGCATTGGGGTAGCATTAGATCCGGTACTTTCAGCTACTTACCCTAATGCCATAGCATCAAATACAGCGGTATTGCTTGAAATTCGCAGGGAAAGAAGAGTGGAGATGGCTTGCGAAGGTTTAAGGTATGATGATATAGTTCGTTGGAAAGTAGGTAAAGTTTTACAAAACAGTCAGCAAGGGATGTATATTCCGGCAATGGGTGGATTGGATGTTACAGGCGATGGTGTACCTGATATTGCAATTCTAACATCTCCTAATGATGAGTCTGCAATAGCAAACCTTCCTGAAGATGTGAAAAAGAACTTGTCGAAATACTATTTAAAAGATAAAGATGGCAAGGATCAGAACTTTTACTTAACAAATGGTACCTCTGGTTTTGTAGCATTTACACGTGATAGAGATCAGCCGAGAACATTTATTGAACCAAAGTATTATTACAGGCCTATACCAATAAGTGAAACGGTAGTTAACCCAGCCTTAAAACAAGTATTTGGCTGGTAACAATTTTGAAATCATAGCTCTCCGGCAGCAGGTTTAACCGCTTGCTGCTTTTTAAATTTACCCACAAATAAACCATGAGATTATTAATGATTTTATTTTTTTACTTATTCTTAGCTTGTACAGCAAACGCGCAATTTAAGGGAAAGGTTTTTCTAGATAAAAATAAGAACAAACTTGCTGATACAGGTGAACACGGAATACCGAATGTCGCCGTATCTGATGGACAGAATGTACTGCATACAGATAAAGAAGGAACCTTCAGCCTACCCGGACATTCAAAAGCCAGATTTATATTTATTACCGTTCCCTCAGGATATAAACTTACCGACAAACATTATATTAAAGTAGGGCCAACAGATAAGCCTTATAATTTTGGGATAGTTGAAGATCTTACAACTGTGGGTTCATCTGTTAAAATGCTTCAGATTACCGATACCGAAACCGATAAATATAACGACTGGATTGTAAATGTAAAGAACTATGCTAAAAAACAAGGTATCAGCTTTATTGTTCATACTGGAGATATCTGTTACGAAAAGGGATTAAATTTCCATGCAAATCAGATTACATCTGAAGCACTTGGTAAGCAAATCTTTTACTGCATAGGCAATCATGACCTGGTTAAAGGTGCTTATGGCGAAGAGTTATTCGAAAATTTGTTCGGCCCTGTATATTATTCTTTTGATGCAGGACCAGCACATTTTATTGTAACTCCAATGAGGTCTGGCGATTTTCAGCCATCGTACACAGTAGACGAGGTGATCAACTGGATGAAAAATGACCTTGCTGCTGTCGATAAAAATAAGCCCGTAATTATCTTTAATCATGATCTTCTCACTTACAACGATCAGTTCATTTTAAAAGGTAAAAAGGATTCCATCAATTTAAATGATTATAATTTAAAAGCATGGGTTTATGGCCATTGGCATAATAATTTTGTAAGGAAAAGCGAAAAAACAGGAATTCATTACATTTCATCCGCACCGCCAGATAAAGGAGGAATAGATAACTCAGCAGGACAATTCCTATCTATAGAAATTGATAAAAATGGCGTAAAAGAAGTAAAACCACATTACACTTATCTGCATAAACACTTGGTAGTCAGTACTCCATCAGGATCGGATATGGTAAAAGTGAAAAATGGTATGCTTGTCATAAATGCCAATGTGTATGATAGTGAAACTACTGTAAAGAGGGTGAAGAGTATTATCTATGATACTAAAGGAAATAAGGTTGCCGAAACAGCTTTAACAGCAAATACTGATTGGAACTGGGAAGGGAAAATACCCGTTGCTAAACTGGAAAAAGGAAAACCTTTGACAATCCAGACTGAGGTTGTTTTTGCTGACGGTGAGCAGCATATACAGAAACAGACCTTTACAATTGGTGCCAATACTGCAAAAGCATCATTAAAATGGGTAAGTAACATAAAAGGAAATATATGGAAGACTGCGCCACTGTTTGCAGAAGAGCGACTGTTTGCCGCTACGATAGACGATGGAAACAATATCAATTGCGGAATTACAGCACTTGATCCACAGAGTGGTAAAGTTTTATGGCATTATAAAACCCGTAATTCTATAAAACATGAAATGGCCTATGATGGTGGTTTAATATTATGTACAGATATGGAAGGTTTTACTTATGCTTTAAAAGCATCATCTGGTGAATTGGTATGGAAGAAAGACCTGGGTATGAAAAGTCTGCCGGGCTACATCTCTGCCGGGGTAGCAGAAAATGGTGTTTATTACACAGGAGCAGAAGGCTATTTTCAAGCCCTTGAGGTAAAATCAGGTAAAACTATTTGGATAAATAAAGAATGGCGTGGAGGAGAAGGAACACCTGAAAAGATGACAATTGCCGGCGAAGTAATAATTACTGGGAGTAACTGGCAAAGTCTGTTTGGACACGATAAAAAGACTGGTAAATTACTGTGGAAAAGAAGTGATGAAGGTCTGCGTTTTAGAAGTAGTACAGGGAAGTATATAAAAGGCAAATTGTACATCACAGGCCTGAACTCCATTTTTGTGATAGACCCTCAAACTGGAAAAACACTACAGAAAATTGATGCGGATTATGAATTTAAGGTAATGGCAACACCTTTAGTTACAGATAAGTATATTATTATGCCAACGGCTAAACATGGAGTTGTTGCATATGATGTTAATACTTTGAAAGAAGCATGGAATACGACTACTGGTAATGCGCTTGTTTATTCAGCTCCGTATGCAGGGCCAGAGTCGGCTACTGTTGAATGTTCGGTAGTTAAGTATAAGAATAAGCTTCTTTTTGGCGCTTCCGATGGATTCATCTATGTTTTAGATGGAAATTCTGGAAGTGTTCTAAAGAAAATTAACCTTGGCGCTCCCATATTTGCGGATTTATCAGTTGTTGAAAACACAGTTTATGTAGCAGATTTTGCAGGCAATGTATTTGCTCTCACAAATATTTAGAAATAACGATTGTTAAATTCAGGAACAGCCTTGTTGCAAATAGCGACGGGGCTGTTTTACTTTAGATGAGATTGTACATTTTAGAAACATTCTATAATAAAATGATAAACATTATTAAAAATAATAACTCTGAACACTTTTTTTACCTTCAAATTTTTATTAATTTGCTTTAACGGAAACACTTACATAAATCATCCCTATGAAATGTCGTTCTCAAATCATCACCGTATTTTTATTTTGCAGCCCCTTTTTAATAAAAGCACAAGGAATAAATGTTCCTGTTTCTGAAAAAGCCAAGATCAATTTTTCAGGAATGCTGCAAACTCAGTTCAATTATTCTCTAGATGAGGATATTGATATTACCGGTTTGCATCATACAGGTGATGATCATTATTCCAGGAATTCTTTCTCTGTAAAACGAGCGCGTTTACAATTGAATGCCACTATAAGCGACCGCATTAACGCCGTTATTCTAGTCAACTTTGGTGATTTTACGGGTAATCCTCAAAACAAGGTGCTCGAAAACGCATACATCAAGTATAGTGTTAATGATTATGTAAATTTTCAGTTTGGCCAATTCAGACCACAATTTGGTCAGGAAGACAATTATCCGGTTGATTTTGTACGTTCCATTGATTATTCAAATCAATATTATCTCTTTGGTTCAAACAGCTGGCAAAGTTTTCAAATAGGTGCCACGTATTTTGGAGAGATTAAAAATACCGATGTTCCAGTAAAATATTACATAGGTATTTTTAATGGAAACAACCGCAATCAGGTAAGTGATAATGATGACGGAAAAATTATCCCTGCACGAATTGTTGTGGGCTTAGGTAAAACTACTCAATTAGGTGCCAGTGGTGGTGTCGGTAAAAATATGGGCCAAAAGATCTGGGCGTATGGTGCCGATATAGACTATAAAAAACAACTTGATGAAAGGTGGGGTATAGAGCTTGTTTCAGAATACAAACAAGGTATAAACAGTGTGGCATTCTTTAGCCAAGAAAACCCTGTTATTCTTGTAAGCGAGTACGCAATGCGCGGTATCTATGTGTTGCCGAATGTGGCTTACAGTATTAAAAATGCCAGACTTAAAAGTCTGGAGTTTGCGATGCGATATGAATACCTCGATTCAGATTTTAAGCAGGCGGGAAACTCCAGACAAAGTTATATTCCAATGATAAGCGCATCTTTTGCAGAAGCATATGCCATTAGAGTTCAATTAGGATTATTAATGGACAGATACGAAAGAGATATCCCCAATACAACGCAATACAATACAAACAGGATTATCTGCCAGGTGCAGGCAAGATTTTAATCATCTAATTCACTCTAATTCCTTAAACTATGAAAGAGATCAACTACAAAATGATGCTGGCTACATTGGCTTTTGGGTTGTTAATCTGGTTTTTACCAGTGCCAGAAGGTGTAAAACCCGAAGCATGGCATTTACTGGCCATTTTTTTGGCAACTATTTTAGGCATTATCTTAAAAGCAGCTTCTATGGGCACCATGTCTATGATTGCTATTGCACTAGTTGCTTTAACTGGTGTGCTGGCTCCAGGAAATCCCGGTAAGTCGATCTCGATGGCGCTAAGTAGCTTTGGAGATAAGGTGATCTGGCTCATTGGTATTTCATTCTTTATTGCCAGGGGCTTTATAAAAACTGGTCTTGGAAGCAGAATTGCCTACCTTTTTATTAGAGTGTTTGGCCGAAGCTCTCTAGGTTTAGGGTATGGATTGGGCTTGGCAGACTTGGTATTGGCACCGGCTATTCCAAGTAATACGGCAAGAGGTGGTGGTATTATTTATCCGATCATGAAGTCTATGGCACTTAACTTCGATTCGGTCCCGGAAAAGCCGGAAACTCACCGTAGACTAGGGGGCTATTTAACATTAAGTTGTTATAACATCAACCTCATTACATCCTCAATGTTTCTTACAGGTACTGCAAGTAACCCTATGTGTCAGAAATTTGCGGCGGATCTGGGTATAAATATCACATGGATGTCGTGGATGTGGGCAGCCATCATTCCGGGGATAATCTCTTTAATTTTAGTGCCATATATTTTGTACAAGATTTATCCCCCGGAAATAAAATCTACAGGGGGAGCACCTAAAATGGCTTCAGAAAAATTGAAGGAGATGGGGGCAGTGACACGTAACGAATGGTTGATGTTAACTGCATTTGTTGTCTTACTTTTTTTATGGATAACCGGAGATATTTTTAAAATTGATGCGACAACAACCGCTTTTATTGGTCTGGTGTTCCTGTTGTTATCGCAAGTTTTAACCTGGGAGGATGTAAAAAGTGAAAAAGGTGCGTGGGATACAATTGTATGGTTCTCTGCCTTAGTAATGATGGGCAGCTCTTTAAACTCTTTGGGATTAATTCCGTGGTTTAGTGAATTGGTACGGGCAAAAATAGGAGGGCTGAGTTGGACAATGGCTTTCCCTATTATTGTTCTGGTTTACTTTTACAGTCATTATATGTTTGCAAGTGCAACAGCCCACGTTGCGTCTATGTATGCCGCTTTGCTAGGTGTGGGTATTACAATTGGGATTCCGCCTATGCTGCTTGCATTGTCTCTGGGCTTTTGTGGAGGTATTTTTGGAACATTAACTCATTACGGACATGGACCGGCACCGGTATTTTTTGGAAGTACATTCGTTGATGTCAAGGACTGGTGGTCAAAGGGTTTTGTACTGAGTATCGTTTTTCTTGTGATCTGGATGGGAATAGGTGGGCTTTGGTGGAAGATGATCGGCTTGTATTAATTTAAAGCTTATGGATAATAAAAAAGGAGCATATACGCTGATGCGGAAAACGTTAATGGCGCTTACAGGCCTATTTCTGTGTTTTTTTCTCGTAATTCATTTGCTGGGAAACCTGCAGTTGCTAATGCCTTCAGAACAAGCCAGAGCAAGCTTTAATAGTTATTCGCAGCTGCTTTCGGGTAACATTTTTATAAAGATCATTTCTTATGTTCTTTATACATCTATTATTGTTCATTGCATCGATGCATTAGTAATTACGCTTAAAAATAAAAAAACGGCCGGTAAGTATGCAGTAGATAACAGAGGTAAGGCCAGTAAATGGTACTCAAGAAATATGGGAATACTTGGTACATTAATCCTCATCTTTTTGGTGTTTCATTTTAAAGATTTCTGGTATCAGTATAAGTTCGGAAGCCTGCCAAAAGACGAAAGTGGGCATAAAGACCTGTATACAATAGTGGTTGCTGCTTATCAGGACTGGTGGTATGTGTTTTTCTATGTGCTATCTATGTTCGCGCTGGGTTATCATCTGCTACATGGCTTTTATAGTGCAGCCAGATCACTGGGTTTGTATCATCCCAAGTATGTTTACTGGGTAAAGGTTTTTGGTACAGGCTATAGCTATATCATCACTATCGGTTTCGCTATTATTCCAATTTATATTTACTTAACTCAACATGTTTTATGGAACTGAACGCTAAAATACCACCGGGACCATTAAAGGATAAATGGAGTTTCTATAAAGACCATGCTAAGCTGGTTAATCCCGCCAACAGGAAAAAATTGGATGTTATTGTAGTTGGAACCGGATTGGCAGGTAGTGCTGCTGCAGCATCATTAGCGGAGATGGGATACAATGTTAAGTCTTTCTGTTTTCAGGATTCGGCAAGACGGGCACACTCCGTTGCTGCACAAGGTGGAGTAAATGCTGCAAAGAATTATAAGAATGATGGAGATAGCGTTTATCGCATGTTCTATGATACCATAAAGGGCGGCGATTTCCGGTCACGAGAAGCGAATGTTTATCGGATGGCAGAGTGCTCCGCTCAGTTAATTGATCAGGCAGTTGCACAGGGTGTGCCTTTTGGTAGAGAGTATAGTGGCTATCTAAATAACCGATCTTTTGGAGGTGTACAGGTCAGCCGGACTTTTTATGCAAGGGGACAAACCGGACAACAATTACTTTTAGGATCTTATCAGGCATTAATGAGGCAGGTTGCTGCCAAGACCATTAAACTTTACACAAGACATGAAATGTTAGATGTTGTAGTTATTGATGGAAAAGCAAGAGGCGTTGTTGTAAGAAATCTTGATACTGGAGAGATAGAGCGACATAGCGCAAATACCGTAATTTTGGCAACCGGGGGTTTTGGTAAAATCTATTATTTATCAACCCTTGCAATGGGATGTAATGCATCTGCCATATGGCGTGCGCATAAAAAAGGCGCATTAATGGCCTGTCCTAGCTGGACTCAGGTACACCCTACATCCTTACCACAATCTGGCGATTACCAATCTAAACTCACGCTAATGTCCGAGTCGCTGCGGAATGATGGGAGAATATGGGTGCCTCTGAGCCCTTCTGAAAACCGAAAACCTAATGATATTCCTGAATCAGAACGTGACTATTACCTGGAAAGGCGTTACCCTGCCTTTGGTAACCTTGCGCCACGTGATATTTCTTCGAGAGCAGCAAAGGAACGGATAGATGCTGGATTTGGAGTAGGGCCACAAAGGAATGCCGTTTATCTCGATTTTTCTAAGGCGATTAAAGAGCAGGGAAAGGGACGAATTAAAGAGAAGTATGGTAACCTGTTTGATATGTACCTCAAAATTACAGCTACCGACGCCTATGTAGAACCTATGATGATATCTCCTGCAGCTCACTTTTCTATGGGCGGACTATGGGTTGATTATGAATTGATGACCACCATTCCAGGATTATTTGCACTTGGTGAGGCTAACTTTGCTGATCATGGAGCCAACAGGTTAGGCGCCAATTCTTTATTACAGGCATGTGTAGATGGTTATTTTATTGCACCATATACAGTTTCAAATTATCTGTCAGGAGAAATTAAATCGGAAAGGGTGCCTACAGATCATCAGGCATTTATTGATGCCGAGGTTCAGGTAAGAGCTCAGTTAAGTAAACTGCTTGAAATAAACGGCACTAAAACTGCCGATTATTACCATAAGACATTAGGTAAATTATTATACGATTATTGTGGCTTATCAAGAAGCGAGAAAGGATTAATACACGCCATAGCAGAAATAAAAAAGCTAAGAACAGATTTTTATAATGACCTTAAAGTTCCTGGCGATGAAGATGAGATGAACGGAGAATTGGAAAAGGCAGGTCGTATTGGTGATTATCTCGAAGTTGCAGAGCTGATGTGTATGGATGCACTTACGCGCGACGAATCATGTGGCGCCCATTTTAGGGAAGAATATCAAACTCCGGAAGGAGAGGCTTTAAGGAATGATGAAAAGTTCTGTTTTGTATCAGCCTGGAAATGGCAGGGAGAGGGGCAGGAAGAGTTGTTAATACCCGAACCATTACACTTTGAAAATGTTGAACTGGCGGTAAGAAGCTATAAATAAATAGGCTTATGAATTTATATCTAAAAATTTGGAGACAAAGTGATGCTGCCAGTCAAGGTAAGCTGGTAGATTACGAACTAGATAATGTGATTCCTCATATGTCTTTTCTGGAAATGATGGATACCTTAAATGAACAACTGGTTTTAAAAGGAGAACGCCCTGTAGAATTTGACCATGACTGTAGAGAGGGAATATGCGGACAATGTGGGATGATGATTAATGGACAAGCACATGGCCCAATAGCAAATCTTACTACCTGCCAACTTCATATGCGTGAGTTTAAAGATGGTGATACTATTTATATTGAGCCATTTAGAGCTTTGGCTTTTCCTATCAAAAGGGATTTAAGGGTTGATAGATCAGCATTTGACAGGATCATTATGGCTGGTGGATTTGTTTCAGTAAATACCGGTCAGGCACCTGAGGCAAATGGAATACCCATTACACATGAACAAGCTGAATCGGCTTTTGATTCTGCTGCTTGTATAGGATGTGGCGCCTGTGTTGCTACTTGCAAAAACTCAAGTGCAGCTTTATTTACCTCAGCTAAAATCTCCCACCTGGCGAAATTGCCGCAAGGAAAAATGGAATCGCGCAAAAGGGTGCTTTCTATGGTAAAACAAATGGACAATGAGAATTTCGGGCACTGTAGTAATACAGAGGCCTGCGAGGTAGAATGCCCACAACAGATTTCAGTTCTTAATATTGCAAGAATGAACTGGGAATATTCACTGAGTAGTGTTTTAAAAAAATAGGGGCTATGAGCAATTGCCTTAAAGCGTCGTCATCTCGACGATAGGAGAAATCTCTTGAACTGGCATAACCAAGAGATCTCTCCTATCGTCGAGATGACGAC
>NZ_CAMLHF010000064.1 GCF_946479715.1 uncultured Pedobacter sp. | reverse complement strand
TAACGTTCTGCGGAAAAATCGGAAGAAGCGAAGTGAAAAAATTATTTGATGAATTGGCTTATAAGGTAAGTGAAGCGGTCACGGAAAAATATAGCACCAGTTTCTCATTGGGAATTCTAGCGCTAAAACCTTCCATTCGTCCCGCCATTTATGCCATCTATGGGTATGTGCGCCTGGCCGACGAAATTGTCGACAGCTTTCACGGTTATGACAAAGCTTGCCTGCTGCAACGTTTTAAAACAGAAACCTGGACTGCCCTGCAAGAGGGCATCTCCCTTAACCCCATTTTACAGTCCTTTCAGGATACGGTGAATAATTTTGCCATTGACAAAGCCCTGATCGAACAGTTTCTGCATAGCATGCAAATGGATTTACAGCAAATAGATTATAATTCTGATTTGTATAACCAGTATATATTAGGTTCGGCTGAAGTTGTAGGATTGATGTGTCTTCAAGTATTTGTAGGGGGGAATAAAGAAACATTCGATAACCTAAAACCTTACGCCATGAAATTAGGTTCAGCCTTTCAAAAAATAAACTTTCTACGCGATCTAAAAGACGATTACCACCTTTTGGGACGCACTTACTTCCCTAATATTGATATGAAAACATTCAACAACAACATCAAATTAGAAATTGAAAATGAGATTCAAGCAGAGTTTAACGAAGCATTGACCGGGATCAAAAAACTTCCGGCTTCTTCCAAATTCGGCGTTTACCTGGCTTACAAATACTACCTTTCGTTGTTTAAAAAAATAAAGGGTACGCCAGCAGAAAAAATTATGAAACAAAGAATACGTATTCCAAACGGACAAAAATTCTCTCTTGCAATGAGTAGCTACGTACAATATAAGATGGCCATACTATGATTTTAAAAAAAGTAATGATTTTGGTTATTTTTTCCCTCGTTGGTATTGCTTGTTATGGGCAAAGTATGGATTTGGAAAGCATTAGGGCCAATTACAAAAAAGCTGTTTCGGACAAAAAAATTTGTCTGACAATGATCGAAAGACTGAGTACAGATAAGGAAAGTTCAGTGCATCTCAGCTACCTAGGTGCTTTTCAAATGATATGGGCAAAACATATTACGAATCCAATATCAAAACTCAAAACCTTTAACAAAGGCAAAAAGAATATTGATCATGCTGTAATGGTAGAAGCTAGCAATTTAGAAATCAGAATACTGCGGTTGTCGGTTCAGAAAAACAGTCCTGCTTTTTTGGGATACAAAAAAAATATTGAGGAAGACGAAAAATTTATCAAAGCCAACAACAAAGACATTACCTCTACTCATTTAAAAAATATGATACAGTCGCTTATCTAATAACTAAAAAATGATTTATCAACTTAATAGCGAGCAACAACTATATTGTGATATACATAGCGCCTGGGATTTCTTTTCTTCCCCGCATAATCTTTCGCGTATTACACCCAAAGAGATGGGCTTTGTGGTATTAAGTAATCTGCCTGAGGCTGACATCTATAAAGGAATGATTATCGATTATACGGTGTCTCCTGTGCTGGGTATTCCCCTGAAGTGGCAAACACAAATTACAGCGGTTAACTACCAAAAAAGCTTCACAGATTTTCAGAAAAAAGGTCCTTACAAATTATGGAGGCATCATCATGAATTTATCCCAAACCAGAAAGGAGTTTTGATGATAGATACCGTAGATTATGAATTACCATTTGGCATCATTGGCGAGATGGTACACCGGTTTATGGTGAAGAAAAAATTAGCGTATATTTTCGACTACCGCCGCCGGGTGTTGGAACAGCTATTTAGTCCATTAAAACATTAAATATGAATTTCATTATCCTACTGATAACATTTATATTGATGGAAGGTGCCACTTGGTTCATTCACAAGTATATCATGCATGGTCTTTTATGGGTATTGCATCATGACCATCACGACCACAGCACTGAAGGGCCTTTTGAAAAAAACGATTACTTCTTTGTAATTTTTGCTTTACCAGCTATTGCTTTGATCTATTTTGGTTCGTTAAATTATTTTAATTACTTATTTTACATTGGTCTGGCTATTACGTTTTATGGAATAGCCTATTTCCTGGTACATGACATCTTTATTCATCAACGCTTTAAATGCTTAGCAAATACCCAGAACCCTTACTTACTGGCCATTCGAAGGGCGCACAAGCAACATCATAAACACCTGGGCAAAGAAAAAGGTGAATGCTTTGGTTTTTTGTATGTCCCACTGAAATATTTCAAAATGTATTATAAAAATGCGAAGTAATGAAACCCTACACTTACTTATTAATAAATTTACTGACCATCAGTGTTTGCTTTATTTTTTCTTTTGATAAGAAAATTCAGTTCAACAAGCATTTTCCTGCCTTTCTAAAAGCGAGCGTTTTAGTCGCTATTCCTTTTATCGCTTGGGATATATGGTTTACTGCTCATCAGGTATGGTGGTTCAATACAGCTTATACTACGGGATTGATTCTTCTGGGATTGCCTATTGAAGAGTGGCTTTTTTTCATCTGTATTCCATTTTCATGTGTGTTTACCTATTTCTGCCTGGACAAGTTCTTCAATCTTAGTTGGCTAAGTGCTTTTAACAACATTATTGTTTTTGTCAGTGTCATCGTATGCGTAGTTATAGCATTGTTACATCATGATAAAGCCTACACGTTCTTAACGGCTATAGTAACAGCAACAACACTAATTTATCTGCATTTTATGGTAAGAGTACCCTGGATAGGTCAAGCATCTTTTGTATTTGCTATCCTGATGCTTGGATTTTTCCCTGTGAATGGTGTTTTGACGGGTACTGGTTTGGAATCTCCGATTGTGAATTATAATCCGAAGAACTTTTTAAATATTCGCATCTTTACTATTCCAATAGAAGACGCAGTATATGGTTACACGCAATTTCTAATCAACATCTATTTATTTAAAATATTTCAAAAACCTGCAGATAATTATAAAAAATAAAATCTTCGTTTCAACAATCCTCGTAATTGCATTAGCAACGCAGTTTTGAGTCTTGCCAGCGCTCTGCCTAAATGATTACGAACTGTCTTCGGAGATAAGCAAAGTTGGGTTGAAATCTCCGAAGTATTTAGCCCCTGGTTGTATCGTTTTCTAAAAATTATTTTTTGCTGATCAGGTAAATTATCCACCAGTGCTTCATAAGATTTGACAAACTCTTTAAACAAAAGCGCGTCATCTGCATGGTAGCATGACACTTCGGATTCTTTCAATAAATCCAAAATGGGGCTGCAACGTTTCTGCCTGGCCATAAGTTTATAGGATTTATTTCTTACCGCAGTAAAAAGGTAAGCACTGAGGTTCTCAATCCTGCAATCTTTATCCCTTAACCACAGTTGGGTAAGAATATCTTTAAGGTGTTTATAGGCCGCATTAAATACAAGCTTCCAATATCGATCATACAGTTCATTAAAAGCGCGGTTGTCAGAAACTCCAATTAGCGCTAATAATTCTGCATCACTTCTACCTTGTGCCAGATTTAATTTCATGATGTTAATACAGTTAAAATCCCTGTTGCCTGTCAGCGTATATTTAGTATATAAAATATATAAATACTAAACAAATGTTTAATAAAATTTAACTTTTATTTTTAAAAAAATTTGTTTTAAACTTATGAATTCATTCGTTTTTGGCACCATTAATACTTATGGTATGCTGCATTTTGATGTGGTGTGCTGTGGACAATTCAAGTCGAAGGCAGATTTCAACTAATAGTGATGACCAGGAGTTCGAAACAGCCCCGGAACATCTTCCTGATTTTATTAAACACAAATGAACAAGATGAATGCTGTTGAGGCTATTTTTAGAAAAGGGATGGATAAAGAGATTGACAGTTACAGTGGTTTTTTTGACAATGGCAGAAAAAAATCTACAGGCATGGCCGATTATCTTAAAGAAAGAGGCGTTACGGAAGTAGCCGTTTGTGGAGTAGCGGCCGATTTCTGTGTGTATTATACCGCGAATGACGCATTGGATTTAGGTTTTAAATCAAGCATTATATTGCGCGCATCTAAGCCGATAGATTTGGAAAGATATGAACGTGTGAAGAAAGACTTTCAGCTAAAGGGAGGAACTGTTATCTAATCGCCCGAACAATCACGCCTGCCGATTGTTAGCAGAACAGTAGATCCTTCTCGCGACAATGACAAACGAAAATCAGCCTGCCTTCAATCTAAAAAATCCTGCACGCATAATCCTGGGTTTATTTATGATATTGGCAGGCTTCGGACACCTAAGTTTTCAACGGGAAGAATTCCAGGCCCAAGTACCCAACTGGATCCCAATGAACGAAGACCTGGTCGTCCTGCTTTCGGGAATCGTAGAGATTTTACTGGGAGTCGCAATGATCTTTTGGCGCAGACAAAGAATTAAGGTTGGCATAGCACTTGCCCTCTTTTATCTACTGGTTTTCCCCGGCAACATTGCCCAGTACACCGAACATCGGAATGCATTCGGCCTGGATACCGACACCAAACGTCTGGCACGGCTTTTCTTCCAGCCTGTGCTCATCATTTGGGCCCTATGGTCCAGCGGCGCACTAAAACGACACCTCGTACTCGGGAAAGGCAACCAACCGTTACTGTAAGCTAAAACCAGGCAGCACGCTCAGCTAAGCCATTAACTTTTTCGCCTTTAGGGTTTCAGCAATAAAGGTTCTTATACATGCTTATTAAAATGTACAAACAGTCTCCTGCTATCGATTGTTATTCTGGCAATGCCGAAAGGAAAAAGGGAATTGATATGATGATAAAAACAGCTTTGGCGCCGGATGAAGCCGGCGTAATAGGAGTTTTGACACTCGCCTTCAGCGTGGATCCAATGGCCAGGTGGTCCCTGCCGGACCCTGCAAAATATTTGGCAACTTTCGCTTCGATCACGAAGGCTTTCGGTGGAAGCGCGTTCGAAAAGGGAACAGCCTACATTGCCGACGAATTCACTGGCGCTGCACTATGGCTCCCGCCCGGTTCCACATCCGATGAAGCATCTTTGGCGAGGATATTCAACGAGAACACTGACGAAGAGATCAAAGAAGATATGCAGGGCATTTTTGAGCAAATGGAAAAATTTCATCCAACCGAGCAGCACTGGTACTTACCGATGATCGGTGTCGACCTGGTGCATCAGGGTTCGGGGATAGGCTCAGCACTGATGACCGAAGCACTCAAGGCCGTAGACCGCGATGGACTAATCGCCTATTTAGAATCTTCAAATCCCAGAAATGTTTCGCTATATCAGCGTCACGGATTCGAGGTAATCGGCGAAATTCAATCCGGCAACTCCCCTACAGTGCGGCCTATGTTGAGAAAAGCACAATGAATCTGCAGGGCTTTTGTTTAAAAGATATAAGGCAGGCTCTTTTAATTTGTCAATCCCACATCAAAACAACTGAGCGGACCCTAAATCCAACTCCAGCTACTGGTGACTATTGTTGATCAGCTCTATCAGCTTGTTTAACCTCCATCTCACCGGCTCTTTTACCCGCTCGTTATTCCCGAATTTTAAGATGGTCAATTCCTTCTCAATAAATAAAGGAACGTCCTTAACAATCGCCCCCTGGCCTATTTCAATTGGTCCTTCCGGAAGCTTTATCCCATAAAACGCCGCTTCGCAATCTTCTGCTGTCATGGCGCGAAGATATCCAATTGGCAGGAAAAAATACACCCCTATTTTAAGCTTACAAGAGATCAACTGGCAGTCAGCCTTATAGCCGGACAGTGGGTGTTCAGCCCGCCCCGTAAAGCATACATTATTCAGCATGAATAGAAATATTAGCCGTAAAAAGCACTGGAAATGTTACTCCGAGCCTAAGTTCCCAACCAGATCACTAAGGGTAAACAGGTTATTTAACGCTTCTCCCATGGTGTTGTTAAAATAGCTATACACGGTTTTTCCTTCTGAAATCCAATCGCTAATGTAGCCTGCATACTCGTAAAGCAGCTCCTCCTCATAACTTCCCCTGTAACTGCCTCCAGGACCATGAAAGCGCAGGTACACAAAAGGAAGCGCGCTTTCCATCATGGGCGTTACCGCTGGCGGCTTATCCTGGATCACCATCGCCATTTGGTAATCTTCCAGTAAACTGTATACTGCATCGTGATAAAGGGAGACGTGCCGGAATTCCAGGGCTATGTTCCAGTTGTACAGTGGATCACTGTCACGCAGGGCACTCATCAGCCGTTCCAGCTGCTTTAAATTACCTATACGTACGCTTGGCGGAAACTGGACCAAAACACATCCTCTTTTATCCCCCACAGCTGCGATAACTTCCATAAAAGCGCTTACCGTCTGCGGGTCAAAAGCCAGCCCCTTGTTGTGGGTGATCTCTTTGGAAAGCTTAAAAGTAAATCTGAAGCGCTCGGGTACATCCTCAGCCCATTTTTTCACCGTAGTAGCCCTAGGAACTTTATAAAAAGAGCTGTTAACTTCTATACTGTTCATGATCGAACTGTAAAAACATAACCTGCTTTTATCTTTAAATTCTTCCGGATAGAAAAGTTTATTGCGAACCGGCAGCAATAAGCCACTCGTTCCTGAATAATAATTTGCCAAGCCTGACTCCATAAATATTTGATTACTTAAGCAGGTTTAATCTTCATGCTCCAAATAAAGCTCAATTTCCGCACCTATACGATCAGCAATCTGCTCAGTGAGCTCTATCTCGATACGGTCTTCTCCATGCTTTGGTTCATGCAAAGGCAGATCTTCCCCTGTAACTTCATCTAAAGAAAGCAGCTCCCACTGTTTTCCCTGTTTTTTAACCCCACCCAGAATTCCGTTGTAATAAATGATTTTAAATACATCATCCGCTACTGGAAGAATGGTTAAAGTGAGCTGCTGACGACCATAGCTGATTCTGATATTGAATGGTTCCATTTTGATTGAATTTAGGTTAAACCGGAATAATGTTCCGAGGAAATAATTTTTCTCTGCGTCCGCTATTAACAGTGTCAGCGATAAAAGGTTTTATGCAGGGCCCAGTTAACAGGTTATACTTTTGGATCAGGCCCCAAAAATGCCGGGAAACAGCGCCCTAAAGATCAGTCGAACATTTTGTTCACAAAAACACAAAATAAATTAAACAAAAATACACCTATAATGTTAAGAACATACATTTAACTTATAAAAAACATCATCATGGCTACTACAAAAACAACAGCTAAAAGAGCAGTAACTCCGAAAACTGGAAAAATGGAAGATTCTGAATTTCATGAATTCTTCGTGGATGAACTGAAGGACATCTACTGGGCGGAAAAACACCTGGTTAAAGCCCTGCCAAAAATGAAAAAGGCAGCCACCAGCCCTGAACTTGCTGCAGCATTTGAAAAGCATGCAGGGGAAACCAGTACCCATATCGCAACCCTGGAGCAGGTTTTTGCGTTGCTTGACGAAAAAGCACAGGCAAAAAAATGTGACGCAATGGAAGGATTACTTAAAGAGGCAGATGGTATCATCGAAGATACTGACACCGGAACACTGATCCGCGATGCAGGACTGATCCTGGCCGCGCAAAAAGTTGAGCATTATGAGATTGCCACTTACGGCACCTTGGTGGTCTTCGCTCAGAACATGGGTCACAGTGATGTGGCTGAACTGCTGCAGGCCACCTTGGACAATGAAAAAGCAACTGATGTAGCCCTGACCGAAATCGCTGTTGGTGCGATCAACGAGCAGGCTGCCGCTGAATAACACTTACCGCCCGGGCCATCCGGTCCCGGGCGCTTTTTACATGCTTTGAATTTATGCTCAGCAATTGGGTATGCGGGAGCCGAACCGCAAAACATTAACCTTTTATAAATTTGACATGAAGGCATTATACCACAAGCATTCCTTTTTTTACCGTAACGGTCTCACCATTGTTTTTCTCAGCTTATTCCTGATTACCCTGGGCGCCCAGGCCCTCACTGGCTGGAAGCAGCACAATGCAGACCTTGAGCAGGACCAGGCCGCGCAAATCACCTTTTGCACCTATCTTCAAAGTGGGCATTTCATCTCAGCCACCTTTGAAAATTTTGAAAGTGAGTTTCTTCAGATGGCGCTTTATGTCATGCTTACGATTAAACTGCGGCAGATCGGATCGGCTGAATCCAAGAAACTGGATGAACCTGAAGAGGTAGACCGGAATCCGGTTACTTCTGTAGATGCACCCTGGGCCGTGAGAAAAGGCGGCTGGATACTGAAAATATACAGCAATTCATTGTCTATTTGTTTTGGCATCCTGTTCTTTACAAGCTGGGGCCTGCACCTGTACGGGAGCTGGCAGAACCACAATGTCGAGCAATTAGCAAAACATCTGCCGACCGTCACAGTCAGTGAATATCTGGGTGAAGCAGAATTCTGGTTTGAAACCTTCCAGAACTGGCAGAGTGAATTCCTATCAGTAGCCTCTATCGTCTTTTTCACCATTTACCTGCGACAAAAAGGGTCACCTGAGTCCAAGCCTGTAGATGCCCCGCATCTGGAAACCGGAAAATAAAACACAACTGATTGCCTAGATATCGTATCAAACAATACACAGTCCCTGACCACTATAAGCAAAAAAAACCAATCGATGAGACTGCATAATCTGAAAAGACAGAAATCAGAATTTCAAACCGCTTTGACTGAAATTCAAAAAGTGGTATATTTTGCCTCCATCGGAAAACAAAAAAGCCTGCAATCGTTTGACTTGCAGGCTTTTAGTTAATTTTGATATTAGTTCCAGCGGAGGAAGAGGGATTCGAACCCTCGGTACCGTTGCCAGTACGACAGTTTAGCAAACTGTTCCTTTCGGCCACTCAGGCATCCCTCCGTATCTCGAAAATCTCCCTTTCGAGGTTGCAAATATAGCAATTCATTAATATTTGCAAAAGAAATTTTATAGAGTTTGTTGATAATCTATTCGAACATGATAGATACTCATAAGCATTGTCTTGAATATCAGCTTTATAGTTTCAAGATCTTTTAATGTAATATCGCAATTATCTAGTTGATTTTGCTCCAATTTATAGTCAATTATGCGTTCAACCAGATCATTTATGCTCTGGGCGTCCGGATTTTTCAGACTTCTTGAGGCCGCTTCTACCGAATCTGCCAACATTAAAACACCGGTTTCTTTAGAAAAAGGTATAGGTCCCGGATAACGGAAGATATTCTCATCAACAAACTTTTCAGGAGAATTCTTCAAAAACGACTGATAAAAATAATCTACACGGGTATTACCATGGTGAGTTCTGATAAAGTCTATTACACTTTCAGGTAACTGATGCTTGCGTGTAATCTCTATGCCCTTATGCACATGTTTAATGATGATCTGAGCGCTTTGCTCATATGGCAGCTTATCATGTGGACTTAATCCAGTATTTTGATTCTCAATAAAGTATTGAGGATTCTCTATTTTACCAATATCATGGTACAATGCCCCTGCCCGAACAAGCAATGAGTTCCCTCCTATTTTGAATATTGCAGCCTCCGCCAGATTTGCTACCTGCAAAGAGTGCTGAAACGTACCAGGGGCTTTAAAAGCCAGCTCCCTTAGCAGTTTATTATTAGTGTTGGTAAGCTCAATTAATGCAACATCAGATGTGATTCCAAACAGCCTTTCAAAAGCATAAATCAAAGGATAAGCAAGCAAAGAAAGTAACACACTAACAATAAATGGAACAAAATTCATCCATTCTATCTGACCAATAGCTCCTTCTCTTAAAAGGGCAATGCCGACAAAAGAGATAAAATATGCCGACAAAATAAATAAAGCCGACAATAGCAATTGCTCTCTTTTTACCAAATTCCGAATACTATAAATGGCTACCATACCAGCTGTTGTTTGATAAAACACAAACTCAAAACTATTAGGCACAAAGAAACCAGCAATCAGGATCACCAATAAATGCAGATATAATGCCAGCCTGGTATCAAATAATATCCTTATAATAATGGGAACTATACAAAATGGAATGTAATACAAACTAGGGAGACTCAGCTTTATAGCCCACGATAAAGCCAACAACATACTTGTTGTTACAAGCAATATCAGAGAAAGCTGACGATTGTCAGCAAATATATCTTTACGAAACAGATGTAAAAACACCATTAACAAACAAACATTAAAGCCTACCAGCAAGATCTGGCCAAAGTAAACCAGGCTGCTATCACCAATTGTTTTAGACTGAGCTTCATATATTTCCTTAAATGACTGCAGTTTTTGGTAAATCTCGTCGTCAATCACATTATTCTTGGCAATGATCAGCTCGCCTTTCTGAACCATCCCCCTTGTTGTTGAAAGGCTATTTATTGCATTCTCTTGTACAATAGCCGTCAATTTCTCATTAAAAATGATATTTGGTTGCAAATGATCCTCAACAAGATTAACAATCACTTCCTTAACTTTCAGATTTACCGACTGGAAATTATCTTTAAAATAATCAAGAGCAGTTTGCACAGTAAAAACATCCTGAGTACTAACCGCTTTACTTATATTATTATCCAGCAAAGAGAAATCATAATTCTTACTTCCTTTTTGATGTTTTGCATTGATGGCAATAATCCCCTTATCGTAAATCGATTTCAAAAGTTTAAATGAGGCCTGCCTGTACTGTTCCTTTTCATTTTCTGGAAGGGTATTACTTCTCCACTTTACATCAAACTCATTTAAATAAGCCTCTTCAACATCATTAATCAGATACTTATTTATAGTATAAATAGGCAATACATTATTTAATGCATCCTTTTTATCTGTATCTACCTGTGGGTTTGTCTTTAATATTGCAAAATTAAACGGAGATATAAGGTCCTTATTTTTCCAAATCTCTCCCTTTTCAAATTCATACCGGAAACGTGGCTGTTTTGGTAAAAAAGCAGTTATTATCAATACAGAAAGCACCATCATGATATACTTGATGTTTGATGTATACTTACGGTAAAGTACCCTGTGAGAATTCTTGTTGATTTTAGCCAAAGCGATTTATGTTGAATTTGATTCAAAAATAACATTAATTTTTCATTTGAATGTTTGTTTTATTGCCTTTAAAGCTATAACGGCTTTTACCTACCAACTATTCATATACAAAAAACAACCTGGATACCTGCCAATTAGCTATTGTTTTAATGAAAAATTATTGCTTACTTTATGATATCAAATTAATATCATTATGTATCAGGAAAAAATTATTACTCCGCCTGCGGGCATTCGAATGATTGCTGTATTTGTTGCGCTCATATTATTATGCGGACTACTGGCAATGGCAGCTCAAAGTTTTGTAGTTGTAGAAGTTATTTTAGCCGTTTGTGGTATTTTAATATTGCCCGGTTTTATCATCAACAACCCAAATGAGGCCAAAGTACTCACCCTCTTTGGCGAGTATGTAGGCACAGTTAAAACCGATGGCTTTTTTTGGGTTAACCCTTTAACCATTAAAAGAAAGGTATCATTAAAAGCGAGAAACCTAAACGGACATCAGATTAAGGTAAATGATAAGCTTGGAAATCCAATTGAAATTGCTGCTGTTGTAGTTTGGCAAATAAAGGAAACTGCAAAGGCAACATTTGCAGTTGAAGATTACCTGCAATATGTAACAATACAAAGCGAAGCTGCCGTTAGGCATCTGGCCAACATTTTCCCATATGATAATTTTGAAGATGAAGAGGCCACAATTACCCTAAAAGACGGTGCAGAAAAAGTAAGTTCATTACTTGAAGCTGAATTAAGCGAAAGACTGTCGCGTGCAGGAATAGAGGTTGTTGAAGCCAGAATCTCTCACCTTGCCTATGCCCAGGAAATTGCAAGCGCAATGTTACAGCGCCAACAAGCTACAGCAGTAATTGCTGCAAGGAAACTTATTGTGGAGGGCGCAGTTGGAATGGTAGAAATGGCTTTGGATAGACTTTCTGAAAAAAATATCGTAGAATTGGATGAGGAACGCAAAGCAGCTATGGTTAGTAATCTTCTGGTAGTGCTATGCGGAGATCGTAATGTTCAACCCGTTGTAAATACCGGGACATTATATAATTAACAATTAGATATGTCTGAAAAAGATAAAAAAGCTTTTGTTCTCAGAATAAACCCTGAACTACTTAAAGAGATTGAGAAATGGGCCGGAGATGAGTTTAGGAGCACCAACGGACAGATAGAATTTTTGCTCAATCAGGCCGTAAAATCCAACAGGAGAAAACGGTTAAACAAAAATGATACAGATCAATAATGTTAAAAGTGGTGAGTTATAACCACTGAATGACTGTAATTATATAACTTTGCTTTCAACTAACTTAAAACACAGTAAATGAGAGAAGTAGTAATTGTATCTGCTATCAGAACTCCAATTGGTAGCTTTGGAGGTGCATTATCAAGCTTTTCTGCTACCCAATTAGGCGCTTTGGCCATCACAGCGGCAGTAGAAAAAGCAGGACTAAAGCCCTCAGATATTCAGGAAGTTTACATGGGCAACGTTTTATCAGCCAATATTGGTCAGGCGCCTGCAACACAGGCAGCTAAATTTGCTGGTCTGCCCGATCTTCCTGCAACCACAATCAATAAAGTGTGTGCATCTGGCACAAAAGCCATCATGCTTGCTGCTCAAAGTATTGCACTGGGAGAAATCGATATCATTGTTGCCGGAGGAATGGAAAGCATGAGCAATGTTCCTTACTATTTGGATAAAGCACGCACCGGTTACCGCTTAGGTCATGGTCAGATTACAGACGGTCTCCTTAAAGATGGCCTGTGGGATGTTTATAACGATTACCACATGGGTTCTGCTGCCGAATTATGTGCTTCAGAATGTGGAATCAGCAGAGAAGATCAGGATGCTTTTGCAATTACCTCTTATAAAAGAGCTCAATCGGCACAAGCTGAAGGTAAATTCGATTCAGAAATAATTCCTGTAGAAATAAAAGACCGCAAAGGCGAGATAACACTTGTTTCTAAAGATGAAGAGCCTTATGCTGTTAAATTTGATAAAATCCCCGGCTTAAAACCGGTATTTAAAAAAGACGGAACCGTTACCGCAGCCAATGCTTCAACACTTAATGATGGCGCCGCAGCCCTTGTTTTAATGAGTGCAGATAAGGCAAAAGAACTCGGTTTGAAGCCTTTAGCTAAAATCCTGGCTTATGCTGATGCGCAACAGGCACCTGAATGGTTTACCACTGCGCCATCAAAGGCTATTCCATTAGCATTAAAAAGAGCCGGCAAAAGCATTGCTGATGTCGACTATTTCGAAATTAATGAAGCATTTTCTGTAGTTTCACTTGCAAACAATAAAGAACTTGGACTTAATGAAGAAAAAGTGAACATAAATGGCGGAGCCGTTTCCTTAGGTCACCCTCTGGGGGCCTCGGGTGCACGAATTGTAGTCACACTACTTTCCGTTCTGGCACAAAACAATGGAAAAATCGGCGTAGCCGGAATATGTAATGGTGGCGGTGGTGCCAGTGCTATAATTATAGAAAATATTAATTAGATGCGAAAGAGGTTAAAACCTTTAATACTCATAATCATACTATGCTGTGCCACAGCAAGACTTAAGGCACAGCATAGTTTTGCTTTTAACAATGGTCCTGCAATGCATAAATTCCAGGATTCATTAAGCAGGCTTAGTGATGAGACATTTAACGCGACCAGCAATTCTGAGCGGTATACTAAAAATGCAGCTTTTATAAAAACATTGGTCAATTCACTAAAAACTCAGGGATCATTTCTTTATCCTTTCGACTCATTAAAGAAAATTACCATTCTTAAATCGCCTGATAATTCTTTCAGGATATTCTCATGGTACCTGCCTCTTGATGATGGTTCTTATCGTTTTTTCGGCACCATTCAAATGGCCACAAAAGATGGAAAATTAAAAATGTTTCCTCTTATTGACGATACCGCTAATATCAAAGATACCAATCTCATCAATGGCAATAAAAACTGGTACGGTGCCCGATATTACGAAATTATACCCGTTATTATGAATGGGCAACAACCCTACTACGTATTAATAGGCTGGAAAGGCAATAGTTCAAAAACTTCTAAAAAGGTAATTGATGTGCTTTCTTTTAATAAAGAACAACAACCTGTTTTTGGTAAGCCTGTATTTGAAGAAGCTAAAAGTAAGGCTACAAAGAACAGAGTCGTTTTTGAATACAACAAACAAAATACAATGACGGTAGCGCTCGACAAGAACGTTAATATGATTGTGTTTGATCACCTGGCCCCCATTTCGGAAGAAATGACGGGAAATTTTGAATATTATGCATCCGATTTAAGTTTTGATGCGTATAAGCTATTAAACGGACGATTGAAACTAGTAGAAAATATAGAATTAAAGAATGAGCCGAACCAGATGGATGACCTTTTTTCAGATCCGAAAGACAAGAAAATTAAGGCCATAAAGAAGCTTTAAGTGTATTTAATACACCTTTGATGGAAATTAAAAATTTGGGAGTTTGCCTTCATGTGCCTATCTTGCGCGATGCTTATTTTTACAAAAAGAGGGAAAAGCACGATCAAGCAACATTAAAAACTCCGACACGAAATACAGAATTCTGATCTAAAACACATATCAGGCTGAAATGGCTTTAGATTAATATACTTGAACTAACTAAACTTACTATAAATAACACACAAGAAAACTAAAATGGATACTAAAAATTTGGATACGCCAAATAACTTTTTTGAAAGTAAAGTGCTGGGGCATCCCGCTGGACTGTTTGTTTTATTCTTCACAGAAATGTGGGAAAGATTTTCCTACTATGGTATGCGGGCCCTATTGGTCATGTTCTTTACAGCATCTGTTTTAGGAGATCATCCGGGCTGGGGCTGGCCACGGGAACATGCAATGTCACTTTTCGGATCATATACCGCCCTGGTATATCTATCCACTATGCTTGGCGGTTACTTTGCAGATAAATTAATTGGATTTAGATGGGCTGTAATTGTTGGGGCTTTATTGATGACTTTAGGTCACGGTTGCATGGCGGTAGAAACGCCATTTTTCATTTACCTTGGTCTTGGCCTATTGGTTTTTGGAACCGGTTTTTTCAAACCAAACATGACCTCAATAGTATCTTTAATGTACAAAGATCATCCCGAAAAGAAAGACGGTGCCTATACCATTTTCTATATGGGTGTAAATGCAGGTGCATTTTTTGGAATATTATTATGTGGTTACCTGGGCGAAAAGGTTGGCTGGAGCATTGGTTTCGGATTAGCAGGAGTATTCATGCTTTTCGGCTTATTGCAATTCTATTTCACTCAGAATATATTTGGAAACATCGGCTTAAAACCACTTAAAACAAGGGATATCGTAATTGAAGAGGGTGATGTTGATAACAGAGTTCCATTTACATTATGGCAGGTTATCGTTGTTCTTCTTTGTTCCGCTTTAGGCTTAATCTGGGTTATTAACGATCCTATTTCCAAGATATCCCACGGAGCAAGCAACCTGCTAAACTTCAAAATAGCTGGAATGGAAGGAACCAATTTCACTATATTATTAGCACTGGGCTTGTTTCTGTTCTTATTATTTTACAGGCTAACAAAATATTCAAAGGTAACTAAGGAAAAATTATACGCAGTTACCTTTTTTGCATTCTTAACCTTTTCATTTTTCGCTGTTTTTGAACAAGCACCGGGCACATTAACCATCTTTGCCAGAGATTATACCGACAGAATTCTGGTTGGTAATTCAAGTTTGATCTTTTTAATTGCCAATTCCTTAATTGCTGTAGTTCCTTTAGGAATTATCACATGGGTTTTACTCCTGTTATTTAAGCAAACCTTTAAAAAATATGGCTTGGCTAATATTATCCTAAGCATCAGCTTTGTGATCATATGGTTCATTACCATCTGGATGTTAGTTCGGGATTTCTATGGAGCAGGTTTTTTAAATCTCTCAGATTCTACTTTAGCCGCGCTTAAAATTGAGAAGGTAAAAGAAAGCCTTACCCAAATTCCAGCTTCATGGTTTAGTGTGCTTAACTCATTGTTTATTATCACCCTAGCTCCATTATTTTCTAAATGGTGGGAAAGCAGATTTAATCCTGGTGCAAACGTTAAGTTCGGTATAGGGATGATCCTATTAGGACTAGGAATGGCCTTTCTTGTTTTTGGGGCCAGAGACATTATTCCTGGCGCAAAAACAGCTTCAGTAAGTATTTTTTGGCTAATCATGGTTTATCTTTTCCATACTATGGCTGAACTTTGTATCTCTCCTGTGGGCCTTTCTTACGTAAGTAAGCTTGTTCCTGCCAGAATGATTGCCTTTATGTTTGGTGTATGGTATCTGGCAATTGCTATTGCTAATAAAGTCGCGGGTATACTTGGAGAAAACGCTGATAGAATTGCCTCAGAAAAAGGGATTAGCTATTTCTTCTTAATCATAACCGGTGTTGCCGTTGCTATTGGAGTAATGTCTATCCTGTTAACTCCAGTGATCAAAAAATTAATGCACGAAGTAAGATAAGCTAACTGAAATAACAATGCAACATAACATTACA
The DNA here is from genome assembly GCF_946479715.1 of uncultured Pedobacter sp. The sequence goes on along the minus strand of NZ_CAMLHF010000064.1, from coordinate 9,349 downwards.
CTGGAGGAGATCCAGGACTTTAAGGGGAAATACCCAAAACAGCTTTGGGCTTTGTTTTTAGTGGAGATGTGGGAACGCTTTTGCTTTTATGGCATGCGTGGTATGCTCACCATTTTTATGATAGATAAGATTGTAGGCCTTGCACTTACAGATAAAGATGCCAATCTTCAATACGCTGCTATTCAGGCATTCGTATATGCTTTCACATTCCTTGGTGGTATTTTTGCCGATAAAGTATTAGGCTTCAGAAAATCACTTTTCTTTGGTGGAATGATCATGATCCTCGGCAATTTAATCATTGCGGTCTCTCCAAAAGAGTTCTTTTATATTGGTATTACCCTTTCTATTATCGGTACAGGATTTTTCAAACCAAACGTATCGTCGATGGTAGGCGATTTATATAAAGAGGGCGATGCCCGCCGGGATGCAGGTTACGGGATGTTCTATGCAGGTATTAATATTGGTGGTTTACTTGGCGGTGCACTTTGTGTATACCTTGGTAAATACGTTTCATGGAATTATGCCTTTCTTGCTGCCGCAATTGTTATGGCTTTAGGACTGGTAACCTTCCTCTTTACACAGAGAACATTAGGCCCTATTGGTGATTCCCCATTAAAAAACATGGCGGTATCGAAGAAAAGGGCACGTGAAATTGGCGTTTACCTATTCTCTCTCATCTCTGTTCCGTTAATTTTGATTATGGTTCAAAACACGCATTATACAGATTATTTCATGTATACCATTGCGCCCTTATCAATTATCTATTTCTTGTACGAGACGTATAAAGTTAAAGACAGAAAATTTCAGATGAAATTGTTTGCCGCATTTATCTTTATCTTCTGCTATTTCCTATTCAATGCCATTTACGAGCAAAGCGGTGGTTCACTGGCTCTTTTTGCAGAAAAAAACTTGTCGCACACCCTTTTATTCTTCAACATCGATCCTAACGTAGTAAACAACAGTTCTAATTCGTTGTTCGTAATTATATTTAGTCCTTTAATTGGTTTACTGTGGTTATGGCTTGCTAAAAAGAAAATGGAACCAAACTCGATTATCAAATTTGGTGTAGGATTTTTGTTCCTGGCAGCATCCTTTTACATCTTCTTTTACACCCGTTTTTTTGCCGATGCAAATGGTGTAACTTCATTAAATCTTTTCACACTAGGCTATTTGGTAACTACTATTGGCGAACTTTGCTTAGGCCCTATCGGCATGTCGCTGGTTACACAATTGTCGCCTAAAAAATTAACAGGTATGATGATGGGTATGTGGTTTTTAGCTAGCGCATTCGGACAGTTTGCCGCAGGAAAACTTGGTGCAGAGATGTCCGTAAGTGGCGACAATGTATCTTTGCTTACTAAACTGGAATCTTATACTTCTGGATATTATCAACTGGCTGTTTATGCTGCTATTGCCGGAGTATTTTTAATCCTTTTCTCTCCTTTAATTAAGCGCTTAATGCAAGGCGTAAGCTAGAATTTATCTTTTTTAACAAAATTTAACCCTTAGTATAATCTATATTAAGGGTTTTTTCATTTAGAATCCATAATTTCGCTACTTAATTTATTTTACGTGTCAGACAGTCTAGTAATAATACCTACCTACAACGAGAAAGAAAATATTGAGAGAATCATTAGAAAGGTTTTTTCGTTAAGCTATTTCTTCGAAATATTAGTTATTGATGATGGTTCCCCTGATGGCACGGCCGAAATAGTTAAAAATCTTCAAAAAGAATATCCGGCACTTCACCTGGAACAAAGAACCGGCAAACTAGGACTTGGAACCGCTTACATTCACGGTTTCAGATGGGCGCTGGCCAAACCTCAATATGAATATATATTTGAGATGGATGCAGATTTCTCGCACAATCCGGATGACCTGATACGTTTACGAGAAGCCTGTGTTAATGGTGCAGACGTTGCTGTGGGCTCCCGTTATGTTAGAGGAGTTAACGTAGTAAACTGGCCTATGAGCAGAGTGTTAATGTCTTATTTTGCCTCTATGTATGTGCGTTTAATTACACGTATCGACATACAGGATGCTACCGCCGGCTTTAAATGCTACCGCCGCAAAGTACTCGCTACTATTCCGTTAGACAAGATTAAATTTGTTGGCTATGCCTTCCAGATTGAAATGAAATTTACGGCCATCAAATACGGGTTTAAGGTAGAAGAAGTTCCCATTATATTTACAGATCGTACAGAGGGTACTTCAAAAATGAGCACACGGATTTTCAGGGAAGCTTTTATTGGCGTAATCCAAATGAAAGTATGGAGCTGGTTCAGAAAATACGACAGAACCTGATCTACTCCTCTTTTCTAGGCTTACCATCACGCATCATTGTTCCAAAATCCCAATCCTTATCCATGGCTAAAACGATCTTCACGATTCTTTTGGTACGGGTAGCTTCTGTTTTAGCCGAGTTAAGCCAATTGATATACCAATTTTGATGCGATTTAGGTTGTTTTAAAAAGTTCTTAAGCAGATGCGGCTCATCAGAAAGGCAAACCTCCAGATCCTCTGGCACCTCTATTTTAAAAGTTGTATCTTCTTCTAAAGCCAGTTCTAAAACTCCACCCAGGTCTTTCTTTAGTTGCTTACGAATGCCTGCATTTAGCGCTATAATAAAGTTTCCCTCTCCCATTGGCACAAGTGCTATCCCTACAATTTCAATGTGATCCAAACGGCCCTTTACCCGATAACTCTTACGGCAATCGGGCTTAATCATATTGGCAATAGCAAGCGGAATAAAAACATAGGTCCAGCCTGTTTTTTCTCCCATTTCGGCAAAACGCTCTATTTCTGCTTTAAAAGTGACCATAATAGTTTTAAAATTTCTCCTCTACACCTAAGCCAAACAATGCAAAATCATATTTAACAGGATCCATAGGATCAAATTTAAGCAGTTCATTTGTAAGTTCCACTGCCGTGCGCCAATCGGTCTGTTTTCTTTCAATTAAGCCAAGCTTACGCGCCACCCTATCTACGTGTACATCACATGGACATATCAAATCTGAAGGCTTAATTGTGTTCCAGATCCCAAAATCAACCCCCTTATTATCTTTCCTTACCATCCATCTTAAAAACATATTTAAACGCTTACAGGTAGATTTTTGCATTGGCGATGAAACATGCTTTATCGTTCTCCTGGGATAATCCGGAAGAGAAAAAAAGTAAGACCTGAAATAATTAAGGGATCTTTCAGTTTTTGGCTCCTGTTGGGTTAACTCAGATAACATGCAGCTTGAAGAAGCATACTTTGTGTACCCATGCTGAAGCTCGTCAGTTAGAAAGTCAGTTCTAAAAACATCCGAAGGAGATAAAAATGCAGTCTCAAGACTATCAAACTGTTGATAGTGCTGATTAAAAAATGCTACGAAATACAGAAGATCAGTATCGTTAAACGTTCTGTGTTTAAAACCAAGCAATCGCTTTAAATCATCCTCACCATGGTGCAGCATAAAATTATGCGGATCATTATCCATCCGCTCAAACAACTCATTACACTTATTAATGATGGTTTTTCGCTGCCCCCAAGCTAAAATTGCCGCAAAAAATGCAGCAATTTCAATATCTTGTTTCTTAGTATACTGATGTGGAATACAGATGGGGTCATTTTGAATAAAGTTTGGTCGGTTATACTGATCAACCTTTACATCCAAAAATTCTTTGAGTTCTAAAAATTCCAACTGATGATTATTTAAGTGCCTGTTCTAAATCGGCAAGCAGATCATCAATATCCTCCACACCAACACTCAGGCGCAACAGGTTATCTGTAACCCCTACTTTCTCACGTTCCGCCTTAGGGATAGAACCATGAGTCATTGTAGTTGGATGGTTAATCAACGATTCTACACCACCTAGAGATTCCGCAAGAGTAAAAACTTTAAAAGAAGAAGCCACACGGAATGTTTCCTGAAGATCAGCATCCTTTAGCGTTATAGACACCATCCCTCCAAAACCACGCATTTGTTTTTTCGCAATATCATGATTAGGATGATCTTCAAAACCCGGCCAGTAGATCTTATCAATCTTTGGGTGATTTTTAAGATATCGGGCCACCTTTTCTCCGTTCTCACAATGCGCCTTCATTCTTAAATGAAGCGTTTTAATACCTCTCAACACCAAAAATGAATCCTGAGGTCCTGGAGTTGCCCCACAGGCATTGTAAATAAACCAAAGATCTTTATAAAGCTGATCATCGTTTACAAGCAAAGCGCCCATTACCACGTCAGAGTGACCACCAATGTATTTGGTTACAGAGTGCATCACAATATCAGCTCCTAAATCCATTGGATTCTGCAAATATGGAGATGCAAAAGTATTATCAACAGTAAGAATTAACTTGTGCTGTTTAGTAATTTTAGCAACACCCTCAATGTCAATAATCCTCATTGTTGGATTAGTTGGCGTTTCTATCCAAACCAATTTAGTATTTTCATTGATGTGCGGAAGTATGTTTTCCGGTTTCGATAGGTCCAGAAAATGAAACTTAATGCCATACTTTTCATAAACCTTGGTAAATATGCGATAAGAACCACCATAAAGATCATTCCCGGTAATCACCTCATCGCCAGGCTTCAACAACCTTAACACAGTATCTGTAGCGCCCATTCCGCTCGAAAAAGCCAGTCCATATTTAGCATTTTCCAATGCTGCCAAACAATCTTCAAGTGCTTTACGAGTTGGGTTGGTACCTCTTGAATATTCAAAACCTTTGTGGTCACCCGGCGATTTCTGCCAGTAAGTAGAGGTTTGATAAATCGGGGTCATCACTGCTCCTGTTGTAGGATCGGGCTCTTGTCCGGCGTGGATCGCTTTAGTTGCAAATTTCATATATTATCGTTCTGCTCAATTTCTGATTTAAACTGGTAACCAAGGTTTTTACTGGTTGGATAACCGCTTGAAGCCAGCATTGATTGTTTTTGATTTAAAGTTACTTCTTTTATTTCTGCAAAAGGAGGCAATAACAGATCAGAGTCCAGACAGTGAAGAATAGATCGCTCTATAATATCTGTTAGCTTTTCTTCCGTTACAACGTTTTCAGCCATGCTTTGGTATAAGAAATCAAGCGCACCCTCTCCCTCAACCATAAAATGCTTTTCCTTATTAACCAGTATACGTGCAATCAGTGATCCCTCATCCGCCAGCCTATTATATTTCACAGAATCAGCCAGGAAATTATGGATATAAATAGTTCCACAAAAACTTAAAGACTCATCTTCTTTGATGTACTTTGTTTGGTATATAGAATGTGTTTTATCAAAGGCAAACACATTGGTATGCATAGACACCATCAACATATCACCTGAAAACTTAAGCTGACCTTCAAATTTACCGCTTTCCTTAAAGTGCACTTCAACAGAAGGATCTTTAGTCACATAATCCGTTTGCAGCTTAACTGCAATTTTAGAAAGCTGGGTCTTCAGCAAGCCGAAGACCTCAGTAGTATTTCTAAATATCTTTTGTTTTAATGAAGCTTTACTCTCGAATTCGCTCAGTATTTTACTGTAGTTCTCAGTTTCCATTCCATTAAATTTTAATATGCGCGTGCAAATAATACCCTTTGGGTAGATGGCTTACCTGAGTAAATACAAACTCCTTCTTCCAGCTTGTTATCTAACGGGATACACCTAATAGTAGCTTTGGTTTCTTCTTTAATTTTTTGCTCTGTTTCTGGTGTTCCGTCCCAGTGTGCAGCAATAAATCCAGCTTTTCCATCAAGTAATTCCTTAAACTCATCATAAGAATTGGCATCTGTGGTGTGCTCAGTTCTATAATCAAAGGCTTTGTTGTATATATTTTGCTGAATCTCTTCTAAAAGCTGAGCAATATGAATTTCAAGCCCATCCTGAATTACAGTCTGCTTCTCTCTGGTATCCCTTCTTGCAAGCTCAACAGTGCCGTTTTCCATATCTCTGCCACCAATAGCCAGACGAATTGGCACACCTTTAAGCTCATATTCAGCAAACTTAAAGCCCGGACGCTGTGTATCACGGTCGTCATATTTTACAGAAATCCCTAAACGTTTCAGTTTTGGCATTAATTCATCAACAAATGTCGAGATCTTACTTAACTCCTCGTCGCCTTTGTAAATAGGAACAATAACTACTTGTATCGGAGCTAGTTTTGGAGGAAGTACCAAACCGGCATCATCACTATGTGCCATAATCAATGCACCAATTAAACGCGTAGAAACACCCCATGAACTTGCCCAAACGTGCTCTATCTTACCTTCTTTGTTTGTAAATTTCACATCAAATGCTTTAGCGAAATTCTGTCCAAGGAAGTGAGAAGTTCCAGCTTGCAATGCCTTTCCATCCTGCATTAATGCTTCAATGCAAAACGTATCTAAGGCTCCTGCAAAACGCTCATTTGGTGTTTTTACACCTTTTACCACTGGCAAACCCATCCAGTTTTCAGCAAAATCTGCATAAACATCAAGCATTTTTCTTGTTTCTTCAATTGCCTCCTCAGAAGTTGCGTGAGCGGTGTGCCCTTCCTGCCATAAAAACTCAGTAGTACGCAAGAACAAACGGGTACGCATTTCCCAACGCACAACATTTGCCCATTGATTTATCAACAAAGGAAGATCTCTGTAAGATTGAATCCACCCTCTATAAGTATTCCAAATAATGGTTTCGGAAGTTGGTCTAACGATCAATTCTTCTTCCAATTTGGCTGTTTCATCAACAATAATGTTCCCATTTCCATCATTTTTCAGACGATAATGTGTCACAACGGCACATTCTGTTGCAAAACCTTCAACATGCGAGGCTTCCTTTGAAAAATATGACTTTGGTATGAATAACGGGAAATAAGCATTACTGTGTCCTGTATCTTTAAATTTTTGGTCTAAAATAGCCTGCATCTTCTCCCAAATGGAGTATCCATAAGGTTTTATCACCATACATCCCTTAACGGATGAGTGTTCTGCCAGGTCAGCTTTTATAACAATGTCGTTATACCACTGGGAATAATCTTCGTTTTTACTTGTAATGCCTTTGCTCATAGCTGAATGGAACGTTTTTTGTGTTAAATGACTTGTAATGTAGACTACAAATTTATAAATTTATACCTACAAAAAAATTGCAACACACAAACAACACATATAGTTATGAAACCTAACCATTTATTCACGGGAATGCTCGTCTTAGCAGCCACAGCTGTTACGTCTTGCTCTGCGCCAAGGCTTGCGCAGCAAAGTGCCAATACAGATGATGACGTTTATAGCAGTACAGTGAAGGCAAAGGTTTATACCCCCGCTCCTCAACAAGTACAGCAACCTCAATACAACGATCAGCAATATGCTGATGAACAATATGATGAGAGTGATTATTACGGAACAAGTGATTACTATTACGATCAGGATTATTCATCTCGTATAAACAGATTTTATTACTCAAGTCCTTTCAGAACTTACTACGATCCATATTATTATTCTGGCTGGTATTCTTCTGGTTCATTGGACTTTGGATATAGTCCATTCTACAACAGCTACTGGAATTCTCCTTATGGAGGCTGGGGATTTGCAAGTTCTCCTTTCTGGGGTTACAACAACTTTGGCTGGAATAACTACTACTACGGTGGTGGCTATTACGGAGGAGGCCTTTGGGGCGGTGGCTTATGGGGTGGCGGACTGTGGGGCGGTGGCTATTACACCGGCAGAACTACCAATGTACCTGATTACAGGGCAAGACCATCTGTGGGTAGAGAAAATGGAGTTGGCGTGAATCGCAGATATGCCAGACCGGCAACCAGAGTGGATGCTGATGGCAATGTTATTCCTAACAGGGCCAGACCTTCCAGAACTAATCCTGATGGAACAGTTTCAACAAGACCAGGCAGAGTACCGTCTGACGGCCAAGCTACCAGACCTTCTCGTGGTGAAGCAACAAGACCTACACGTACTGAAACCGTAAGACCTACAAGAGAAAGTGCTCCGGCTCGTCAGCCAGAAAGCAGACCTAGCTACAGCCCTCCTGCAAGAGAAAGCAGTGGTGGTGGAAGAAGCAGTGGAGGTAGCAGCGGCGGCGGCGGTGGCGGCGGCAGATCATCAAGATCAGGAAGAGGATAACTTAAAGTGCCCTGCATCATGCAGGGTGCACTTAAAATCTATTATTAAGATACATGAAAAAACTGATACTATCTCTGGTGGCTACAGTAGCCATCTCAGGAACAACATACGCCCAGATTTACTCGCCTGATGCTTTAAAATTCTCTCAGACCAATTATGGTAGCACCTCCAGATTTAAAAGTATGGGTGGAGCGCAAATTGGAGTTGGTGGAGACATGAGCTCAATTGGCGGTAACCCGGCAGGACTAGGAATGTTCACTAAATCTGAATTCAGCGTAACTCCGGAATTCAATAATTTCTCTGGAAATGCGAACTTTCTAAACCAAAACACGAAATCCACAAAAGACAACGTAAACCTTAACCATATTGGTCTGGTTCTTTTTAGCCCCGCTATTAGAATGAAAGGGCAAGACACCCAAAGAGGTGTGGTAAGTACTGTGTTCGGAATTGCCTATAACAGAAATAATGATTTTACTGCTAATTTCAATTACGGTGGATCAAATCCAAATAATTCAATCGTAGATTATTTTGGTGACCTGGCAAATTCAAACGGCTTAACAAATGGCTCCGTACAAAAAGACGCTTATGATGGGTATCTTTTAGATCAAGATGATAATGGTTATTTTGCAGCAACTAATGTACCTAATACACAAAAGAAAAGTGAAATAAGGTCTGGTTCAACATCTGAACTTACCGCATCGGGAGCTATTAACATCTCCAATCAGGTGTATATTGGAGCCAGTGTATCATTGGTTAATGTTCGTTATATAAACGACAGTGAGTTTACTGAATCAGGAACAATGACTGACAACTCAAAGTATAGTCTATCTTACAGACAAAATCAGGAATCAAAAGGATCAGGCTACAATGCCCGCCTGGGAATAATTGTTAGACCGGTTGAGAACTTCAGAATTGGGGCAACCTTACAATCTCCGTCATGGATGCTTATTGAAGATAATACCTCAATAGTTTTAGATTCCAAAATTGTTGGTGGTGCTAACGCAGGAAGCCTTAATGGCGTTGTGCAAAACTACCCATTCAATTACCGTGTCAGAACACCTTTAAAAGGATCTTTGGGCGCTAGTTATGTAATTGCAGGTAAAGCTTTGATCTCGGCCGATGTAGATTATGTAGATTACAGTACTATTCGTTTCTCAACTGATCAGGGACTTGATCCGGCAACAATTGTAGACGAAAACAATTCAGTAAGAGACAATTACAAACAAGCCGTTAACTACAGAGTTGGGGCAGAATATAAAATAGACAATGCAT
>NZ_CAMLHF010000063.1 GCF_946479715.1 uncultured Pedobacter sp. | reverse complement strand
TTTTTTGACATCAAAAAAATCCGGAAATTTATTGTGCGGACCGGGATCACGATATTTTCGTTCAATAGTATTCATGCCGACTTCAACAGTACCGCCCACTAGATGAACGTTTTCGATCAGCAATTCTCCTTTTAATATGTCGACCTCCCCTGTAGCTGAACCATCACTAATCAACTCAATATCTTCCCATACGCCAAACAGCATAGAGCCCTTCCATATGACAGCACTTTGCTTCGTATCTATGTTATATTTTTTCTGACCCGCCTTATTATAAAAGTCCGTGATGGTCTTTCCATCATAACGGTACACTCCCGTCGCAGATCCAAACCAAATACTTCCATCGTTAGCTTCCATGAGCCCCAAAAAAGCATCTCCCAACATAATTTCCGATACAGTGGGTTGATTACTATACAAGGAATTTGCATTATAACGGGAAAGCGCCCAGACCGCCACATGAGCAGAATTTAAGGGACCAGTAGTCCAGATGTTTCCATTTTTATCTTCGATTATCGCATAAGTACCTCTTTCCGATATCTGAGTAAAGTTATTGCCGTCATAGCGCCAGAGGCCATGGGTCACGTCACCAAGCCAAATATTGCCTTTCCTATCTTCAATTATACTCCAAACGTTCGTAAAAGTTTTGCCCTTGTGGATCAACGGAGTAAATGTTTTCCCGTCATAAACGAAAGCATCGCCCCTTGTGCCCACCCATAATTTCCCGGTTTTATCTTCTATGATTGTAGTAATATCATTATTCCAAGTAGTTTCATCATTCCAATTTCCTTCTTTATAAACACGCGAGGGGTTCGGATTTTTTAAATTTCGAAAAGATTTCCCATCGTAACGGCTTATTCCACCTCCGGTGCCGAACCAAATAATGCCGGTTTTATCTTCAAAAACAGACATCACCCGATTATTGGCAAGTCCCTCCGTGGTAGTGAAATGTTGAATGGATTTACCGTTGTAATAATAAACGCCCGAATCAGTAGTAGTGAACCAAATATTTCCTCGACGATCTTCAAGGACATCCCAGAATCGTTGCGGACCTATTTCACTGGTAAGATTAGTAAAAGATTTTCCATCGTATCGAAAAACATCACCAAACGATGAGTTATTCGGACCTGCAATCAAAATGGTGCCATTTTTACCTTGTTTTACATTACGAACCATCATATTAGGCCCTATGTCGTTGATTTCGGCCTTGATGTTATCTTTTGGTGCGTTTGCTTGGTTTTGTCCGCAGGAAGTGAGAAAAACAGACATTAAGAACAAAGTATATACGAATATATATTTCATAATTTTTTATTTATTGATCCTATTAGAATTGATTCAGCGAATCTACTTTGATATCTTTCGGCTTGAGGAATTTGGATTGTAAATAAAATTGTAAACTTTGTAAATAGTATGTCTGGTGGCTGAAATGTCCTCTCTGGGAAACGAAAGTACCTCGTTGGATCGAACCTATAAAATCTTCATTTTTTTAATTAAACGAATGTCTGAACTCCAAAGGCGAAACATTTGTCTTTGTCTTGAAAAGTTTGCTAAACGATTGTGAATGTTCAAAGCCCAATTCGTAAGCAATTTCCGAAACGGAAAGATTTGTAGTTGATAATTTTTCTTTAGCTTTTTCTATGATTGCGTTCTGAATATATTGTTGTGTGTTTAGCCCTGTCAATGAACTCAACATGTCACTCAAATAGCGTTGCGATAGCTTTAATTCTGTACTGATATATTTTACGGACGGTAAGCCGTTTTTCAGACTGTTTTCTTCTTCAAAATAACTGTTTAAAAGTTTGTCCAAAGAAGTTATGATGTCGTGATTAATTGCTTTTCTCGTAATAAATTGCCTGTTGTAATAACGGTTACTGTAATTCAATAACAATTCTATTTGCGACACCAAAACATCTTGGCTGAAGTGGTCAATGTTGTTGTCTAACTCATCGGCTATTGTAGCAAATAAATTGGCTATAACTTCTTTTTCTTTTGCCGATAAAAATAAGGCTTCTGAAACATCATAAGAGAAAAAGCCATACTGATTTATTGTTTTTCCTAACGGATAATTTCGGATAAAGTCCGGATGGAAATACAAAGCGATCCCCTCATAGCTTTCTGCTTCTTCTGGTGAAAAAACGATTTGCTTTGGCTTCAAAAATGCTAATCCGCCTTCTTCAAAATCGTAATATCCCTGTCCGTATTTTATGTGTCCTGTGAATGTAGGCTTAAAGGAAATTTTGTAGAAATCAAGACTTATTTTTTGCCCTTTTGGAAACATTTCAATCGAAACATTATTATAGTCAACCAATGCAATCAGTGGGTGCAATGGCGCAGAAAATCCTAATACCCGCACCAATTGCGATATACTTTTAATGTGATTGATGTTAGATTGTTGTTGCATTTTTCGTTTACGAATTTAATCAATTTTGTTTTGACGGACGAATAACAATATCGCCAATTTCAACATCGTTAGGTTGGCTTATTGCATAAATTACAGCATTGGCAATGGCTATGGGATCTATGGCAATCTGTTCCATTCCTTTTATAACAGTTGTTTTCATTTCTTCGTTTTTTATGTTGTTTGCAAAATCTGTTTTCACAAATCCCGGCGAAATGCCTGTAATGCGTATGTTTCCATCTGATTCCTGACGAAACGCTTCTGCAATAGTGCGAATGGCATTTTTAGTTCCTGCATAAACGCCCTGCATGGGCACAATCTTAATTCCTGCCGTTGAAATGATATTCACGATATGTCCCGATCGTTGTTGTTTGAAAATAGGAATTGCAGCAGCCATTCCATACAAAACGCCTTTTAGGTTAATGTCGATCATTTCTTCCCAACCGTCAATATCCAATTCGTCAATGCGGCTTAATTGGCTGACACCTGCGTTGTTTACAATGACATCTAATTTTCCGTATTGCTCTACTGCTTCATTTACCAAGCGAACTAAATCGGCTTTATTCTTCACGTCAATTTGAGCAAAGGTGGCTTCACCACCTTTGCTTTTAATTTCGTCAACAATGTGTTGCAATTGTTCTGTTCGTCTTGCACCCAAAACAACCTTGGCACCGTTTTTTGCTAATTCTATTGCAATGGCTTTGCCCATTCCGCTGCTTGCACCTGTAATGACTACAACTTTCCCTTTAATATTTTGCATTGCTGTTCGTTTTTATTTGTCTATTTGTTTTTCTAAAAATTCGGGATAGCGGTCGCCCACAAGTGTAATTTCATTTACTTTTGTGTCAATTTTAGTAAGTTCATCGGCTGTTAATATAATATTTGTACTGCCAATGTTTTCTTCTAAACGATGCAATTTTGTAGTCCCGGGGATTGGTGCTATCCAAGGCTTTTGAGCTAAGAGCCAGGCCAATGCTAATTGTCCGGTCGTAACATTTTTTTGTTTAGCAATCTCAGAAAGTGCATCCACTAAAACCAAATTAGCCTTTATATTTTCTTCGCTGAAACGAGGAATAATATTTCTACGGTCGATATCCTCTAATTTTTTGTTTATTATACCTGTGAGGAAGCCTTTACCCAAAGGACTGAAGGGAACGAAACCAATTCCTAACTCTTCCAAGGTTGGTATGATTTCATTTTCGGGCTCACGCCAAAACAAAGAGTATTCGCTTTGTAATGCCGATACAGGTTGAATTGAATGTGCTTTTCGAATAGTTTTAGCACTTGCTTCCGATAATCCGAAATATTTTACTTTGCCCTCTTGTATCAGGTCTTTCACTGTTCCTGCAACATCTTCTATCGGAACATTAGGGTCAACTCTGTGCTGATACAACAAATCGATGTAATCTGTCTTTAATCTTTTTAGAGATGCTTCGGTTACTGCTCTGATAGTTTCGGGTCTGCTGTCTAATCCTATTGCTGGTCTGGCATCCTTACAACCAAATTTTGTGGCGATTACTACGTCTTTTCTATAAGGCTGTAATGCCTCGCCAACAATTTCTTCATTGGTATAAGGTCCGTAGGCTTCTGCAGTATCAAAAAATGTAATACCTCTTTCAACTGCGTTGCAAAGTAATGTGATGGCATCTTTTTTATCAAGACCTTTGCCATCCAAAAAGTTTAAACCCATACAGCCAAAACCTAATGCGGAAACTTCTAATCCACTATTTCCTAATTTTCTCTTTTGCATAATTCTTTATTTAATTATTTCTAAAACTGAATAATTTTCAAGTACAAAATTCTTGATTGTCGCGCTATAAAAAGTAGTTGGATTGGTAATTATTGTAGTCAAATTGTATATGTGGGTAGACTTGACTGCTGACTCTCAATAAAAAAATCTAAAAATAACTTGTAAAATTAAACTGAACAAAATAGCCAGAAACCAAAAACCCCTCTCTAAGTGCTTTAGAGAGGGGTTTGTACCCAGCGCCGGAGTCGAACCGGCACGGTTTCCCACAGGTGTTTGAGACCAGCGCGTCTACCAATTCCGCCAGCTGGGCATTTGCTTATTCAGCGGGATGCAAATGTATTAATTGAATAACTAATTACCAAGACTTATTTAAATTATCTTCTTTAAGTTTTTTATCTACCCAAAAAGGGGCAAATGGCACTAATGATGCAAACCCTATGAGTACCACCTTTTTAAAGCTCCATTTATACTCTTGCCATGCCATAATTAAAAAAACAATGTACAGCACAAATAAAAGGCCATGAGCCCAACCTGTATATTTAACAGCCAAAGGCATATCGGCCCAATACTTTAGGGGCATAGCAATAAATACCAGCAAGATGTAAGAAATTCCCTCAGCAACGGCAACTTTTCTAAAAATGGATAATGTGTTCATATATATGGATTTGCGGCAAAGGTATCCAAACAATCATTGTAAAAAAGTAGCATTTTACTTTTTTACAATGATTTAACAGCCGGCCTTATAAATTGGTAGCTTTAGCAATACTTTCTCTAAGTCTTAACAAATACTTAGTACGATAATACAAGTCCTTTATTGCAATAAGCGTTTTATCCTGTTCCGTTGAGCTCTGATCTTCAAATGAAGTTGTAAGTGATAAAATTTCATCCGACAGTCCCTTCTCTACTCCATTAACATCGTCCTTTAGACTTGCCAACTTCACAGGGTCGGGATCAAATTGCAGATCCATCAGTGCCTCATTGATATCCATCATATCCATTAAAAAACTTTGGGGCAGAACATAGTTCTCACCTTCCTTTAACAAGCCTTTTAATTCCAGAACATAATGTAATCGTTTCTGCGGATCACTCAGAACCTGATATGCTTTATTATTTACCGTACTTAATTCCAATACTTCAGCCTGTTTCTCATCACTATCATTAATATAAAAATCAGGATGATACTTTTTGCTAAACTCATAAAACTTTTGCTTTACAAGGGCCACATCAGGATTAAAGCTTAATGGTAAGCCATAAAATGCAAAATAGTCTGTCATAAGGGTTTAATGCATTATAGCCTTAAATATGTCGTTGCCGAGCACAAAAACCATCAATGATAGCAACAGAACAAAACCAACTATCTGGGCACGCTCCATAAATTTATCACCAAGAGGTTTTCCTTTGATCATCTCTACAATAAGGAATACAACGTGTCCTCCATCCAAAGCTGGTATAGGCAACAGGTTCATAAATGCCAAAGCAATCGAAATAAAGCCTGTAGAAGCCCAGAATCTCATCCAGATCCACTCTCCGCCATAAACTTTACGCGCGATCTCTACGGGACCCGAAAATGCTTTGTTTGCCTGAATTTTACCTGTAACTACTTTCCAGATTCCTTTAGCATTATCACTAAAAGTTTTCCATGCCTGATTTGCTCCTATTGGAAGAGCTGCAAACAGACTATAATTAATTGTTTGTTGTTTTATCTCATCTATGTTAAATCCAATACCAATAGTTCCGGCACTGTCGACAGGGATACTATAAGTTAACTTTTCAGTACCACGATTAATTATAAAAGATACTGGTTTTTTCTTGTGCTTCTGAAGTTCATCTCTAACATCTGCATTAAATCGAACAGGTGTATTATTTACAGCAACAATTCTATCACCTTTTTTTAATCCTGCTTTGAGTGCATTGCCAAACACGCTATCAACTGTAGAAGTTAATAAGGGTGCCCTGCTAATAAACGCTTCAATTCCTAAATCAGAAACCTTATTTAAGATATTCTCAGGCACTTTAATATCTAAAGTTCTATCTCCACGGATAACCGTTAAATTTGTATTTCCAAGCAAAACTTTCGAACTGATCAACTCATCAAAACGAATTACCTTGTTTCCATTAACCGCAATTACCTTATCACCTTTTTGAAGCCCGATTTCTTTACCGATACTTCCTGGATTAATACCATTCTGTACAGAACTGTTTGGAATAAATGTTTCGCCGTATTTAAAGGTAAGCATCCAGAAGATCAGGATACCAACAACTATGTTAACAATAACACCACCAAGCATTACTATTAAACGTTGCCAAGCTGGTTTAGATCTAAATTCCCAAGGTTGTGCCGGCTGATTCATTTGTTCGGTATCCATAGATTCATCTATCATACCTGCTATTTTAACATAACCGCCTAATGGTAACCAACCAATACCGTACTCACAATCCCCCTTCTTAAAACTAAACAACTTAACACCCCAGGCATCAAAAAACAGGTAAAACTTCTCCACCTTAATTCCAAAAGCACGTGCCGCAAGAAAATGTCCTAATTCGTGTAAAATAACTAATATCGATAATCCCAGAAGTAACTGGGCCGCCATAATCAATCCGCTCATATATGATTTTAAATGTTTCTAAATTTGACTGTAAAAAACTTATTTTGTTACCAGCTCGCCCGCAAATATACGTGTATGCTGGTCGGTTTCTAAATAATTATTAAGAGTTGGTGTAGCTATAAAGCTGATATCAGACATACATTGTTCTATTATATCGCTCATTTCCAGGAAACCAATCTGATTTTGTAAAAAGGCATTTACCACCACTTCATTGGCGGCATTAATGATGCAAGGCATATTTCCTGCTCTGCGTAAAGCCTCAAATGCGAGGTCAAGATTTCTAAAGGTACTTCTATCAGCCTTTGAGAACGTAAGCTCCGGATAATCCATAAAGTTGAAACGTTTAAAATTGCTGCTTATTCTTCCCGGGTAGGCAAAAGCATAGTGAATTGGTAGTTTCATATCAGGAAGCCCCATCTGAGCCTTCATAGAACCGTCATTAAACTGCACCAGCGAGTGTACGATAGATTGAGGATGTACAATCACATCAATCTGATCTACATTCAAATCAAACAGCCACTTTGCCTCAATAACCTCAAGGCCTTTATTCATTAAAGATGCCGAATCAATAGTGATCTTTGCTCCCATTACCCAGTTGGGGTGCTTAAGTGCCTCGGCTTTGGTTACATTAGCTAAAAAAGCACGCTCCTTACCTCTAAAAGGTCCACCGGATGCGGTTAAATAGATCTTTTCAATTGTATCAACTGCCTCACCTACCAGGCACTGGAAAATTGCGGAATGCTCAGAATCTACAGGAATAATTCTTACCCCGTGTTGTTTTGCTAAACTAGTTATCAAATCACCGGCAACTACCAGTGTTTCTTTATTAGCCAGGCCAATATCTTTTTTAGCTTCAATAGCAGCAATAGTTGGCTTTAAGCCAGCAGAGCCTACAATTGCAGTGAGTACTAAATCTGTTTCTGCTAAACTAGCTGCTTCACACAATGCTGCTTCACCCGCCAAAACCTTGATGCCTGTGGCTGATAAAGCTGCTTTTACGGATGAGTATTGACGCTCGTCGCCAATAACAACCATTAAAGGCTTAAACTTTAATGCCTGGGCAATCAATAAATCAGCATTTGACTGTGCTGTAAGCACTGTAACCTTATACAACTCCGGATTTGCCTCAATAACTTCTAAGGCCTGTGTTCCTATTGAACCGGTTGCGCCTAAAATGGATATGTTTTTCAATTTATAAAACTACTTAAATTATCAGCAATCTTTCTGTCGTTCGATAATCTTGGAACCTTATTCTGTCCGCCAAGCTTACCCTGGCTACGCATAAAATTCACAAAGGCATCCTTCTGTAAAGAACGAATGATCAGTGGTTGCAGTATTTTTCCCTCAATGAGGTCAAAATAGTAAATATTCTTCTTTTGTAGTGCTTCGTCTACTTTTTTACTGAAAGCTTCAAGATCCTTTGGAGCTGTAGAAAACTCTACAAACCATTCATGGTAAGGCAATTCACCCTGTGGCGTTTCCACTTGGGGAGCTACGGTAAATTCTGTGATACCAACCCCTTCCTGGTTAGCTACTGTAAGTAAAGCATGTTCTACCTCTTCGCCAATTACATGTTCTCCGAAGGCCGAAATAAAATGCTTAATACGCCCTGTTACCAATATTTTATACGGATTTTTAGATACAAACTTAATCGTATCTCCAATGCTATACCCCCACAATCCGGCATTTGTGTTGAGTATCAAAGCATAATTCTTTTCCAGCTCTACATCTTCCAGACTAACTCTTAAAGGGTTATCATTATAATACTCATCTGCAGGAATAAATTCATAAAATATGCCTGCATTTGCTAATAGTAACAAGCTTTTATCCTGTTGACTATCCTGATAAGCGATAAATCCTTCGGAGGCAGGATAAGTTTCAATTGTATCTATTTTCTTGCCTATGCTTTCCTCAATTTTAGCACGATAGGGTTCGTAATTAACCCCACCATATACGAACAGGCTAAAGTTTTTAAAAATGTCCTTTATCTTTTTGCCTCCGGACTTCTGTGCAAGTCTGTCAAAATACATTTGTACCCATGGCGGTATGCCCGAAATCAGGGTCATATCCTCGTTAATGGTTTCTTCCACTATTGCATCAACCTTTTGCTCCCAGTCTTCAATACAATTTGTGGCATAAGAAGGCAAGCGGTTTCTCTGTAAATAACCCGGAACAAGATGGGCTACTATGCCTGATAACCTGCCTACATTAATTCCATTTTTTTTACTCAGCACAGGGCTTCCCTGCAAAAAGATCATCTTACCATTCACAAATGCGGTGTTACCGGTTTCGTGAATATAAGTAAGTAAAGCATTACGGGCAGCTTTAACATGCTCGGGTACCGATTCTTTAGAAAGTGGGATGTATTTAACACCCGATGTGGTACCGGATGTTTTTGCAAAATAAAGGGGCTTACCTTTCCACATTACATCAGGTTCACCTGCAACTACCCTTTCAATATAAGGTCTTAATTCTTCGTAATCCCTAACAGGCACTGCCTTTTTAAAGTCTTCATATGTTTTTACAGAAGCAAAACCATGATCCTTACCAAAGGCCGTACCTTTTGCAGAATCAATGAGTTGGCTTAAAGTTTCCTTCTGTGCGCCCACTGCATTTTTTTTCCATTTATTGATACCTTTTACAATAAAGGCCGCAAACGGTTTACTTAATGCCGCTTTTAATCCCATAAGTTCTGTTTAAACTATGTTATGTATAATATCAGGCTCAGCATCTCCCTTATATTCACTCATCATTTTACGATAAGCAATAGTTAAAGCCACACTTGATAACGGAACAATAATAAAGGAGCTCAAAATATTTATAAAGAATGAGAACACCGGCCAGTGTATGTAACTAAAAAACAAATAAAGCAGGTGAAAACTTAATAGCACTAATAAAAGCAGAAAAATCTTTGTAAAGTTGCCTTTTGTTGTGGCTAAGCTAAGCTTTATAGATAGAAATGGAGGTAAATCTTTATCGATTATAAAAAACGGGAAGAAAGAAATGCGGATCCATGTAATGAATATTGCAATTACCCCAACAGAAATAGCCACATTGGTTATAACTTCCATTTTTATGCCTGTGTATATAAAAGGAAAAGCGATTAATACTACTATCGAATACACGCCTACAATACAAAGCATAAAGTAAAGCGTTGCCACCAGGAATCTGATAATTTGTTTTCTTGTGGGAATGGTACTTACAATGCTTACATCATGCTCTTCATCATCAAGTAAATGGAAAATATATTTAAACAGTGATAGATTGATGGTAAAATAGAACATCACAAAGATGAAAGCCATCAATATGCTCAATCCCTTACTCACATCCTTTAAAAAGAATGCCATTAAGCCCGAAGCATTAGAAGTAATAAACATCAAAAAGCACAGCGTGGCAATAGAAAAGTAATTCCTTTTGGTCACTGTCCAGGCCTTGCTAATCACCTCATTTACAGCAAATGTACTCTCCTTTAAAAATTCTATCATTGTTGTTTAAATACTACTCTTTTAATAAAATCCTGCATAAAACCCAAACCGTAGGCTGTTAGCTGAATGAACGCAGCAATAATGCTCAAAAATGCAACTTTTAATGACTTATTAACCTGCCATGAGTGAAAAAATATCAACATAAAGTATATCAGCATTACAAAGTTACAAATGAATGCTAAAGGCCAATAAAATATATTAATAAGCACAGTAAATATTACTGCACATGTAAATGCTGCCGGAAAGAAATGTACCAATTTCAATTCGGAAGGGAAATGTTTATAAATATTTATCCTTGCCCTGCCAAAAAAGTGCAGCTGCTTATAGAACTGGCTAAAACTTGTACGTCTTTTATGAAAAACTCTGGCTGCGGGGATTAAACCAATCTTAAAGCCGTGCTCGTGGATACGAATACTATATTCGATGTCCTCTCCCAATCTAGTTAATATAAAGCCGCCAACTTTTTCCCATACTTCTCTGGATACGCCCATGTTAAAACTACGGGGATGAAATTGTCCGATATGCTTTTTATTGCCTCTTATCCCTCCGGTTGTAAATGGAGAAGTCATAGCATAACTGATGGCCTTTTGTACCGGAGTAAAACTTTGGTGTGCAGCATCGGGCCCACCATAAGCATCCAGTTTATGTTCAAAAAGATAATCCTTTACTATCTCAAGGTAATCCTCAGGGATCAAACAATCGGAATCAAAAATTACGAAGAAATCGCCTTTGGCCCTTTCAAACCCATAATTACGCGAAAATCCTTGTCCCTCGTTAGGTTTAAAGAAATATTTTACATCAAGTGAGTTGGCATATTTATCAACAATAGCCTTAGCATCATTTACAGAACCATCCTCAATTACCAATACTTCGAATTGGGTATAAGTTTGCCTGGTAAGCGTAGCTAGCAATTCATCAATCTCCTGAGGGCGATTGTAAAGAGGGATTATAATCGAAAAAAACATTTGTTATAAAATCTCCTTTTCTATTAAATATTGATTACGCTCTGGTGCATTTCTGGTAACCAGTTCTGCAACAAAACCAGTTAAAAACAATTGAGAACCAAGTATTATGGCCACCAAAGCAATATAGAACAATGGTTGATCCGTTACATCCCTTTTATACGGAATGGCCATAGATATATGATATAACTTAACGCCAATAAGCCATAAGGCCATAAATGTTCCCACTACAAAACTCAGCACCCCTAACGAACCAAAAAAGTGCATCGGACGTTTGCCAAATTTGCCTACAAAAAAGATAGACAAGAGGTCTAGAAATCCGTTAACAAAACGGCTCATTCCAAACTTGGTAACCCCATATTTACGTGCCCTATGTTCTACTACCTGTTCTCCGATATTCTTAAATCCTGCCCATTTTGCAATTACAGGAATATAACGGTGCATCTCGCCGTAGACTTCAATGGTTTTAACCACATCATTACGGTAAGCTTTTAAACCGCAATTAAAATCATTTAATTGAATGCCCGACATCTTGCGGGTGGCTGCATTAAAGAGCTTGGTAGGTATAGTTTTGGTAATCGGATCGTAACGTTTCTTTTTCCAGCCGGATATAATATCAAACTTTTCCTCTTTTATCCGACGGAAAAGCTCAGGTATCTCATCCGGACTATCCTGTAAATCAGCATCCATAGTAATTATTACATCACCCTGTGCAGCCTCAAAAGCAACATTTAAAGCGGCAGATTTACCATAGTTTCTTCTGAATTTAATTCCTTTTACTGAGCTATATTGTTGCTTTAAATCTTCGATTATGCTCCAGGAGGCATCAGTACTTCCATCGTCAACAAAAAGAACCTCATAACTAAAGTTATGCTCCTGCATTACCTTAGCAATCCATGAAGTTAATTCAGGTAACGATTCTTCTTCATTATATAGGGGGATTACAACAGAAATATCCATGTGTGATTACAACGCTTAAAACTGTGCAAACTTACTTAAAACTTAACAAATATGCATATATGCAATATTGTTAAGTTCTGCCACCATCTGAGCCCCATTATATGCATCATATTCGTAATGCATCTGTTAGAATCAAACTGTAACAATATTAGCCGTTCCCAATAAATACTTAGAGAATTACTATAATTAATCCCATTTAATTATAAATTTGAATAGTTATTAAATTAAATCACACAATGATAAACATGCGTAAATCAGTTATCCTTGCTACATTAATGATGGCAGGAATTAACATTGTTCAGGCTCAAGATGCAAAACCTGAAGACACCGAAGTATATACTCCAGTTCCTAAAGTAGTATCAACACCGGAGCTTACAATAGCCCCTCCTTCTGATGCTATTATACTTTTTGACGGCAAAAACCTTGACCAATGGGTAATGACTGAAGACAGATCAAAACCTGCTGCATGGACTGTTGCCAACAAAGTATTTACTGTAAATAAAAAATCGGGAAACATAGAAACCAAAGAATCATTTGGCAACTACCAATTACACCTGGAGTGGCGTGTGCCTGCAAATATCACTGGCAAAGGACAAGGTAGAGGCAATAGCGGACTTTTCCTTGCTTCTATTGGTAAAGGTGATGCTGGTTACGAATTGCAAATTCTTGACTCTTATAAAAACGACACCTATACAAATGGACAAGCTGCAAGTATTTACAAACAATTTGTACCGCTTGCTAACCCAACCCGCAAACCTGGAGAATGGAACAGTTACGATGTAATCTGGACTGCACCTACATTTAATGAAGACAAAACTGTAAAAACGCCTGCCAGAGTTACCGTGTTATTTAACGGAGTATTGGTTCAGGATAATACTACATTATTGGGGCCAACGCAATATATCGGAGCTCCTGCATACAGACAAGCTCATGGCCCTGCGCCAATTAAGTTACAATCTCATGGAGATCCTAGTGAGCCATTGAGTTTCCGTAACATCTGGATCAGAAACCTGTAATAGAAGAAAATATCAATTAGGATATTAAATAAGAAAGGCAGCAATAATATTGCTGCCTTTCTTATTTAATATTTATTCACTACAGCTTACTCCTCATAAAGAGGTTGTTCTTTTTTAATTACAGCTGCGCCAATTAAACTGATAATCAAACCATATATCGTATAACTCACGGCTACTCCAAATCCTATAAAAAAGATCATATAAGGCCTCATCATCTCTACACCTTTAACCTTGTTCTCATCGTCACCGGCCGCAGCTTTTGCTGAATCCATTAGCTGATTAAAAGCATTTGTGTCTAAAACCTTATAATAAAGGATAGTAAATACAGCTATAAACAATCCTGCATATGCAGCTACTTTAAAGCCCGAAGAAAAAGCTTTGCCAAAGCTTATGTATCCACCTAATTCCTTTTTGTATGTAGTTTGCACAAATACAACAGCCATAATAAATGGAATATAGGAAGCCAGCGAGTATATGATTTTCTCTGTTACAGTGGTATTCGGGCTGTTCTGATCAACTCCTAGCCACTTCATCACAAACATAAGCACAAGGAAATAAACGGAATACGCTATTGCGCTTTTAAACGCAAGCATATTTGGATTCTTTTTGGGTTCAACTACTACTTCTTCCATTTGAAAGTTTTAAATAAACGTTAATATATAAGTTAATAATAAAAGCTACTGCCTAAGCTGTAGCTGCATTAAAATTAGCAATTAAGGTATACACCGCAATATCAAACTCCTTGTTTGCACTAAATTCCTCAAGCTCTTTAATGATCTTATCGTTGGCCTTAGGTTGATGGAAGAAAACCATGAAAGGAACAAAAAGCTCTTCCATTTCTTCACCCAAATCTATCATCCCGGCATGACTGCAAATATCCTCAACACTTCCTTCAATCAATTGCTGGTTGCTGATCAGATCTTCATAAATGTGGAATTCATCCTGAAACTCATCTTCCTCAACCAATAAGAATTCTTTAAGGAAATCGCCTAATTCAGGTTTTATACGCTCATCATGACATTCATTGATATACAACAAAAGATTTAACAATTCAGTTCCTCTATCTATTGTTTCTTCTTCAATCCTTAGCCACTCTTCAGAGTCAAGATAATCTTCTTCAAGTTTTTTAATATCAATAGAAAAGAAATTAATCATCAACAAATCGAAGAATACTTCTCTAAGCTCCTCAAATGATGGATGCTCATCAAAAACTTCATCAAACTCTTCAACTTTCTCTATAAAACCAAGGTCTTTGCTAAACACTTCAACAAGGCTTTCCTCTAACTTAACCGAGTCATTACCAGATACTGCAGCAAATTTATCTAACGATGCAATTAATGCTACTTTTACATGATTATCCATATGATTGTAATTGTTTGTTATTAAATACCAGTTGAACTTTACCGGTCAGTTTTTTATTTAATAGTGGAGAATTGGCAGATTTAGAATAGTTACTGGCAACATTATACTCCCATTGTAAAGCAGCGTTATACACTGTAAAGTTAGCTTCAGTACCTTCTTCAATCACAGGAACTGTAAGTCCTAATAATTTACGGGGATTTATAGAAAGCTTCTCGGCTATCTGCGTTGCATCAAGCCCGGCTTTAATAAGTAAAGGTAAAACAGTTTGCAAGGCAATGATACCGTATGATGCGATTTCAAATTCAACATCCTTAAATTCGATTTCGTGCGGGCGATGCTGTGATCCTACTGCATCAATAGTTCCGTCTTTTAACCCCGTAAGTAATGCCTTCACATCAGCTTTACCTCGCAAAGGCGGCTTAACTTTATAATTACTATCAAAATCATTCAGTAGCTCTTCTGTAAATACCAGGTGATGTGCAGCTACATCACATGTGATTTTAACACCATCCTTTTTAGCTTTCTTTATAAGCGCTACAGAACCTGCGGTTGAAATATTACTAATATGTACAGGAGCATTATGGTAAGTAGCTAAAAAGATATCACGGCTAATGTGCATTTCTTCAGCCAATGAAGGCAATCCTTTCATCCCCAATAATACACTGGTTTTGCTTTCGTTAATCTGCGATTTTCCTGCGATGGATTTATTCTCAGGATATACCATTAGAAGTCCGTTAAAACCCTGGGTGTATTGTAAAGCGCGACTCATAAAGCCATCGTCAACAATTGCCTTTCCTCCATCAGAAAATGCTACTGCACCGGCCTGCTTCATATCGTACAATTCTGCAAGCTCTTTACCTTCCAGTCCCTGACTAACTGCTCCTATTGGCATCACATCTACCAGGTTGTTTTTTGCCCTGTTAATAATGTATTCCACCTCGGCCTTAGATTGCACTACAGGCTTAGTGTTTGGCAAAACAGCGATCCCTGTAAACCCACCTGCTTTAGCAGCTTCAGTTGCCGTATTAATATCTTCTTTGGTTTCGAAACCTGGATCACCGATTGAACAGTTTAAATCAAAGAAACCCGGCGAAAGAACAGCATCTTTGCCATCAAAAACCTGCTCATTTTTGGAAGGAGCAAGGTTGTTTCCTATAGCCGTTATCTTTCCTTGTTCTACACGAACATCACATTTCTTTTGATTGAACTGGCTGTTTGGATCGGCAATAACTATACCCGTGATAAGAAGGTTCATGATATTTCTATGTTTTTTATGTTATTAAAGAATCTAATAAGTAGTATTTCACCGGCTAAAAAAACAATAGCTAAAATTAGGCAAAGTTTCCATAATTCACTGCTGCTATTTTTTCCCTCGATATTTAATGATTGTGCGTCCTTTTTAGAATTAAATACTGCCACTTTTTGTTTGCCAAACAAGCTGTTAAGCTCGCTTTCTGCAGCATAATGCATATCAGACTCGGTGCGGTTATCATTGAATGCTACAACGGCCAAAACAGAATCTGCTTTTTTTAATTCATAAAAGCCCGATTTCTTTACCTGATCTGCTACATATAATAAAGTTTTTCCGACAGTTTGTCGTACTTCAGGAATAACTTCAAAGTTATCCGACACCAATTTTAATGACTGATTAGCCAGAAGACTAATTTTTTCACTTTCCAATAGATTATTGAGGCCTATTGTATAATATAATGGCTGCTCTTTTGCACTTGCAAAAGCAATTTTATACATTAATGGTACAAAAACCGGGTGCTTAGGCAGGTTGCTATCCTTAATATCCAATGAACTGGATGAAAGATATATTTTGCCTGCCCCTGCAGTATATTTTGCAAACAGAAATCTATTTAGTGGCAATTGCAAAATGCTTTCTTTAGCACTTGTATTCTGCTCAGTATAACTAAAATACCTGTTTACCAAAGGCAGATCTATATTTTTAGGAATCTGATCGAACACATCTTTAAAAACAGAGTTCTTTAAATCCATACTGCTTGCTATCGGCGGTCCCGAATTTAGTTGCTGAACCGCAGGTAGCGACAAACCGGTTAAGAACGAAGTGTAAACATTGCTATTCGCATTAAGATCAGGAAAGATAACTACTGATCCACCGTTTTGTACATATCCTTTTAATTGCTGAGCCAAGCCTGACGATGGTTCTTTTAGTCCGTTAAGAACTATTAAACTATAATCTGAAAAGCTGGAATATTTAATATTTGACTCAGGCATTTCCGTAAGTTTAAAATAACTATCGGATGCAAAGAGCGCCTTTATAAACTTATCAGAAGAATTGCCTGTGATGTTTAGCACCTTTAGCTCATTACTTACCTTAAAACTAAAATTCAGATCATCATCAAATGTTAATGGAAAATCCTTAATACTAATAACGCCTTTTTGCCATCCGGTTTTTAATCCGCTAAAAGATAAAGTATCATTAACTGATTTACCTGTCTCAACATTTACATTACTAATTGCTTTTTGTTGCTTGTTTATGGTTAGCTTTAAGGCTATACCCGAAGCATCCTCTTCACCATAATTCCTTAATTGAACTACAACCTTCTCTGCTTGCCCTGGTTGGTGTACCGGAGAAAGACTCCAAACACTATCAACCGAAATATTTGGAAGGCTATTTGCATTTAACTTAATAACTGTATAACTGATCTCTTTATTTGTAGCTAAAGGTTTATTACCTGTAAAACTATTTTGAAAGTCGGAAAGCAGATAGCAGATTTCGTTTCTACTGGCCGAAAAACTAGCCTGTTGTCTGTTGAGAATCTGTTGCAAAGTCTTATTTGCAGGTGATATTTTAATTTCATCCAGCAACTGAATAAATTCTTCTTTATTAACCAGCCTTTGGTACTTACCTTCAAAATCGTTTGTGATTAATTGAAACTGATCATTAATGTCGTATGATCTGACAATTTCCTTTGCCTTTCTTTTAGCTTCGTCAAGTAAACTACCTTCCTTGTTTACTGTCTCCATACTATAAGAGTTATCAATATATATACTGATAACATTTCTCTGTCCTGGATTATGTTTATTGCCCGAGGGGATAAAAGGTCTGGCAAATGCCAGCACAAGAAATACAATGGCCAATATCCTACACAAAAGTACAAGCAAATTTTTAAGCTTTTCTCTTGAAGAATTTTGCTCCTTTGCTTCCTTTAAGAATTGTACATTACTAAAATATACTTTCTTAAATTTCCTGAAATTGAATAAGTGAATTACAATAGGTATGGCTATTGCCAGCAGTGCGAAAAGAAAACCTGGGTATAGGAAATTCATTAAAAACCAAAGGTAGAACTTTTACATGAATTTTTTCATAGCATCCCATAAAGTTTCATCTAAACCATAAACATCTGGTCGGAACTGCAGGCTACCGTTTTGCGACCATGCGGTTATGTAATTGATGATCAAAGGAACGGGCTTTTTAACTCCAAACCATTTAGGCTTTAATTTGTAAACATTTACTGTATCGGCTTTTTTAGCCATCTTTTTCCGATAAACCGCCATTCTATTGGTATCTATTGGAGGCAGGTTTACTTCCATCCTTAACTGATCGTATTCGTATTTATCTTTAACCAGCGTTTCGGCAAATTGTAACGGTTTTTCTACACGAACACACCCATGGCTTATTGCGCGGTTAGCTCTTGAAAACGCACTTTTATTGTTTGTATCGTGCAGGTAGATGCTCGAACCATTGTCGAATATAAATTTAAACTTACCTAAAGCATTACCCTCTCCTGAGCCTTGCTTGAATTGGAAAGGCAAGTTCTCTCTGGAATACTTACTCCATTGAATGGTATCGGGCTCCCCTATTTGTTTACCCTTATAATACACCTTGATGTTACTGTTAGAAAGGTAATACGGATCCCTAACTGCCTGCCAATAAATTTCGCTTTGTGCAATGCTAACAGGAATATTCCATATCGGATTTACTTGTATAGAGTTCAGTTTACTGTATAGTAAGGGTGTTTCATGATTTTTTGGCTTATCATCAAGATTTCCCGATTTCAAATATTGCTTAATTTTATCAGCATAACCTTCCTCGCGTTTTCCCCCAACACAAACTTTCATCTGCGTAAGCGTGTCCTGGTTTTTAAACCAGGTAAGTGAAAAATCAGGAATATTTACCTGCACATACTCGTCGCCAAGCTCTGGCAATTTCCAGCGCAACCGCTCCATGTTTACCATAATGGTTTTTACCATATAGCTTTTACTGCCAGAGTCGGCCTTATATTTTGAAAGTTTATGCTGAAATATCTGATAATCCGGAGAAGAAGGCTGAATGCTTGTCAGTAGTTTCTGAATGTCTTTTGTCTGCAAAACCGCAGTTACACTTAAGCTATCGGGTCTTTTTACCGGCACATAGTAACGGCTAAATAATTTCCTTGGATTGATGCTACCGTAATAAACAAAATTATTGTATTTGATAAGACCTTCTGCAGCATTAAGTTCCAGATCAGCAATTACAGGATAAACTTCATCTATTGATTTGAATTTATTGGCCTGTAAGGTAGCCAACAGTGATTCTATTTGCTTATACCTAAATAGGTCTGGGCTAAAGCCATGCTGCTCACTCCTGCCAATATAGCTTACTAAACTATCTAACCCTCCATTTATAAAGAATTTGGTAACCAATTCAGGTTTATACTCATTTGTATAATAATAATTTGTTACCGTATTTGGATTCGAAAATTTAGATTTTAAAGAATCAAGGTGTTTCTTAAAAACAACATTATATACAGCAGTATCAAATTTTTTGTATAGTTTATTTTTGAAATGATCTGACAGTACAACCCCCACTTCAGGCACATCTTTAAACCAATTACACGATGAAAGCATCGTTATTAATAGAACAACAGGTAGTACAGTTTTTTTCAAAGCAAGTGAGTTAGCGACAAATTTAGGCGTTTTTTTATACTTAGTACTTACCTAAACAAATTAAGTGCCACTTACTATTTTTTAAGCTCCGAATTTCCTTACTTTAAATATAAACGAAAGCATAAAATATCGTCCTAACCTGTTTACTTGTCTATCTACAATTACGTTGTCGAATACATCTCTGGAGATGCCCGAATTTTCATTAAATAAATCAAAGCCATCCAGGCGTAAGGTACCCATATCCTTTTTAAGAAACTTGTACTCCATAAACAAGCGTAGTATAGTAGGATTATTCACAAATGAATTATCATAACCAGAATTGATCTGTTTAGTAAAGTCGTAACCAAGAGTTAGATCTTTAAAAAAGTAATTACGCCCCTCTATCCCGTATTCAAAGCGATTGGTTTGCCTATCTTCGAAATTATCTTGCGAATAGGTAGTCCTATTTTGCATATATGAGGTCTCTATTTCGAAATTGACAATATTTTCCAGGTCTACTCTAAATTCCAATTCCTGTCTCCATACCGCGTTTTTTGCAACGTTTTTATTTTGATCAACAAAAGCAACATTGTTATTTAATGAGCCCCATCCGGAAAACTCCAGCGTAAACTTACGTTCAAAGAACGGCTTGGAATAGTTATAGTCTCCACTTAAATTATAAAAACCGTCGGTATTGGTGTAACTGGTTATCTGATTTACCGTATTTGGGATCAGTACTTTAGTAGTTACGATTTTATTTTGTGTTTGGTTATATGAAATATTGGCCGATAGCATGTGCCCACGGTTCCAATCTGATTGTTTATATCGGGCATTTACGCTGTGAATAAATTCAGGTTTTAGATCCGGATTACCAATTACTACGTTTTGAAGGTTAGAATTATCAGCAATTGGCTGTAGTTGTAAAAACCCGGGTTGATTGTTGCGGCCCCAATAATTGAACTCAAATGACTCCTGATTGGAAAATCTATACACCATTCTGGCCGAAGGGATCAGATTAAATGTTCTTTGTTCTGTACTGATATCTTTACTGATATTTTGTCCTTTAAGTACGGCTGGCTGGCCATTTACACCTAACGTATAATTAAACTTTTCACTAATAAAACGATAGTTTACCCCTACTTTATTGGTAATAAACTGATAATCGTAGTTATTACTTAAATCCGGATTAAACACTTCTCCCCCGGTAAGTACATCACGGGTGTCTCTGGTACTGGAAGTGGCAGATCGGCTGTAATTGTAATTGAATTCTATAAATGTTTTACGCCACAAAGGTTCCATATAAGAAAATCCAGAGTAGGTACCAAGAGTGTGGCTATTCTGATCGGTAAGTTGATTTTGGAATCTTGTAGAATCAACCCCACCCTCAGTAATCAGGTAATCATTAGACACATCCTTAAAGTTATCACCATTAGAATAGTTAAAACCACCCCAATAACTAAAATTCCTGCCTTTCTTAGAAAACTTATGATTGTAAAACAAATTAGTTTTCATAAACAAGGAACTGGCATTATTCAGGTTTTTACTATTGCGGTTAGTGATCAGGTCTTCTTGAGTAATAGTAGAAAGACCACCACTACTGCCGTTATTTGTATTATATGTAAACTGTGGAGACACTTTAAGATAATTCATAGTATCTCTCTTATATTCTACATTACCATTAAACTCGTGATTATACCTATTGTTTAAATTATCGTTCCTTGAGTCCTCTAAACGGGTATAACTATCAAGAAAGTTCTGGGTATGCGAAGTACTAATTGTATTGTTTTTAGTATTATCAAAGTTATAGCTTGCATCTGCAGAAAGTTTTGGGCTCCACTCATTTCTATAATTCAAACCACCCGCATTTCGGGTAGTTATTCCATCACCTCCGCCGCCTCTCATGTTCGCATTATTTACTGTCCCATCAAACGAAACCTGACGCTCTCCTTTCATGCTATTGCCCCTAAAGCTGGTATTGTATCTGTCAGAATTCCCTACACCTCCCTGAGCCCGGGCAAAGTATCCTTTCTTTTTATCCTCCTGGATGGTTAAGTTCAAGATTTTTTCAGGCTCACCTGTTTTTATGCCTGTTAATTTAGCCTGATCACCGTAGTCATCTATAAACTGGAGATTTTTAATGATATCGGCTGGTAAATTTTTAATGGCAGTAGCCACATCTGTACCAAAGAAATCCTTTCCATTTACTTTTATTTTGGTTACTGGCGTACCTTGGTTAGTTACATTTCCGTCTTTATCTACCTTTATACCCGGCAGCTTCTTTAAAATTTCATCAACAGCATCTCCTTCTCTCACCGGAAAAGAAGCCGCATTAAAGCTTACCGTATCTTCTGTAACTTTTACCGGGGGAACACCCGAAATAACTACTGCATCCAGGGTATTGGAAGTTGGCTTTAGTTTAACATTAGGAATTACCAGGGTATTGCCTTGTGTGATGGTGTACTGTTTGGTAAAAGTATCAAATCCAATAAATGCGGCAGTTAAGGTAAATTGTTTAGACTTAACCTTGGTAAAACTGAAGCTTCCATCTGTATTGGCCGAAATACCCAAGCTATCTTTAACCCAGTTAATTCTAACGATGGCTCCGGGCAGTGGCAACCCTGCCGTATCTAATATGCTTCCTTTAACAGTGTAGTTTTGTGCTTTACTGGTTAAAAAAGCACCAGTAAGCGCTACAAGTAAAACAATTGATTTAATAAAATGGTTCATTTGGTTGTGTGTGTGCCATAAAGGTACAATAAGCTTTGCTAAAGCGTTTTAAGCGTAATTAATATGTTACAACAAACACGGTCACCAAATTCAGTATACCAAGATCGGGAAGAGACTGTCCAAAAGCACAATTGTCATTCTATTATGGCTTACGTCATTGTGAATTTATTTCAGAATCCCGTTTAAGCAGGTCTAAGAATAGCATTTGCGAGATTCTGAAATAAATTCAGAATGACGTTCGTACTTTTGGGCAGCCTCACCGATCATTTCGATTGAGAGTCGCTGGGCTTCTTTATATGAGTACTCATAATTAGTCTTTCGTTTTTGGTAAGATATAATCCATTGGCACCATATCTGCAACCTTTTCATAGCCCCAAAAACCTTCATAGAGCAATGATCCGGGATCATAAATACCCCCGTTCTCATAAAAGTTAATGGACGATTTTAATTGATAAACCAAAGAGATCTGAAACCTCGAATATTCTGGTGGTCTTTCAATCTTGTAACCTGAATGATCTGCATAGTTTCTTGTTTCCTTTTCTTTTTTAAAAACAATGTACAGCGCATCCTTGTAATTGAGGGTTTTTAGGCTGCTTAATTTTTGTTTAACCAAAGTATCTGTTAACACCGCCCCTCTGGTTAGCACCTCTAAAGTATCTGGCTTGTTTTTCATTATAGTCCAATAACTCAGTGAATCTTTTCTGGTCTTTAAGCTTATTTGTTTCCCTCTTATATCAGAAAAGAAGCTAATCTTAGCATCAGTTAGTGTATCCGGTCGTTTACTCTTATTTGGAGCCTTTACCAGTTTATTGATAATAAAGCCATCTTCCTCAATTGAGTTGCTGTATAAGGATCTGAAAAAATGTTGAGGAGAACCTAAGTAGGCTATTTTTCTTTTTTCCTGATAACCCCTTATTTTTGATCTTGTGCCCTTGATTTCCTCGAAGTAAGGGTAGCCATAAAATAAGACGATCTTTGTTTCTTCATCTTCTTCAAAGTATTTGAGCAGATATTTAATTCGGTACCCCAATGCTTTATTTTCTACGACAATAAATTCATCGGCTATCGCTTTCAATATGTGTTTTTCATCATCATAATCAAATTGTATTACCTCAGGGTTAGTAATTTCGCATTTTTTAGAATTTGGAGATGTGCCAATGAAGCTTTCTTTAAAAGTCTTAAGGCGCTCTTCACGATGTGGGTCTAATGTAATTACAACCTCTTTTAATTGCTTAACATTTTCCTGAAGCTTAATTTCTATATCGGCGGATTTGCTAATGATTGTTACATTCTGGTTTGCAGGCAAATACCCAATCATTTGAACAAGCACATTGTAATTTCCTTCCTTTAAATTTCGAATCACAAACTTCCCTTCATTATCCGCTACAGTTCCTGCCTGGTATCCGCTAAGCAAAATCCCTGCGCCAGGTAATGTTTCTCCATTTTTATCTTTAACCACCCCAGAAATAGCATACAAACTCTGTGGTGGCAAAACTTCATTCTTATTCTTGGCAATAATCATTACAATTTTATTTTCGATAATGTAGGTTACAGGTAGTTCTTCAAAAACGGTACTCAAAACCAAATCAATGCCTGCATTTTTGACAATTATACTTACCGGTTTTAAACCTTGAAGTAAAGAGTTATCATAAAGAAAATCATAATTACACTGTTTTCTGATCTCTTTAAAAACTGTCGATAATTCTGTATTTTTTAGTGACAAAGTGATGCCCTGCCCATTCGCATTAGATGTGGTATGCAGAAATACAATCAAAAAAAATGCGAATATCAATCTCATCTACTCTGTAACTATAACTCTATTTCCGTCTATTTTAAATTTAACCTTACCCGTTACTTCTAATGCTTTTAAAACAACCGAAATATTTTTTGAACGGGATACAGTACCACTTAAATGCAGGTTTTTATGATTTCCATTGTCAATAATTTCAACATTATACCATCTGGCAACCTGGCGCAGAATACTGCCAAAATCTTCGTTGTTAAAGATGAAATCTCCATTTTTCCAGGCTACAGCCTCCTCAGTATCCGCCTTGCGAACACTCAGGTTATTTTTGGCTAACAATGATTCCTGGCCAGGCCGTAAAATCTTTTGTTCATTATGGTTCGACACCTTAACAGATCCTTCTAATAATGTAGTTCTGGTTGCATCCTCATCACTATAAGAATTCACGTTGAAATGGGTACCCAATACTTCAACCTCCTGTTTATCTGTTTTTACAATAAAAGGATGGGCTTTATCCTTCGCAACTTCAAAATAAGCTTCACCTACAA
Organism: uncultured Pedobacter sp.; assembly: GCF_946479715.1. Next base: position 1,469 of record NZ_CAMLHF010000063.1, on the reverse strand, counting down.
GTTCAACTTTACGCTGTTTAAGTGTGGTAAAAGTTGCAGGAAATGTAAATTTAGAAGCGGCATTTAACCAGATCTTTGATCCATCGGGTAAAACCACCTGATATTGTTGCCCTCTTGCGGTAGCTATACTATTTAGTTCAGAATTATCTATCGCTATTTTCTGTTCATTATCCTTTAAAGATTTAGCTTTATAGACCAATTTCCCGTCTGCAGTTTTGAAAATAGACACATTTGTTTGTTCAGCAATCAGACCTATCGGCGCATCAGATAAAATTATCTTTTTCCCGCTTGCAAGAGTTAAAGTAGCCGTGTTTTGAGCGGGCGCTACATCATTAATGATATTTGTTACTATAGCAGCCTTAGGTTCTGGACTGATTTGCCGATTGTAATAAAACAAACCACCACCAATAACCATTAACAAGCATGCAGCGGCAACAGCCGGATACCATAAGCGTTTTACTTTTGCCGGGGCCTTATCTTCCATAAGCGATTTGTAAATCGCTTCAGTCTCCTGATTCAGCTCATCTTCAGAAAGTACAGGAATATCATCTTTAGAAAAATAATGCAGCCAATATTTAGCAGTTTGTTCTTCCACAGGAGTAGCTGTACCTGCACTCACTTTATCCAAAACTTTTTTAATATCTTTCTTTTCCATTGGCATATTAGAATTTCCGTTGATTTGAATTTGAAATTCCACTCATTGTAAACATAGACAACTCAGGAATACCAAATGGGGACAGCCTGTGAAAATGTTTTTTACAAATCAGGAGTTAATAATAAAAACCAAGTAAATAACAAGTCCTAATTTTAGTTTTAAGTGCTTCATTGCCCTTTTAAGCTGGGTATTTACCGTTGATTCAGCCACACCTAAATGTTCAGATATATCTTTTGCAGACATATATTGTTTGCTTCGCAACTCATAAACCTTTCGCATTCCTGGTGGCATTGCCGCTATTTCTTTTTCTATCATCGCAGCAATATCTTTCTCTCTTATTAAAAAATCGGTTTCTTCACTATCAACATCTATGTAATGATTTCCTTCATCAGCGTATCTGCGTAAAACATCTTTATGTTTAAAAACGTTAAAAATTTTATTAAGAACAGATTTATAGAGATAACCAGAAAGGGTGGTTTTTAAGTCGAGCGTTTCACGGTTGTTCAACATCCATGTAAAAACATCCTGAACTATATCTCTGGATTCTTCTTTATTTCCAAGTTTGTGATAGGCATAGAGATAAAGTGGCTTATCGTGCCTCATGTAGATTTCCCTAAACGCGGAATCGTCTCCAGACTTAAATAGCCGGATCAATTCATGCTCGTTATATTTGGTATAGTCTAACATATTAACAACTTCTCTAAAGTTAACTATTATCTGAATACTCAAATCAGAAAATATCCCCGTATTGAGAAAATTACAATAGGTTAATAAGAGAATACTCTAGCTGCTGATGGTTTTAGGGCTTTGACAG
>NZ_CAMLHF010000062.1 GCF_946479715.1 uncultured Pedobacter sp. | reverse complement strand
TACAGAGCATATGATCTTACCAGCAACGTCTAGTTTGCTTTTTGTGATCTCTGTAAGGCTATTAGTCCATGGCAACATTTCGGAAGTGAAAGGCTCATCTTTGCCAGGTATTACGGAGGTGTAAGTATTCGTAATTGCACTGCTGTTGACGTCAATTTTAGTGAAGTCTTCAATAAACGGATCGGCCGCATTATTTATCTGGCTTTCTCTCATTTGTCGGGTGATGTAAATAACTTTATTTACCTCTTTTATTCTGATATAAAAATTATAACCTACCTGAACTTTGGTTCCGCTGGCTGTTGGAATTTCAGTAGGGTCTTCGGTGTAAGTTTTAACCTTTAATTGATTGCCAGACCCATCAAAATAGCCGATCCAGTATTTTTTGTCCTTAGCCCCGGCAATTACATAACTGCCTTTACTATCTTTAAAAACCAATACTTTAACGATCAGGTTTTGTTTATCTGTAATTTTTAGATTTAATCTTTTAACCAAAGAATCATTGCCTAAACTAACATCATCACCCGGCTGGTTTTCAGCAGGTTTCTTACTGCAACTTGCAATTGCAAGGCATATCATTACCAATAGAGTTAAATGTAGTTTCATTAGGTTAGTTTGGTTCTTTGTTGTTGTATTGATTTTTCTGATCCGTACAGAACTTGATAAGGTAAATATATTGTTTTGTATTAAATAGTTAAAGCCTAATTGCTATATTTTTCAGGTGATAATAGTTATTATTGCTTTTAGGGGTAGATAATGCGTTAATGTCTGAAACAAGCATTAATGTATTCAATCAATTTTATATATTTGCGGACTTTGCTTTCGTAGTTCAATGGATAGAATGTCAGATTCCGGTTCTGATGATGGGGGTTCGAATCCCTTCGAGAGCACGAAAAACCTCGGAGAAATCCGGGGCTTTTTTGTAAAATCAAATAAATCTATCGCCTGATTCTCCATGGTAAAGTTAATAAAATTCATGATTCACAATTCATGAATCATGAATTTTATTAACTTTACATTATGATACATAATGGAATGCGGCCTCAAGACTTAGCTGTGCTACTTAAAATAAGTAGTTCGGAAAATAATTGGCTCAATAAAGACATTGCGAAAGCCTTAAATATCAGTCAGGGAGAAGTAAGCTACTCACTACAACGATCAGCTATTGCGGGATTAATAGATCGAAGTAAAAGGAAGGTTATGAAATCAGCTTTGCTGGAGTTTATACAGTATGGATTTCCATATGTGTTTCCAGCAATAAAAGGACCGATAGCGGTAGGCATTCCAACTGCATGGTCCTCGCCTTTTATGGCAAAAAAAATTGTCTCTAGTGAACATTTGGTTTGGCCTTACGCTAAAGGAAATACACGGGGCGGCAGTATTATTCCACTGTATCCTGGCGCTATAGATGCCGTGCAGTCTGATGAAAATCTCTATCATTTATTAGCCCTTTTGGACGTGATGCGAATTGGAAAAGTAAGGGAAAAAGATGTGGCTATAAAAGAATTAGAAAGGATGATTAAAAATGCATGAACATATCATCAGGATTAGAGATATTGCAAAATTACTGAAAGGGCTCAATCGTCCTTTTGTATTTGTTGGAGGGGCGACTGTCGCACTTTATGCCACTTTCCCGGATCGTACTGAAGATGTAAGGCCGACAGAGGATGTGGATGTTGTTGTCGAACTACTTAGTTATGCAGGGTATGCAGAGATAAGTGAGAAAATGATAGCGTTGGGTTTTAGTAATGACATAGAGTCAGGAGTAATTTGCCGGTTCAAGATTCATGGGCTAGCTGTAGATATAATGCCTACTGATCCAAATGTAATTGGTTTTAGCAATCATTGGTATCCGGATGGATTTAAATTTGCTGAAACAGTAAAAATTGATAGTGAAACGTCAGTTAAAATTTTTAGCGTCCCTTACTTTCTCGCATCGAAATGGGAGGCCTTTAAATCCCGAGGCAAAAGAAACTTTAGAGCAAGCCATGATTTTGAAGACATGGTTTTTGTTTTTGAGCAATGCCATGATCTGGAATCAAAGCTGAGCAATGCACCTGACGACGTACTTCAATATCTTCGGAATGAAGTTGGAAACATACTAGATAATGAAGATTTCATTGAAGGCGTTGGTTGCCATATACAAAATTCATACTATGGCTCAGAAGCCACAGAAATTATTGATAAGTTACGTTCCGCATTATTATGCTAGCTTGTTGCCATGCGACCTTTCAGGAAATCCCAGGTGGGCAATTGTCTTTAATACAAATTTCCACATGGGAAGGACTGATTTTTAACTTCAGAATGAATTTGAATTTCAGAAAATCAGCCTTTGCGAAACTGCAATCGTTTATTTCGCATCTTACAAAATGTAACCACCTCCTTGTCCAGACAGTGTCCAGACAGAAATATCATAAAAATAAAGGTACCTTAATTCCATGAAACGTTTTCTCTTTATTCTGGCTACTCTCATTTCTGTAAATAGTTTTGCCCGGCAAGCACCTTTGCTTGTAAATGAGTGGAAAAGCTATCCAATTCCAAGCAATACAGACAGTCTCCTAAAGTATAACTACTCAAAAGATTGGTATGTAACCCTCAAAAAAAATAAAATATATGCAAGTATTATCAAAAATCGAGGCGATACAATACCCTTCAAAATTACTGTTAATCCCCGCAAATCTGTATTCGATAAATTTTATGGTGAGCAGCATATAGTTAAGGTAAGTGATGGTTTCCTGATTGGATTTTATGCCGGTGAGTGGGGTGGCAGCCTATATTGGTTTTCTGAAGACGGCAAGCAGAATTATAAAATATCTGATCACATGGTCATACAGTTTATAAAACGTGAAAGGAAGTTGTATGCAATTGAAGGGCTTGCACACATGGGAACTTCCTATGGGAATATTATCGAACTCAATAAAGTTGATGGAAAATGGACGGCAAAAGAATACCTGCGTCTTCCCTCAGCACCTGCAGGAATTGTGCTTTACAAAGCAAACGATTTTATAGTCCTTACATCCGACAGCTTACTCCAAATCAACAGGGACGCAACCATAACTACATTAATTGAAAAAGGATTTTGGAAAATCTATCTTTATCCTCGATCTGAGAATATTAAAATAAAAAAGAATATTGCTTATTTTGGTATGCGCGGAGGTATCTTTAAATACAGCCTTACAACAAAGAATCAGGAATGGCTTATGCCTTACTAAATCCATTGCTCCATTCTTGCACCAGACTCTATAAATGATTCGGTCCAGGCTTAGTAATAACAGGTGTTTCACAGGTGTTATATAGGTGTTTCATAGGTGTATTGTTGGTGTACACACATACGAACCACAGGTTTAACTCCTGTGTTATCCAGATGCTAGACTTGCACTTAGTAAACCTGAACCAAAGCATAACCAAACCCTTGCTAAAGCAATACTATTCTGCATCTGTTATAATCATAAACTTTTCATTATCAGTACGCTCAATTGTTATTTTGTAAAAAGGAAATTCCATTTTCAAATTTTGCTGCATAATGGCGTAGAAACTATCAATTTCCTGTTGCGGTACAAATAGCTTGTAACATCTGATTTCCTGAAGCTTTTTAGGTTCTCTTACATCTATAATGATCTGTTCTTTGCTAAATGGTGTTCCTGCTCCATAAGCCAGGGCAAAGAGTTGCTCAATTGTGTAGTTACGAACGATGATGGTTCTGCCGCTATTGTCTACGCTCTTTTTGATTTTGAAACTTGACTTGCGTCCCGACTTAAAACCTGAAAAACCATATTGGTAGAGCTGTAACTGGCTTTCCTCCGGTGATTTTTCTTTGAGCTGGGCATAACTAAAATTTAAACATATTGTAGCCATTACAAAGGTAGGTTTGGGTGTTTTCTTTGATTTCTTCATGTTTTTTAAGGATGAATTTTTGGGCAAAGCGCGGCCATTACGATAATTTGATTCGTTTTTTAGTGTTATTATGATTGAGTGGAAGAGTTAGTAATTAGTGTTTAGACAATTATTATACATGACTTATACAATTCAAAATTGCATAGACAATGTGTTATGATTGCGTGTGCATTGTGTAAACATTGTATAAACCCCCAATTTATGACGACTTTGCTCAGTCCGGTGGGCAAAGAATTAGGGCGTAAAGTATTGTTATGAGTACTTCCATATCTAATGATCATGGCTGATATTATATGGAATCTGATAGGAGGGGATAAACGCAAAAAGCGCGGAGCCCCACTTACCGAGCCAGAGGTCCTGAGAGACCATGCAACGAATAAGCAGAGCCCACGCTTATCGCGTGAGCACTCTTCACTTATCCTCTTGTTGCTGTTGAAGTTCTCAGGTTTCTGGCTCAAGATTCTTAAGTGCTAAATGCCTCAAATATTTTGAAGATTTCGCAAATTTATAATATTAGCTTGTTACATATCCTTTTAGTTTTATCAAATATACTAAAGGCCTGTTTAAAGAACAATAATTTCTATATAATTAATTTATGTAATAGTTATTAAAATTTTGGAAGAAAAATCAAGATTTTGTAGATACTCAGGTTGAATTGAATGATCCTTGGAGTTTACTTTATAAATAATTTTATATATTAAAGGCATTGTAAATATAACCAAATGAAAAAAACCTTACTATTCCTGATCCTTTCTTTTTTGACCTTTTCCCTATATGCAAATATCCGTTTGCCAAATATATTAGGCAGCAATATGGTATTACAGCAGAAATCAACCACTAAGCTTTGGGGCTGGGGTTCGCCTGGTGAAAAGATAAAAATTACTACTTCATGGGATAATAAAACCATAGAAGCACTAACGGATGGAAACGCAAGCTGGCAAATTAGTATTCAAACACCACAAGCAGGTGGCCCTTATACTGTTGTGCTTGAAGGTGAAAATAAAATTACACTCGAAAATATATTTATAGGAGAAGTGTGGGTGTGCAGCGGACAATCTAACATGGAATGGAGCCATAATAATGGACTTACCAGCATTAAGGAAGAATTTTCTCAGCTTAGTAAGCTAAATATCAAACTATTCAAAATACCTAAAGTAACTTCAAAAACACCTCAGGATAATACTGAAGGTAGCTGGTTGGCTTGCGATAGCAACACCTTAAAGGCATTCAGTGCTGTAGGTTACTATTTTGGGAAAGAGCTGAACAAGGATTTGAATGTTCCGATAGGACTGATCAGCAGTAATTGGGGTGGTACACCTGCCGAAGTCTGGACACCTGAAAATTTGGTAGAAGGTAATGCGGTTTTAAAAGAAGCGGCAGCAAAAAAAACGCCTGCTCCATGGTGGCCTATCGCTCCGGGTTATGCTTACAATGCAATGATTGCCCCGCTCATTAACTATAACATAGCAGGTGCTATCTGGTATCAGGGCGAAAGTAACACCACAACTGCATCGAGCTATACTGAATTAATGAATACCATGATAAGTGCCTGGCGCAAGGCCTGGAATAACAATTTCCCATTTTATTATGTACAAATAGCCCCTTACAAGTATGATAGTTATAATATAGGTGCATTATTGAGGGAAGCACAAACAAAAAACCTAGCTACAGAAAAGACAGGAATGGTAGTAGTTTCTGATCTGGTTAGCGATACATTAAACATCCATCCAACCAATAAGAAGGATGTAGGTTTACGCCTGGCTAATTTGGCTTTAGCCGAAACCTACGGTTTAAAAAAAGGCGCTTATAAAAGCCCAATTTTTAAATCTTTAAATGTGAGTGGAAGTAATGCAGAGATTGATTTTGATTACACAGAAACAGGATTAATGCTTAAGGGCGACAAACCAAAAGAAATATTCGTAGCTGGCGCTGACAAAGTGTTTTATCCTGCAACGGTTAAAATAAAAGGTAATAAAATCATTGTTTCAAATAAGCAGGTAAAAGTACCGGTTGCTGTTCGCTATCAATTTAGTAATGCAGGGCTGGGTAACCTTTTTAGTAAGGCTGGGTTGCCTGTAGCTCCTTTTAGAACAGATGATTGGGAACTTGATACCAGTAAGATAAAGTAATATTTGACAGTTTTTTCTTTATAAGATCGACCTTACCAATCCACCTTCAACCCGAATTGCAGCTCCATTTGTACCAGATGCTAATGGACTTGCATAGTAGGTAACGGTATTGGCAATTTCATCAACCGAAAGAAACCTCTGCAGCAAAGAGGTCGGACGCATGTTTTTAAAGAAATCGACTTCTACTTCGGCAACCGAAATGTTTCCTGCTTTTGCTAAATCTTCAATAAAAGTACCTACACCCTGAGATTTAGTTGGGCCAGGAAGAATGCTGTTTACCGTTACTCCAGTGTTCTTGCTAAGCTCGGCCAGTCCTCTGCTAATGGCTAACTGCGCTGTTTTGGTCATCCCGTAATGGATCATTTCATCCGGAATAAAAACTGCGGATTCGCTTGAAATAAATATTATCCGGCCCCAGTTTTTCTTTAGCATTTTGGGAAATAGATGACGGGACAGCCTGATACCACTCATAACGTTTACTTCAAAAAACCTGAACCAATCCTCATCCGGTATTTCTTCAAAGGGTTTTGGTTCAAAAATACCTGCGTTGTTAATGAGTATATCAATATCAGGAAGGCTTTTGATTAATGTATTTACTTCTTCCGCATTTCCGAAATCGGCAGCCAGTCCAGAAACGTCTGCACCTTTTACAAGGCTCTTCAATTTTTCAATGCCATCCGCAACACCCCGTTCAGCGCGACCGTTTATAATCACTTTTACGCCTTCTTTTAATAAGCTGTGTGCAATTGCAAATCCAATTCCTGCTGTAGAACCACTAATAAAAGCGACTTTACCCTGAAGTTTTAAATCCATAATCTAAATTTAAGTTAAAACAAATATACGTTATGAAGATAGAAGTAGGAGATAATTAAGCGCGTATCTGCACTTGCAGGTACGCGCTTAATTAAACTTATTTGGAGTAAGTAACCACCAGAGGAAGGTGATCTGAAGCATGAATATCATTTATAACCTGATGAGAGGTAACCTTAAGTTTGCTTCCTTTTTTTAAGAGGATAAAATCAATTTCTTTATCAGGATTTACATCCGGGATGGTAGGAGCGCAGTTCTGTTCGCAGCTGCGGGTAAAATGTTTCTCCAAAATAGCCATGGCAGGAGTAGTAGCGGTAAGGTTAAGATCTCCGGCTAGAATTACCTCTGTTTTCCTATTCCCCAGCACCTTGTTGATCTCAGCAACTTGCAATAAGCGATGCTCGTCTTTCAGATCCAGGTGGGTGCAGGCAAAGTCCAGTTTGCTTCCATTTGGCAGTGTAACGTTTATTATTGCCAATGAGCGTTGTTCTGCTTTTAGTCCTTCTTTAAACGGAAGTGGGAAACGCTCAGACTTATTGATTTTATATTTGGATAGTATGGCAACACCGTATTCACCTCCGTCGTAATCTATTCCTTTTGAAAAGAAACTATACATTCCTGTTAATTCTGCTAGTTTTTTTACCTGATCAACATTACCGCTTCGCGGAGTTAATACATCCAATTCCTGCAAAGCTACAAGATCTGGCGACTGACTTTTGATGACATCGGCTATTGCCTGAAGATCAATTACGCCTTCTTGAGCAGGAGGGTTTGCATGATGAATGTTATAAGTCATTACTTTTAAAGAGTCTGTATTTGTGCTATTTGCCATAGCAAGCAAACTACAGGTACTTAAGACTAAAATTACCGCCAGATGTTTAAGATATGTTTTCATATATGTGTTATTATAAATTAATTTCTGCCTTCCCAATTAGGGTTTTGTACCAGATTCTCATTCAACTGAAGCTCCTGTATTGGAATTGGAAATAGATAGTCTCTGTCTTCACGGAAAGTTTTGGGCGTTCCCGGATTAACCAATACGTTACCGCCACTAGTGTTGTTTTCAAGGATGATCTCACTTCCTAGTTTCAAGAACTGTATTCCGGGTCCAGTGGGCTTGTCGCCAGTATAAATTTCCACGTCTGTTGTCCCGTTTTTATCCAGGTCATATTTGCCAAGTCCTGGGAAATACATGCCTTTATACGGTTCTGCGTTTAAGTGGCCTTCTTTCCATCTCATCAGATCATTCCAACGCAGGCTTTCCATTACCAGTTCAATTCTGCGCTCACGTCTGATTTCCAAAATCAAACCTTTGTTTCCTCCATTTACATTTTGATACTGTGCAGTAAGATAAGCATCAGGGTTAGCATTTGCAGCAACAATATTTAAATTGGGCATTGCAACTCTATCGCGTAATAGCTTAATTGATCTGTCAATATCGGGTTGTGTTGCTTCTCCCAGTTCAGCTTTGGCTTCAGCGAAATTTAACAATACCTCTGCCATTCTAAAAATAGGCATATCATTATCAGATTTATTGAATGAGTCATTTGCTTCGCTGGTTACGTATTTTATAACCAGGTAACCGGTAGTTGAGGCATTAAACTCGGGCACTAAAATCTTGGTATTTCCTATACGTGTGTAACCGGGCGTGCGGATGGTTTGTGCTAAGCGCGGATCACGGTTTTGTACTTCTTCGTAGAACTGGATCTTATTAAACTCGGGCTTATCGGTAAATCTGCTGCCGTCTTTCATTAGATAGGTGTTTACAAGACTTTTGTTTAACCCTGGCCTGCCATATGATGCTGTAATGGTATAATAATTTAAGTTATGCCAAACCTGTAAGCCGTTACTAAAACGTCTGGTTAGAATAACTTCCTGATCTATTGCAGCTTTTGAGGCAAAAAGATCAAGATAAGATTTTTCGGGAGTTGATTTGTATATGCTATACGGGCCTTTAGTCATTAATTGATCTGAAGCTGAAACTGATTCATGTAGAAAACGCTCTGCGTCGGCTAGTTTAAATTCTGGGTGATATTTCCTGAATGTACCTTCAAAAAGACATATTCTAGATTTTAGAGCTAATGCAGTCCATTTAGTTACCCGTTCTACATTCTTACCCTCATCAGCATTGGCTATAGCAAAATCCAGATCGGCAAGTACTGAATCCATTACCTGAGCTCTTGGTGTACGTGCTTTTGATAGGGCTTCTTCGTCCTCAAATGCAATGGTTTTTGAATACCATGGTACGTCACCAAACCTCGAAACTTTGTCGAAATAAAAATATGCCCTGAAAAACCTTGCTACAGCAGCGTATTTTTTACCAGCTTCTGCAGGCATAATGTTGTCGTAGTTTTCCAGAAAATAGTTGATCTTTCTCAGCTCAGTCCATGTCCAGCCACCTCCTGAAATAGGTACTGTACGGTTTCCTGTAATCAGCTCTCCAAGATCGGACTTTACAACGTTATCTACAGCCTCGTTGTAGATGCCTTCGGCAGAAGGAATAACAGTATAAAAGGAATTGGTATAAAGTTTTAGGTCGCTTTCTGTTCTGAAAAAAGCATCAGGTGAAATTTGAGCCAAAGGTTGCCTGTCAAGAAAGTCCTTTTTACATGCCGTAAAAAGGATGCAAAGGGCAATTATTGATATTTTTATATTTTTCATCTTAGTATAGTTAATAGTTAAAAGGATACATCTAAACCGAAAGAGTAAAGTTTACTGAAAGGATATACCCTTGCGTTTGGATCTGCAGTAGAGTTGTTATAATCGCCGGCTGCTTGCTCAGGGTCAATATAGTTTGAACGCAGTTTGGTGAAAGTAAACAGGTTCTCTCCACTTAAATACACCCTTACTTTTGACAGTTTTATCCTTTTTAATGCAGTTTCTGGAAGGCTAAATCCTATTGTTAGGTTTTTTAATCTGATGTATGCCAGATCCTGTAAATACCTGTCGTTTTTAACATTTAACTCTCCTCTGTCATTTAATGCTTCATAACCTCTCAGTTTTGGGAAATAAGCATTTGGGTTTTCGGGAGTCCATACGTCACTTAGGAAGTCTTTATCTACGAAAGAGTAATATGGACGAGAGAAAGGCCCCCAGAATTTATCGGCATTGTTTCCAGGATACCATTGCTGTTTGCCGATCCCCTGGAACATAGCTGAAAGATCAAAGTTCCCCCAATTGAAGCCTGCATTAATGCCATAAGAATAACGAGGTAGGGAATTTCCTATCACTTCCATATCTCCATGATCTGCTAATGTGTTTTTTCCGTTGTTTACAACCCCGTCGCCGTTAATGTCAAGAAATTTTATATCACCAGCAGACAGTTTAGCCCAGTTTCCGGGTGCTTTTAAGCGTTGTTGATTTACATAGTCCTGATTTACTTTATAAGCCTGTGCTTCTGCATCTGTTTGGAAGAAACCCCCTACACGATAACCCCATATCTCGCCTATTTGTTGCCCTACATAGTAGGTGTTTAGCAGGTTGTTTGGATTGTCAAATCTGGTGATCTCGGCAGTATAATCCGATATGCCAAAGCCAACATTCCAGTTAAATGGTTTTCCGGCCAATGAGCCGTTCTGCGTCCAGTTTAGGGCTAATTCCCATCCCTTACTCTGCAAATCTGCTGCATTTTGTTTTGGTGAAGCAGCACCGAAAACCGAGGATACAGTTCTGCCTGCTGTTAACATGTCGAATGTATTTCGAATATAGTAGTCAAATGTCGCGGTTAAACGATTATCCAGAAATCCTGCATCTACTCCAAAGTTTGCAGAAGTTGCTCTTTCCCATGTTAGGTTTGGAGAGATAGGAGTTGGAGAGGATAAATATTCAGTCTTTTTTCCATCAGTTATGTAGTCTATAGTTCCACGGGATAATAGTGGAATATAGCCATATTCTGCTGCTTCTTGCTGATTGCCGAGCGAACCATAGGAACCTCTGAATTTAAGCTCGTCAACAATGCCTTTTAGGGGAAAAAATTTCTCCTGGCTGACGCGCCATCCTGCAGAAACAGACGGGAAAAATCCAAAGCGACTTCCGGGAGGAAATTTAGAGGTGCCATCATAACGTCCATTTATTTCTAAAAGATATCGGCCTTCGTAATCATAATTTACCCTAAAGAAACCTCCTAGCAATGCATATTCGTTGGCATTTCCATTAGCAAGAACATCACCTGATCCGAGATCGAGATCATTTAGGTCTTGTGATATCAGGTCGTTTCTTTGTGCAAACACTCTTTTGTAAGTATTTAATTCCTGATTATAACCAAGTAATGCCTTGAACGTGTGTTTGCCTAAGGTCTTGGTGTAGTCTCCAAAAATATTCACTACGTGTGATTGCCTGGTGTAATTGGTTTCGGAATACTGATCAAAGCCAAACTGACTGATCACTCCGGGATATATTGACCATGGGGCTTGTGCCCTGCGCGCCCAATTGCTTGATGGCTTAAAGGAATAGGTATAGTTACCTTTTAGTTCCAACCCTTCGGTCAAATGAGCGTTTACGTTAAATAAGTTGATAAATTCATATTCTTTTTCATTTCCTTTGGATTTACCATGTAGCAAATCTGCAAAAAGACCATCGCCAATAGTGTAGTTGTTCAGTTCTGTACGATAGGTTGCTGTGCCGTCTGGATTCATTGGCAAATAGGAGGGTAATGCGTGTACGGATACTGAAACAAAATTGGCATTTACACCCCATCCCGGATAATTATAGTTGGACGCATTGAATTGCAGGTTATTGCCAATGGTTAACCACTTATTTACTTTGGTATTTATTTTAGCGCGCAAGTTGTAGGATTTGTACTTGTCCTGATTTATCTGCATCATTCCGTTTTTCTGATACATACGTCCGGAAAACAGAAAATCAGTGTTTTCACTTCCGCCAGACACAGATAGGGTATGATCCATACTAGTCTGCCTATCGCGGAATATGGTATGCCACCAATCAGTATCGCCATAATAAACATACTGGTCTTTACCTTTTCTGTTGTCAATAATGTAATCAGGAAGGCTTTTGTCGGTTTTGCGTCTTAACAAGTATGCGTAATCCTCGTCCGTATAACCTGTATATGAATTTCCTACTGCACGGATAAAGGCCTCATCGTTCATTTTTGCAGCATCATAAGCATCGGTCATAAAATCGGTACTTGTTGTTGGGGCTGTAAAACCAAAATTATTGCTGTAACTGATTGTAGTTCTGCCTTTCTTCCCGTTTTTAGTAGTTACCAGAACTACACCGAAAGCGGCACGGGCACCATATATAGCGGCTGACGAGGCATCTTTTAGTACGGAGATGCTCGCTACGTCTTTAGGGTTCAGGTTGTTTATTGAACCGGGAACACCATCAACCAATACGAGTGGACTACCGCCACTACCACCACTGTTAATAGAGGTAAAACCACGTACATTAATCTTTCCATCTGATCCTGGTCTGCCGTCTCCAAAGGAGATATTTAAATTAGGAACGGCTCCTTGTAAGCCCTGGGTTATGTTGGCTATCGGACGATCTTCAAGCGTTTTGGTGTTTACAGTGGCTACGGCGCCTGTCAGGTTTACTTTTTTCTGCGTGCCATAACCCACTACTACAACCTCATTCAGGTCGCTCTGATCTTCGAGCATTCTCACAATTAAAGAAATTTGCTCGCCGGCTTTAATTTCATAATTCTTTAAGTTCTGGGTGCGAAAGCCAACGTAACTGATTATAAATGAATATCCTTTGCCGGCAGGCAGATCGGTAAAGGTGAATAAACCTTTACTATCACTGGATGTGGTTTTTTTTAGCTGAGTAGACTCGTTAACAGCCATAACAGAAACACCAACAAGTGGGAGGCCCTTTTCGTCGTTAATTGAACCGGTTACCTTGCCACCCGTATTTACCTGGGCAAGACCCAGAGAGGTGATACTGAGCCCTAGCAGAAGTAATAGGAGCCTCCTGCTAAAGCGTTTTAAAAAAAGAGTAATTTTTAATTGCATGATTTTGGTTGTTTAAAGTAGATTGTGATTTATTATGGTTTTTTATTAAATGATGATTTCTTATTTTTCTTCTGTAATTTGATAAGAGCTATCAGGAAGCTCAGTTATTGTCAAGTTGTTTAGCAATGCGATTTTATTCAGTATTTCTTTCAGCTTGTCTGTTCCATTGAATTGCCCGGTTAAAAGGATTGGCTTTTGAACTTTATCGCAATTTATAGGTCGGTTATAGCGCTCCGAGAGCTCTGAGCAAACTTGTGTTAATGGAGTTTTATCAAATTCAAGTATACCACCAACCATAGGAGCAGGGTTTTCAATTAAAGATGGTTTAGGTTTTTTAATTCGCATTTGTTGTCTTAAGCCTTGCTCAAACTGACTGATTTTTACTTTTCCGGCAGCGTAACGAAACTGCTGGCCAGGATAAAGTATAATCTGGTTGAATGGTTCTTTTGATGCCCCGGTTGCTCTTTCTATCCTTATTTTTCCTTTAAAGAGGCGCACCTCTACGCTAGTTCCTTTAAAGGCTCTTACACGGAAGGAGGTTCCTAAGGCAGTGGTATTGATGCCTTCGCCTGTAACTGTAAATGGACGGGTGCTATCATGGGCTACATCAAACGTGGCTTCGCCCTGTAGCATCAGATTTCGTTGGCTTGGGGGGAATGGTTGTTGGTATTGAAGGGTGCTATTCGGACTCAGTTTAACAACGGAGCCATCTTTTAAATTAATTACCTGTGCCGTTGAACCGGAATTGTGTATTGTAATCTGCTTGTTTTGAAGCACGGGTTGTTGATAAGATAGTTGCTGTTTATTCCCTTCTGGAACAAGGTATTTCACTGTAAGTATTGTTAGAACAGCGTAAGCCAGTACGGCAGCAACGGCTGTCCAATTGAATTGCTGCCACCATAATATTTTAACACGCCCGGCTTCTATCCATTCTTCTTCCGGCAGCAAACGTTCTAATAAGTCCGGATCATTCTTAAGACAATTGTGTACATATTCTGCCTCAGAAGGGCTGCATTGTTGATTGAGGAATTTTTGAAGCAGTTGCTTGTCCATTTTGATCGCATTTATAATACTAATACGTAGCCAAAATGCTTTGCCCCTGCTCTTTACATAAATTTAATGTTATTAATATTTTGGTAACATGACGGTCGAAGCGTGTTATAGGAAAAAAAAGAAAACATTGTCTCTTAATTTTCTCCTAAGGAGCTTTAGGGCTTTTCCGATATGGTCTTCTACGGTGCTGGTAGAGATAGACATCATTTGTGCAATTTCTTTATGGGAATATCCTTCAATCCGGCTTAGCTGGAAGACCTTTTTCCTTGCCGGAGGTAATGCCGAAATTGCAGAATGGATGTCGTCATTAAGCTGTTTTACCAGGGCATCATTGGTTGCAGAAGGTTCTCCAACCACATCAAGGTAACCCATTTCTGTGCTTTTGCGTACAGCTAACCGTCTGATTTCATCAATCATTACTGTTCTGCAAATTCTGAATAGCTGTACATTTAGGGCTATATTTGGGTTTAATGCAGATGCATTTTTCCAAAGTTTAATAAAGCTCAACTGGGCCAGCTCTTCAGCGAATGTTACAGATCCGGTACGCTTGAATAAATAAGTATAAGCTTGACGATGGTAAGTGGAATAAACGTTCGAAAAAGCTTTATCACTACCTGCTATTAGATCAATAAGGAGAGCATGATCATCTTTCGGGTACATCTACATCATTTTGATCTGCAAAAAGAAACAAATAGTGTTGCAGAAAATATATAAACAGATTAATTTTTTGTTAAGTCTGCGCTGGTTCTGCCTTTGGCCCAAATATCTCTGATTGTATCTTCATCGCCATGCCCGTTAGGAACGGCGGCACTGCGGTTATTGGCATCATACCATTTCTTATTGGTAAGTTTTGTGGTTTGCCTGCTTCCCGGCATTTCAAGAAATCCATTAGGATCAGCCTTTGCGAGCCAATTATAGGCATAGTGTAGCCAATCTCGACGATACTGGTCGCTTTGTTTTGCAAACCAGCTGATCTCGTCGTATCCCCAAACATAAATATCCCCAACAGGTTTGCCTGGAGATTTACTTGCACCAAAGTTATCCAGCTCTGCCAAGTAGGGTAGGTGTTCGCATGTCCAGCCACTTGGAGTTATTCCTCCTTTGCTGCGGTTAAAAAGGGCGTCAGAATGTCCAATTTTAAGAATTGCTTCTTCAGGCTTTTCAGGTGTTTCCAGAATCCTTAAAGGGAAAGAATGAAAGTCCATAAGCAATTTACCTTCGCGTACAAAACCACCACTTGGAACATGTGAGTCGCATATGAGCATCTTTCTTCTGGCATGTTTAGCTGCATAACCTCTAATAAGATCCAATACCTGGGCATAATGATCAAGGTTTTTATCATTTTTATTCATTAACTCAACCTGGCCAAAGTGTATACCTTCTATACCTGCATCGATATAGGAAGCAGCAAGAAAATAGAAGAGTAGTTTTGTTTCAGGTCTGCTGATGTCGGGCACACCCGAATTTCCCCAATGCTTATTCATTCTTCCATCAGCATAAAGGATGTCTGAATAGCGGAAGTTTCGTTTTTCTACCGGAAGGTCAAGCGCTTTAAAAGCCCATTCCGGTACAGGAACCTTTTCAATTTCAGGGGTAACGATTTCAAAGATACAAGCTTGTAAAATGATATCCGGATCTACCTGATGTACCTTGGCCGCCAGTTGTTTTTCCTGTTCAAAGTTCTTTAAAAGATCAGCTTCTCCTCCCCATTGGCAAACTGCGCGACCGATAAACTTGGCGCCAATATTTTTAATCATCCTTAAGTTATCGTCAAAATTGCCTTCTCCGGTAAGCATCCTTTGCATTGTTATTGAACGATCTAAATAGTTTTCCAATACTTTTCTTGAGATCTTGCCTTTAAACTTGTAATCCGTTTTTTGTGGAGAAGCAGTTACTGCAGTGTGTATGCCGGCTATAGCAGAATTAATGAGGCAAATAAAAGTCAGCATTAATAAAGTTGACTTTAAAAACTTGGGATTCATATAATCAATATTAGGTTTTATAAGTGGTTGTTTATCAAACTTAAACAGTATACGGATGAAATGATCATGATAGCGTGTAAAGTAATTGATACGCAGTAGGTTTTGTAAAATTAGGCCCGGCTTTTAACACCGTGCCTAATTTTAACAAGGGTTAATACCCGGGATTCTGTGTATAATTTGGATTCGCCAATTGATTTGATGGTATTGGGAAAACAAGATACTTAGGATCGTCAGTTGGTTTTTCCTGCCATGGGGTAAGGTATTTTCCAAAACGGATAAGGTCTTGTCTTCTTACGCCTTCCCAGAAAAACTCGCGTCCTCTTTCGTCTAACAACTGATCAAGTGTTACTGCAGTCCATATGGTTGCCTTTCTCACTAACCTTACCTGATTAACTAATGTTAAAGCAGGCGCAGGCTGTTGTGTTCTTAATAGCGCCTCTGCCTTCATTAATAAAACATCTGAATAGCGATAATATACCCAATCATTTTCAGGTATTCCTGTAGCTGAATTGGTATAGTCGATAGGATACTTGATTACTCGTATACCGGCAACCTCTAATCTATCTTGATCCCTTTCAATAATGTTAACCTCAGGTGTGAATATCAAGTTATTACCTCTTCTATCTTTTATAGCAACTCCATTCTGGTTAAATTGCTGCCCGATAAGGAAGCCAACTCTTACGCCAGATACGTTTGTTACACCCGGATAGGCTGCACCTCTTCTTGAATCTACGCTTTCAAACTTATCGTAGAAATCGGATAAGGTACAAAAACCATTATTTCCGCTTGGATTTTGGTTGTAGTGTAAAGGAGCAACCCACATGGCATTTAAACCACCTGCATCTGATCCTCCTACGTTACGGCCGGTAAAAACGTTTTCTTTTGATGCATCATTTGCAGGCGCAAAATTGTCGAAGTAATTTGTAGCCAGCACATATTTGTTAGTGGCAATAATTTCATCGGCAAGGCTGATAACTTTGGCCATATCCGCTGCATCAAATGTTGCTGTTGCCCGGTTTAAGAATGCTCCTTTGTTCAAGTAACACTTCATGAGCAGCATACGTGCAGCATTTTTGTTGGCACTTGTTGTAGGTCCTTCTGGTAAATTAGGGATAATTGCTGTTACCTCCGTAATCAGGTAATTGATCTCGTCTGCAGCATTTCTCACTCTAGAAGGTTGTGTAACATCTTCGCCTGGTTCTCTGTAGGGTACCTGTCCCCAGCCATCCAGAACAGCAAATTCTGAAAAAGCGCGAATAAACCGTGCTTCGGCTGCCTGCTGTGGACTAGGATTGAACTGGAGTACACTGGTGGCAACATAACTTGCGCTACCCAAATCTCTGAATACGCTATGGATACGGGTATGATCTGGTGCCCATTTGTGCAGATGAAGCGCTCTCCATGCACCATTGTCGTCCCAGTCACCACCACGGGTTGGAACAATGGCCTCATCGGTAGGGAACTCCTGCAGTGCCCACCATCCGTATGGTCCCTGAAAAGGAGCCCTCATTGCATTATAACTTGCATTTAATACAGCAGCAACATTGCCAGAGCTTACGCCACTGTCATTGATCTCGCCATTAAGTGTTTCATCAAGTTTTGTACAGCCTGCAATTGATAATGCAGTAATTACTAAGGCCGTTATATATCTATTTTTCATGTCTGAGAATATTTAAATTAAAGAGAAAAATTAACCCCGAAATTGAACGTTCTTGCGGATGGGTAAGGCACATATTCTATACCTGCCGATGGAACGCCATTGATGCTCTTGTCAACATTTACCTCCGGATCAAAGCCTGAATAATTTGTAAGCACAAATAGATTTTGTCCGTTAACATATACGTTTAAACCTTTAATTGCTTTTCCTATATTTCCAATGTTATAGCTTATTGTGGCATTTGCCAGTTTTAGGTAATCGCCTTTTTCTATATAGCGTGAAGAAGCAGAGATCGGATTAGCCAGTGATTCCTGTATGCCGGAATTTAACAGTGCCGATGCAACATTTCGGGTGCCTAAATTGGTAATTGGCAATACAGAGTTGGCGGTGTTGTTATACACATCTTGCCCTAAAGAACCATTGAAGTTAAGACCTAATGATAATTTTTTATACCTGAAATCTGTACTGATACCAAGTATTACGCTTGGATTAGGATTACCAACATAATAATAAGTAAAACCATCGTCGGCGTATTTCGAAAATCCATTCTCGTCTAAGCCCTCATAACGGCGGGTAACCATAGCAAAAAGTGGTAGGCCATTCTGGATCACCTCTAATGTTACATCACTTAATCCCTGTCCGTTTAGAGAACCTGTATTAATAATTCCTGTAACGTCCTGTACTTTGTTTTTTATAAACGTAGCATTACCACCTAACGACCAGCTGATGTTTTCTTTATCAATGATACTTCCATTTAATGTTAGTTCAATACCATTGTTTTTGATTTTACCGGGAAGATTTACCCAGGTAACTGATGCCCCTGCAGCCGAAGGATAGAATGGTATTTGTGGAAACAACAGATCAGTCGTGGTTTTTCTAAAATAATCTACCGACCCTGTTAACCTGCTTTTAAAAAGACCAAAGTCGATTCCAATATTGGTCTGCTCATCTGCCTGCCATTTTAATTTATCATTTTTATTGTTTATCCCTGTTAAAGTTTGGCCTCCCTGGTCGTAACCAAAAGCATAACGTTGTTGTGCCGATCCGGAAGGGAATTCCTGATTTCCTGTTTTACCATAACCAGCTCTGATTTTAAGCTGATCCAGCCATTCTGTTTCTGAAAGGAATGCTTCATTTTTAATATTCCAGGCAGCAGAGAAAGATGGGAAATAACCGTACTTATTATCGGCCCCGAACTTGGTAGAACCATCTGCTCTGAAAGTTGCCGTTAACAGATATTTGTCTGCATAGTTAAAAATGGCTCTGGCAAAGTAAGATTGGAGCTGTGTTTTAGGATCGTAGTATGAACTCATCTTACGATTGGCGGGGGCAGTTGCCTGTAGGGCATCTGTATAGTCTACAGGGATGTTTCCAAAGCCTGTTGCATTCATGTTTGAACCCTTATTGATGTAGTTGGTATATTCATAACCAACAAGCGCATTCAGGTTTAAACGCGAGGCAATCTCTTTATTAAAAGTTAAGGTATTGGTAAATTGCTGTGTTATTAATTCAGTGCTCGAATAACTTGCATAACCTCCCAAAAAGTTCTGATCTGGTTTTTCCTGTACACCTTCCAGATTAATAAAGCTACGGGTAGATGATCTTCTTACCCCGGTGCTGTAGTTTATGCTGGCCAGCATTCGAAATTCAAGCCATGGAGCAATCTTGTAATATGGTGAAATACTACCGAGTATGGTTGATACTTTTGATTTATCGTTATACGCTTCAGACATGGCTAAAGGGTTAACAATTCTACCGTTTTCAATAAACAATGATCCATCGGCATTTCTTAATGGTTGCGTTGGATTCCAGGAAAGGGCCTGACTGATCAAGCTACCTGTAAAACCTGCATCTGTTGTTATAGGTGCAATGGTTTCATTGAACTGGCTACTTAACAGATTTACATCAAGCCCAAGGTTTTTGCTTTCCAGAAACTTGAAGTTTCCATTAAATGACCCGGTGTATTTTTTTAAACCTGTTTTTCTGATGATACCCTGCTGATCCTGGTAGCCTAATGATGCACGGTAGGTGTTCCCATCGCCACCTCCACTTAAGCCAACGGAATAATTCTGGTTATAAGCAGTACGCGTAATGGCATCCATAGCGTCTACATTGCTTCCAAAATCACCACTTGTAAGTCCGTATTTGTTCAATGCTGAGCGATAGGCATCGCCATCTAAAACATCAATCTGGCGCATGATATTGGAAACACCAGTTGAAGCATTAACATCTAGCTTTACACCTCCGCTGGAACCTCTTTTTGTTGTAATTAAAACCACACCATAAGCAGCTCTTGATCCGTAAATGGCTGTTGCGGATGCATCTTTAAGAATCTCCATAGAGGCAATGTCATTCGGATTAATAAAGTTTAAAGGGTTTCCACCTGGTGCAGCTCCGATACCTCCTCCTGGAGAGCTTTTGACCCCTCCAACGCTGCTTGGACTTGCCGATGGTCTGGCCGAGCGGCCATCAAGAGCAATTCCATCCACTACATATAAGGGTTGCCCGGAACCGGTCATGGCGGTATTACCTCTTATCCTTACTGTTGTAGAGCCTCCGGGTTGTCCGCTGTTATTGATCATTTGTACCCCGGCAACCTTGCCCTGAATAAGTTGGTCAGGTGCAATGAGCGGGCCTTTATTGAAATCTTTTTCAGCTAAAGTGGCCACTGCTCCGGTAAGGTCTTTCTTTTTTACGGATCCGTAGCCTATTACCTGAACCTCACTTAAATTATTTGCCGATTGTAATACAGGGTTTATTACATTTTTACCTCCAATTTCGACAGTTAAACTTTCCATACCCACATAACTGAAGATTAGCCGTTTTGCTGTCTGTGGGACCTGAATGGAATATTTTCCGCTGCCGTCGGTAAGGGCTTTTATATTTGTGCCTTCAACACTAACTGTAACGCCAATTAATGTGTTGTTTTCTTTATCTGATACTGTACCTGTAACTACCGACTGCGCAAAAGCGGCTGAACTGATCACTAGTAGCACAAGTAGAGCCACTGCTTTTTGCAGCATACGTACTCCGGGCCTGTTTTTCAAAACAATGCCGGTACTTTTTAATAAATAGTAATTCATCGTAAATTTTAGTTTAGTTATAAGAATAAGAGTTGATTACAGTGATGATCATAGTCTGCCCGACAAAAGCAAAGCGCATATAATTTCCCTGACGTGAATACGCCAAAAAAACAAGGGCCTGATTTTGCAGGATATACTACCTTAGGGTAATATCAATACAGAACTTAAGATTAGCCGGCTATTCTTTATTGGGTTTGTAAAGATGAATTAGCTGGACGTAAGAAGTAAGCTCAAATAAGCTTAGGTGAATAAAACGTAGGTTCATAAAGGTTAGAATTAGGATGATTAATAATAGGGTTAGGGGGTGTTGGGGGTTAACTAAGAAGGCTTTTTAGTCATATCTGTTCGTTAGTGTTAGGAATTGAGACAATATTTGGTGTATTAAATTTAGAAAAATTTTCGGGAACTATGCTAAATAATGAACTGCAGGTTTATTAACGAAATGGATAGACTTAGGTAGCCCTCATTTTTATTCTAATAATTTTCTGATTATAAGTGCCTTTTTTAAAAATAAAAAGGCATTTTTGCACCCGTAAAATAGTGAAAATCATGTAAAGAATTTAGGGCATATGGAAGAGGTAGTTGTTGAAGAAATCGTAAGGCTTTTAGAGCTTCAAGACGATGCGCAATTAAAGGCTTATTTAGATGATCTGAATATATCAGATGTAGAACATCTGATAGACGAACTCCCCCAGCATGCAGTAAAATTTATTGAAACTTTATCTGTTAAG
Source organism: uncultured Pedobacter sp. (assembly GCF_946479715.1). The sequence continues at coordinate 4,981 of NZ_CAMLHF010000062.1, read as the reverse complement.
AGGGCGGTAAATGTATTCCGTATTCTTGATTTTCCTACTCAGGAAAAGATCATTAAAAAGCTTCCCGGCAATAAGTTAGCTGAGTTAATCAATTTACTTCCACCAGATGACCGTACTTCGCTTTTTAGTGAGCTGAAGGGCGATGCTGTTAAAAAGTTGATTATTCTTTTACCTGCCAAAGATAGAGTAGAAGCGCTTTCGCTATTAGGCTACGAAGAGGATAGTGTGGGTAGGTTGATGACTCCAGACTATGTTGCAGTTAAAAAGGACTGGACGGTAACACGAGTGCTTTCGCACATCAGACGTTATGGTAAAAACTCTGAGACCATTGATGTAATCTATGTGATCGATAAAGACGGCATACTGTTAGATGACATCAGAATAAGGGAGATTTTACTTGCTGATCCGGAAGCAAAAATCGGTGATCTTACAGATCAGCGCTTAATTGCTTTAAAAGCAAGTGACCATCAGGAGGAAGCCATCAATATATTTAGAATGAACAACAGGGTAGCATTACCGGTTGTGGATGAGAATAATGTATTGCTGGGGATAGTTACCGTGGATGATATTTTATGGATTGCAAACGAAGAATATACCGAAGACATACATAAAATTGGGGGTACCCAGGCCTTAGATGAGCCTTATTTAGATATGCCTATACTTGGCTTGTTTAAAAGAAGGATAGGCTGGCTTGTTGTACTTTTCCTTGGAGAAATGCTTACCGCAACTGCGATGGCACATTTTGAAGCTGATATTGCAAAGGCCGTTATATTGGCCATGTTTGTTCCGCTAATTATTTCAAGTGGTGGAAACAGTGGTTCTCAGGCATCAACTTTGATTATTCAGGCCATGGCTCTTGGCGAAATTACTATTGGTGATTGGTGGAGGGTAATGCGCCGGGAGATCATCTCTGGCTTGATGCTGGGGATCGTATTGGGTACAATAGGGTTTTTAAGGATCTTTGCCTGGACCTTTTTTACCGATATGTACGGCCCACATTGGATGCTTATAGGTTTAACAGTTGGAGTAGCATTAGTTGGGGTAGTATTATGGGGCTCGCTTGCGGGATCAATGCTTCCTTTATTGCTCAAGAAACTTGGAGCTGACCCTGCAACGTCATCTGCTCCGTTTGTAGCCACCCTGGTGGATGTAACGGGCCTGATCATCTATTTCTCTGTTGCGGTGTTGTTTCTTACGGGGGTGCTGTTATAAAGGACAAAATAGGCCGTTCTATTCAAAGACTGGCATCTGTTGCCCGCTGCGCTAAATGGTCAACAGCGCCTAGGTCTTTTCTTAGAAGACCGATTTTGTGGAAGCATGGTGCATATTATAAAAAAAGCTTACTATGAAGAGACCTAGGAATCATTGCGCTTTTTCAGTGCATTTATTCCAGTCTCAGAATAGTAAGCTTTTTAAGTTTTTAAGCTTATTAAGTTTAGACGTTGAAACGGAAGTGCATAATATCTCCGTCTTCAACAACATAAGTTTTTCCTTCAACACCTAGTTTTCCGGCATCTTTGCATGCATTCTCAGAACCTAGTGTTACGAAGTCGTTATATTTAATTACCTCAGCACGGATAAATCCTTTTTCAAAATCTGTATGAATTACACCAGCAGCCTGAGGTGCGGTGAAACCTTTTGTGATTGTCCAGGCTCTTACTTCCTGTACACCTGCCGTAAAGTAAGTATATAGGTCTAGTAACCTGTAGGCAGCGCGGATCAATTTATTTACACCCGATTCAGTTAAACCAAGATCGGCAAGGAATTCCTGACGTTCTTCATAACTTTCAAGTTCAGCAATTTCAGATTCAATTTTAGCAGATATCACCAATACCTCAGCATTTTCATCTTTTACTGCTTCTTTAACCCGCTCAACATAAGCATTACCTGTTATAACAGAGTTCTCATCAACATTACAAACATACATTACCGGCTTTTGAGTAAGTAAGCCTAAATCCTGAATAAATTCAAAATCTTCAGCAGAAACTGCAGCAGAACGAACTGATTTTCCACTCTCTATATGAGGTTTTATTATGCTTAGAATATCGAAAGTTCTTTTGGCATCTTTATCAGTTTTTGCCATTTTTTCAACCTTCTGGATGCGTTTTTCAACAGTATCCAAATCCTTAAGCTGTAATTCAGTATCAATAATTTCTTTATCACGAATAGGGTCTACCGATCCGTCAACGTGAATCACATTTCCGTCATCAAAGCAACGTAAAACGTGGATAATAGCGTTTGTTGCTCTAATATTACCCAGGAATTGGTTACCAAGACCTTCACCTTTTGAAGCTCCTTTTACCAAACCTGCTATATCTACAATTTCAATTGTATTTGGTACAATCCGGTTAGGATTTACGAGTTCTGCAAGTTTCGTTAACCTATCGTCAGGAACTGTAATAACACCAATATTCGGTTCTATAGTACAGAATGGGAAGTTAGCGGCCTGAGCTTTTGCGTTAGATAAACAGTTAAATAAAGTGGATTTTCCAACATTTGGTAAACCAACTATACCACATTGTAATGCCATGTATGTTTTTTTCTTGATTTGGCGCAAAGGTATCAATTTTTTAAAAATATTCTTTATGTTTAGGCAAGCTAAAAGCCTTATAAAAAAACAATACGATCAACATGGAACATTTTGAAGAAGAAAATCCTGAGGAAACAACACACAATGACCCTCAAGAGGGAGAGGAAGTCTTGTTAACCGTAACAGAAGACATACGTAGTTACATATATGAAACCGCCAGGTGGACCAAATTCCTATCTATAATAGGATTTGTAGCAACCGGAATTATGATCTTGTTTTCATTTAGTGCAGAAGCATTGATAAGCGCAATGAATGGCAAAGTAGGCGCAGCGAACAACCCTTGGGCAGCACTTGGAGGAGGTTTTCTTACGGTTGTTTTTCTATTGTCGGCCTTACTTTATTTTTACCCGAGCTTATTAATGTTTAAATATGCCAATTCGGCAAAACAAGCAGTATTATATGGTGATCAGCCGGCGCTAAGCGAGGCAATGAGCAAAATGAAATCGTTCTTTAAATTTTGGGGTATTATTACCATTACCATATTGGGCCTTTACATTATCTCTTTCCTTCTTGGAATTGTAGCTTATCTGGGCGCAGGGAGTGTTACTCCTTAGTAACTAAAGATACTTTTACAAGGTTCCGTTAGCATATATCGGAATCTTGTTTTCAATAGTATGTTTAAAGCTCCTGATCTCTTTTTTTAAGAGACTCTCAAAATAAGGGTTTAATAGCCTGGCTAAACCAATACCAACACCTCCAATTGGAGGATGATAGGATAGAACAACTTTCAATATAGTCCCCGATTTATCTGCTGTTTCTGTAAATTTAACTCGCCCTACATGACTTATTAAAGAACTTGGAGAAGATCTCCATCCAATTAAATGGTTTGGTTCATCCTTAATAATTTCTGCATCCCAGTCTATCGAAAATAAATTTCCCATTACATTGCTTTTCCAATGAGAAAGGTTTTCGTCAATTACCTCTACATTTAGTAAATGTTTAATGCTTCCCGGAAGGTTATTTAAATCGCGCCAGTAGGCATATACCTCGCTGGCAGGTCTGTCAATTTCAAATTCGCCCCTAATATTTATCGCTCTTGGTTTATTGCCATCTATTCCAAGTTTTTCATATACAAAACATCTGCCGGTAAAGCCCCTGTATGCCAGGTAAGCGCCATAAAGAAATTGCGCTTTAAGCGGTCTTCTAATCCCTCTGGTCATTAAAATACCACTTAGCAATACGGAAACCATACGTTCTGTAAGGCCTATGTTCTCATAATGGTGCTTCTCGATAGAGAATTTTCCCGACCGGAGCTTTAAATTAGTTTCATGTGTTTTCATTTGATGGCTTATTTTATTGGCAACGATAAAACAATAACAGTTCGTCAATAGATAAGTTTTAAGATTTGCCAAAATCATTTATTTTAATGACAATAGCGTAGAATTTTTAGCAATACATAAATTGCAATTTTAAAGTTCGTAACTAACCATACACAATGAAACTAATAAAGACCTATTCAGCTGCAGCCTTGTGTTCATTATTGTTTACAGCAAACAGTTATGCACAATCATCTGTAGCAGCACCTAAACCTTATGGTGCCGTTCCAAACAAAAATCAGTACGCCTGGCAACAAATGGAATATTATATGTTTATCCATTTTGGACCAAACACGTTTACAGATAAAGAGTGGGGGCATGGCGATGAGGATCCAAAGGTGTTTAATCCTAAGAAACTTGATGCCCGGCAATGGGCCCGCACTGCAAAAAATGCTGGTATGAAGGCAATTATTATTACTGCCAAACACCATGATGGCTTTTGCCTGTGGCCAAGTAAATTTAGTACACATACTGTTAGAGAAAGTGCCTGGAAAGATGGTAAGGGAGATGTGCTAAAAGAACTATCCGCAGCTTGTAAAGAATACGGCTTAAAATTCGGGGTTTACTTATCTCCATGGGATCGGAATCATCCTGAATATGGTACCCCTAAGTATAATGACGTATTTGCCAACACCCTTAATGAGGTATTAAGCAATTACGGAAGTGTTTTTGAACAATGGTTTGACGGTGCAAATGGCGGCGATAAAAAGCAGGCATATGACTGGCCTAAGTTTTATAATGTAGTTCGCAAAAACCAACCTCAGGCAGTAATATTTAGTGATATCGGTCCTGATATTCGTTGGATGGGGAATGAAAGAGGCGTTGCAGGCGAAACTAACTGGTCGACCCTAAATACCGATGGATTTGGAGTAGGAGCAGAGGCTCCTGAAAGTAAAGTACTTAACACAGGTGATGAGAATGGTAAATACTGGATTCCTGCAGAGGTTGATGTTTCTATCAGACCAGGATGGTTTTATAGCGCCAATACCGATAATCAGGTTAAAACACTTGATCAGCTGGAATCTATCTACAATACTTCCGTCGGCCGCAATAGTAACCTGTTGTTAAATGTTCC
>NZ_CAMLHF010000061.1 GCF_946479715.1 uncultured Pedobacter sp. | reverse complement strand
TAATCTGATCATTCACATTTAAGCCATCAATAAAATTCGCCATGGTATCAGCGGTAATCTTCTGATTGGTACGGGTAAGATCTTTAAGTGCTTCGTACGGATTAGGATAAGCCTCTCTTCTAAGTACAGTCTGAATTGCTTCAGCAACTACAGCCCAGTTGTTTTCAAGGTCAGCATGGATAGCCTCATTATTCAGCAATAACTTATTTAAACCTTTTAACGTAGATGCAATAGCTATTGTAGTATGAGCAAGAGGCACACCTACATTTCTAAGTACGGTAGAATCTGTAAGGTCTCTCTGTAAACGTGAAATTGGCAATTTAGCAGCAAAAAATTCGAATAAAGCATTTGCTATACCAGCGTTACCCTCTGCATTTTCAAAATCAATAGGGTTTACTTTATGAGGCATTGCTGAAGAACCAACTTCACCTTCTTTGATTTTTTGTTTAAAGTAGTTTTTGGAAATGTATGCCCAAATGTCTCTATCAAGATCAATAATGATGTTGTTTATTCTTTTTAAAGCATCACATTGTGCCGCAAATTGATCATAATGCTCAATTTGAGTAGTATACTGAGCGCGCGAAAGACCTAATATCTCATTTACAAAATTGTTAGAGAAATCTACCCAGTTTACACCAGGATAAGCAATATGGTGTGCATTAAAGTTACCTGTTGCACCGCCAAATTTTGCGCTGTTAGGGATGTTTTTTAAGTTGTTTAACTGGATCTCTAAACGTTCTGCAAATACCATAAACTCTTTACCAAGTTTAGTAGGGGATGCTGGCTGCCCGTGCGTATGCGCAAGTAAAGGCACATCTTTCCATTCAGTAGCCAGACTTTTTATTTTAGCAATTAACTCAGCTATTTGAGGATAGTAAACTTCATTTAAAGCTAATTTAATAGTATAAGGTATAGCGGTGTTATTGATGTCCTGAGATGTTAATCCGAAATGGATAAATTCTTTATAAGCTTCGAGACCCAATTGATCAAATTGCTTTTTTATAAAATATTCAACCGCTTTAACATCATGATTGGTAATTTTTTCTGTGTCTTTAATTTCCTGAGCATGATTATCATCAAACTGCTCATGAATTAAACGTAGTTTACCGTAAATAGATTTATCGAATTCTTTTAAACCAGGCAAGCCTGTTTCACAAAGTGCAATAAAGTATTCGATTTCTACAAATACTCTGTATTTTATTAATGCTGACTCTGAAAAATATTTAGAAAGGCTTTGAGTAGTGTTTCTATAACGTCCATCAACTGGAGAAATAGCTTGAAGAGGAGATAAATTCATGAATTTGACTTATTTTTACAAGCGCAAATGTAGCATTTATTAGCCTTTTAATGAAGTAAGGTTGCTGAAAAGCAAAACTTTGGAGAACAAAAAAGGCCTTGGAGATTCCAAAGCCTTTTTTATTTTGTTAAAAATGACTAGTGTTTAGTTGAATCAACAGTAGTAGTTACAGTAGTATCTTTTACAGTTGAATCAGTTACGTTAGTATCAACTTGAGTAACAACAGTAGATGAATCAGTTACAGTAGTATCTGTAGATTCACCTGTTTTCTCAGAGTTACAAGCTGCTACTGATAAAGAGATTGCTAAAGCTAAAAAGCCAAATTTAAATGCGTTTTTCATTCTAATTCTATTTTAAATAATTAATTAATTTTACAGATTAATACAGTAAAGTTTAAAAGGTAACCCACCTAATTGAAAAAAAAATAAAAAATATTTTAATGCGGGTTACTGGGTTACTCTTTATAGTATTGCCGTATTAAGGATGAAATAAAAAAAGTAATTTTTTTTGTTATCATTGGGTTACCATTCACGTTTAAATGTATTAATTGGTGAGTAATAAGTTAAGCAGTTCAGTTCCAACAGATAGAGAGGTAGTTTTAGGGGTCTTAAATAACTCAGAAGAAGCGCTAAATAAATTGTATACGGGGTATTTCCCGATGATTTTACAGTTTATCTTAAATAATAACGGTGATGAAGATGATGCAAAAGATGTGTATCAGGAAGGCATAATTGTTTTATATAATAAAATTAAAAGCGGAGATTTCGAGTTAAGCAGTAAACTAAAGACCTATATATACTCAGTCTGCAGACGTATTTGGTTAAAGAAGTTAGCACAGCAAAGCAAGAAAACCAATAACATCTCTGATTTTGAGGATGTGATAGCGATAGAAGAGGATGTTGAACAGCATGAAGAAAAGGATAGGCAATTTGATAAGATGCAAGAAGCACTCCTCCATTTAGGCGAACCCTGCAAGACCATTATTCAGGACTTTTATATTAACAACCTTTCCATGCAGGAAATTTGTGAAAAGTTTGGGTATACCAATACCGATAACGCAAAAACACAAAAATATAAGTGCTTACAAAGGTTAAAGAAATTATTTTTTCAATCGTGATATGAGGAACGAAATAGAGTTAGAGGGTATAATAGAAGATTACCTTAACGGTAAGCTTACTGAGGCAGAAGCCACCGCTTTTGAGCAATTACGCTTAAATGATCCAACTGTTGATCATAAGGTTGTTGCACATAAGGTTTTTTTGGATTCGTTAAAGGATTATGCCTCAAATCTTGATTTGAAAAACAAGATGGATCATGCACATGATCAGATCGATGTTGATGCATTAAGCAGAAAGCTTGGGCCTCATCCTTCATTTATTGTTAATATGTGGCGTAAAAATAAATCAGCAATTGCTGTGGCCGCCTCTTTTATATTATTAACAATTGTTACCATTTATTCTATACAGCAAACTACAGAGCAAACGGGTAGCTATAAACAAATGAGTGCTGAGCTTAGTAAGCTTAAAAGCTCTACGAATAACCTGATCAGAGATGTAAAATCAAGCCAGAATTCAAAGGTTCCTGTTAAACCGGTTAAATTTGGAGGTACGGGTTTTGCAATTTCTTCTAACGGATATATCTTAACAAGCTATCATGTAGTCGAAAAATCTGATACGGTTTACGTTCAGAACAACAAAGGTGATCTTTATAAAGTTGATATTACTTATAAGGATCCTATTAACGACATTGCTATTCTAAAAATCATTGATAAAAAATTCTCATTAGGCTCTTTACCTTATTCATTGAAAAAGGGAAAAGTTGGCTTGGGAGAATCTGTTTACACACTGGGTTATCCCAAAGATGAAGTAGTGCTAGGGATAGGATATTTAAGTTCACAAAGCGGTTTTAATGGTGATACTTTAGCTTATCAGTTATCTCTTGATGTTAATCCTGGTAATAGTGGCGGGCCACTATTAGATAATAGCGGAAACGTAATAGGTATAATCAATGCTAAAGAAAGCTATACAGACGGAGCGACCTTTGCCGTAAAAGCAAAGTTCCTTCAGGAAGCGTTAAGCTCTATCCCTCAAGATTCTATAGTTGGAAGGATATCTTCTGTTAGAAAGAGCAAATTATCGAAACTAGAGCCATCAAAACAGGTATCCAAAATTCAGGATTACGTGTTTATGATAAAAGGTTATAACTAATAACTAACACATAAATTTGAAACCCCGAAACTTTAATTAGTTTCGGGGTTTGTTGTTTTTGACCAGTTCAGAGGTATTCCTGCAAATTTTTTATTATTTGGTTAAGTCGTAATCTAATGGTGATAAACTTTATAAATAATTTATTATTTTACAGCCTAACCAAATAATAATGCCAATGGGAGTAAGAGAAGTAGTTATCATAATCGTTTCCCTTTTGATGTTATATCAGGGATATAGATTGGGAGAAAAACGAAATATTGGTGGTGCTGGTGGGCTTACACTTGTATTTTTTTTTAGTTTTATCGGATTAACAATTGTTTATTTTTTACCAAATAAGAATGATCCCGATCAAGCTAAAAATGGAAAGAATTTTCGAGAGGCTCTCGTTTTTATTGGGTTGTTAATTCTGTTTTTAGTTTTATTTGTTGTAGTTGTTTATAATATTAAAAACCAAAGAGTTTAAATAGGGATTTATTTTTCCTATCTTGTTGATAATTAGATGTAACTATATGGGAGTCATATTTGAATTGCTTTTCTTTATCTTCCAAGTCGTTGCTGGTAGTAGCAATAAGGAATCCACAGCAAATAAGTATGTCGCTGTCGGCTTTTTTGTTGTCTTGTTACTAGTTGCAGTCTTAATTTGGTGGTACAATCCTGTACCTCACTCTACTGGTGTTAAAACGATCTAATCAGTCTTTATTTTCTCTAGCCCTCCATGATCACTCTTTATTGGACTAATTCGGTTAGATAACAATAATAGCAAAATCTGTGATTCATAACAATATTTGATAATCGTTGTTTAGCTGAGTAGTTTAATAATTAGTAGATTTAACCTTAACCTGGGTTAAGAACACAAAAAACCGATGAAAGAACTTTAATTTCGGGGCTTTGTTTTTTATAAAATTTTAAATATGGATTTCGGAAAAGTAACAGATAGCCAGATAAAGGATGTAGATTTTACATTGCCAAAAGATGGCATACAAACTTCAAAAACATTGTCGAAAGGTAAGCCGGCTAAAAGCCCTGAGTTTTACGTAGGCTGTGCCAAATGGGGCCGAAAGGAATGGTTAAATATGATTTACCCACCAAAAACCAAAGAGGCCGACTTTCTGGATCAATATGTAAAACATTTCAATTCTATTGAGCTGAATGCCGTTTTTTACAGCATCCCGAATGCAGAACTGATCAAGAAATGGAAAGCTAAGGCCGAGGATAATTCCAGTAATAGTTTTATTTTCTGTCCTAAATTTTCCAGAACAATCAGCCATATTAAAAGGCTAAAAGATGCAGAAGTACCAACAGATCTTTTTCTGGCAAGTATTTCAGAATTTGGTCAGTTCCTGGGGCCATGCTTTTTGCAGCTTGGAGATAACTTTACACCTAAAAGCCTCCCTGTTCTGGAAGAATATCTGAAATACCTACCTACCGACCTTGCTGTTTTTGTGGAGTTAAGACACGAAGGATGGTTTTTGGAAGAGGCTAACCGGAACCAGGTGTTTGATATGTTTGCAACCCTAAATAAGGGTGCAGTAATTACTGATGCAAGCGGTAGAAGAGACTGTGTACATATGGAACTAACCATACCTGAAATATTTATTCGCTTTGTCGGAAATGGATCGGCACACCAGGATTCTGACTTTGCAAGGATAGACGAATGGGTGGTAAGAATCAAAGAGTGGTTGGATAAAGGACTGAAAAAGGTCTACTTCTTTCTGCACCAACACGATGAAAAGGACACACCCATTCTTGCCGATTATACCATTAAACAGTTTAACAAGCACCTGGGAAGTAAGATTCCTGAAATTAATTTTATTACAAAAACAGGAGAATTATTTTAAATAGTATACTTAACTTGTAGACTTTAATATTTACTTTTAAACATTGTTATTTACTACTAAAATATATAATTATGAGTTTAAGAATAGGGGACGCAGCTCCCAATTTTAAGGCAGAGACTTCTATAGGTAATATCGATTTTTATGATTTTCTGGGAGATAGCTGGGGAGTCTTATTTTCTCACCCTGCAGATTATACTCCGGTATGTACCACAGAACTTGGCCGTACTGCATCTTTAAAAGGAGAATTTGAAAAAAGAAATGTTAAAGTATTGGCGCTTAGCGTTGATTCTGCAGAGTCTCATAAAGGCTGGATTAAAGACATCAATGAAACTCAAAATACAAATGTAGAGTTCCCTATCATTGCAGATGAGGACAAGAAAGTTGCTGATTTATATGATATGATCCATCCAAATGCATCAGAAACTTTAACTGTACGTTCGTTATTCATCATCTCTCCTGATAAAAAGGTTAAATTGATGCTAACCTACCCTGCGTCTACAGGCCGTAATTTTAACGAAGTATTAAGAGTAATCGATTCATTGCAACTTACCGCTAATTATAGCGTTGCAACTCCTGCAGATTGGGAAGATGGACAAGATGTTGTTGTAATGAACAGCATTAAAACAGAAGACATTCCTGCAAGGTTCCCTAAAGGACATAAAGTAATTAAACCTTATTTAAGAACTACACCACAACCTAACAAGTAAGAGTGGTATATAAGGATAAATAAAAGAGGGGCATAGTGCCCCTCTTTTTGTTTTTAAAGTAACAGTTGTGTGTGTAAAAGAGGTGTTTTAACTAAACTTGGCTTGCAGTTCTTCAAACTTTTTGGCGATCTTATCACTAAGTTCAGTTTGCTTGTAGCCCACAGCCACTCTGTGCAGGCTGCTTAAAACATACATTCCTACCTGAATATCTCTTCCATAAGCATTATGCCGCTCTGGTTCTAAAGAAGCAATATAGGTTAGCTCTTTATCTAAAAATTCAAGTGTTTCATTTGTCAATTTAATAGCTGCCTTTGTTTCATTTAAGGCATACATGTTTTGTATGGTCTGATACCTGTTTATCGTATCATCAACTGAATAATTTTTAAGAGGGATATCTTTAACGCTTTTAACTAAAATGTTGCGTGCCTTATCCGTTTTTCCTTCCATGAAAAGGTTTGTAGTAAGCGAGTTCGAAACACTCCATGAACTTTGGGCAACTCTTCTGCTTTCCGGATCGATGTATTTTGCAGTTTTAAAGCTTTTAAAATCAAATTTATGCATTAGATTATCATACATCGGATCGCTGTTTGTTTTCTCCATTTTATCGCGCGTATCCTTAGGGTCAGTTTTGAAAGGCAATAAACGGAGCGCATATCCTTCAAGATATAGGTATTTGCCTAAACCTGCATAAGTATCTTCAGATACGTTTGATTCGAAATATATTGGCCTTTCCCAATTGTTGTTTGCAATGATATCAAGCAAAGCCAGGTCATATTTGTACATGATATCTTTATTGTACTTCCACTCCATCAAAGGTGCAACCTTGTCTTTGTCTTTAGCCGAAATGGTATGCGTTTTTATCAATTGATCTGAATCTACGGTTAAGTGGAAGTTTTGGGTAGGCAGGAAATTCACGAAACTTCCATCCGACAGCGGAAGTTTATCCTCCTTATTATCTGAAGTCAATACTGCTAAAAGATCTTTTAGCTCTACACTGTCTTTTAAATCGTAATCATAATAACGAATATAATCTCTAACACCATTTACATACTTCTCTGTTGGCATAGTAATAGGCAGAGCTGCAGATTTATTCAACTTCAATTTCATTTGATTGATATATGCATCATCAGAAAGGTATTGAATATTTACAACCCGTATGTCGGTACGAATACCCTCAACCTCTTGTGCGTACCACAAAGGGAACGTATCGTTATCGGCCGTCACAAACAGTATGGCGTTCGGAGCGCAAGAGTTAAGATAGTTTTTTGCCCATTCTAAGGCAGTTGCTTTGCCAGAACGGTTATGGTCGCCCCAACCCTGAACACCCATAATTGCGGGCGCGGCCAATAAGCCAACCAACGAAGCCACTATAAGGCTCAATTTAGGCGCATTAAAGCGCGATAACCACTCCCTGATAGCAAATACCCCAAAGCCAATAAAGATAGCGAAGGCATAAAAGGAACCTACATAGGCATAATCCCTTTCTCTTACCTGTCTTGGATCTTGATTTAAATAAACAATAATAGCCAGACCGGTAAATAAGAAAAGTGTTGTAATTACTAGGGTGTCATTTCGGTTTCTACGGTATAAAAAGAATAGACCTGCAATACCTAATATTAGAGGTAAACCGTAAAATCTGTTAAACCCTTCATTTTCAACAATACTTGGCGGCAGGTTAGTTTGGCTCCCCAATCGTACAGCATCCAGTGATTTAATTCCTGTTATCCAGTTTCCTTCGCTATAGCCTCCCTGACCTTGATTGTCATTTTGTCGACCAACAAAATTCCAGAAAAAATAGCGCCAGTACATAAAACCTACCTGGTATGATGCAAAGAACTTTAAATTCTGGGCAAAAGAAGGGGTTTGTCCATCAGCAAGATTTAACCATTGCTTGTAAAAGTTTATATGATCTGGTTTGTCGCTATATGTTCTTGGAAACAATAGATTCTTATCGTATTCCACATCTATACCTCTTCCCGAAACCTCATATTTATCTTTTCCTTTCCTGTATTTGGTATAAGTTTCTTTGCCATCAATTTGTTTAGCATCAAAAGTTTGTCCGTATAGAAGGGGCGTTTGGCCATAATTTGTACGTCCTAAATAACCATATAAAGCAAAAGCATTATCAGGATTCGAAAGGTTTAAGCTTGGTTTCGCATCTGCTCTTATAATGATTAAAAAATAAGAGCTAAAGCCAAACAATACAAATGTTAGGCAGATCATGCTGAGGTTAAGATTGTATTTTTTATGCTTAATTGAGTAGTAGATGGCGTAGGTAATACTGGCGGCCAAAAGCAGTATAAATGTAATGGCACCGTATCCAAATCCAAAACCCAGTGTGTTTACAAAGAACAAATCGAATCTGGCAGCAAACAGTACAAAATATTGGATGATAACGAACTGAACTACTACCCATATAAGACCTGCAACACCTATCGCTTTAATGATACCAAAGGTGGTTGGCTTTGTCGTTTTTTTGAAATAATAAACCAGTACTACAGCTGGAATGGCCAATAAACTTAATAAGTGAACACCAATCGATAATCCAATTACAAATGCAATTAGTACCAGCCAACGGTCGTCTGTTTTACTTTCCCATTTCAAAATTGCCCAAAATACAAGGGCCGTAAATAATATGGAAAGTGAATATACCTCGGCCTCAACTGCCGAAAACCAAAATGTATCTGAAAAGGTAAATGCCAAAGCACCAACTGCCCCTGTAGCAACAATGGTAAGCACATCTGCGGTAGTTTTTTTCTGTTTGTATAGCTTACTGGCAATCAGGGTGATGGTCCAATAAAGAAACATAACCGTAGCGGCACTAAAAATTACAGAGCTGAAGTTCATCCAGTATGCAATTTTTGTTACATCACCTGCAGCTAACAAGGAAAACAGCTTTCCTATCATCAGGAACAAAGGAGCGCCGGGCTGGTGACCCACTTGTAATTTATCGGCTGCAGAAATGAATTCTCCGCAGTCCCAAAAACTTACGGTTGGCTCCATGGTTAGCCAGTAGACAATTCCTGCTATAAGAAAAAGCAGAAATCCTACAAGATTGTTAATTTTTTGATAGTGGTTCATAGTTTGTGGGTAATTTTCGTAATAGTAAAAATAACTAAAACATTGAAAGTTAGCTGTTTTAGGAATGTTAAAGTATGTTAAAGTATGTTAAAATTGTTTGTAAAGAATGCTTGCGCTTTGGTTTGGAATTGTAATTTTATACGAGGGGGCCTGAGTTTTGTATGGGCACGAAAATTAATAACTGAATAAATGGAAATTAAGGTGATCATTACAGGAGCTACCGGTATGGTAGGCGAAGGAGTATTATTAGAATGCCTGTCGCATCCGCAGGTAAAAGAGGTTCTGGTGATCGGGCGCAAGCCTTATAGCGGCCAGAAGCATCCTAAATTAAAAGAATGCATCGTGCCGGATTTTTTTAATATTGATGGTGTCGAAGATCAGTTAACAGGTTACGATGCTTGTTTTTATTGCGCAGGTATAAGTTCAAATGGGATGAAGGAAGCGGAATATAGTTACATTACTTACGATACCACGCTGCACCTTGCAAATAAACTTGCTTTTCTTAATTCTGGGATGGTTTTTAGCCATATATCCGGTAGTCATACAGATAGTTCCGAAAAAGGGAGGGTGATGTGGGCACGTGTTAAAGGTAAAACAGAGAATGCTTTAATGAAGTTGCCATTTAAAAATGTATATAATTTTCGTCCGGGTTTTATGAAGCCTACCGCAGGTCAGGTAAATGTTAAAGGGCTTTATAAAGTTATAGCATCACTATATCCTTTGCTACGCTTATTAATCCCAGGCCAGGTAAGCACTTTAAAAGAGGTTGGACAGGCCATGATTAACAGTGTTTTGAAAGGATATGCTAGGTCAATACTGGAGATAAAGGACATCAAAATATTAGCCGCTGAATAGGCTTTCGTCATCTCAAAGTAATTCCATATGATATCGGCAACCATTTGTCACCTAACTACGTAAATGCTTAAAAATGAATAGTTAATATTCTTTTTTTAAGGGAGTTTAATCTACCACAATTAAAGGTGATAGGTGAGGGTGATGAGGCCCCGGAATATAAGTATTTCGGGGCTTTCTTTTTGATTAAGCTATTGAAGGTCTCAATTACGCGGAGTTGCAGATTCCCAAACTGAATAGTCCGTTAAAAGCTGTTCATGTTCTTTTATCCATTTTCTCTTTTCTTCCTGATTGGAAGTAAAGCTTATAATACGTGCTATTAATGGCATAAACTCTGATTTAGATAGCTTATAAAAATAATCGGCGTAAAAAGACCAGAAAAAATCCTTTTCTTTTTTCTTTTCAGAAAGCTCTCCGGTAATTCCAAAAATTGTTTTAAGCTGCAGTTCTAGTTGATCCGCTTCTGATAAACCAGCCAACCCGGGGGACAGCGAAGCCATTGATATGGCCAGACTTGCTGCACCTACGTCGGGATCCTTTTCGGTAGGATTATGATTCATCGTAATGTTGTTTACTCCAGCTGTTTTGGTAATCCCTGAATTGAGAATTGATTTAACATCCTGATAAGCTTTAGCCGAGCGCTGGGTGGTTGCTTCCAGTATCAGGAAATTACAGTAGCTAAGAAGCGCAGCAATTTTATTACTTGGTTCGGCCATGTTAATTAAAGCATATAACCGATGGCTACTTGCGTGTTTTGGATTTAGCTGCAAAGCTTTGGTCACATTTTGTAGTGCCTCTCCATTTTTACCGATACTGCTATAGGTTATAGCAAGATTATAATATAGACCCTGATATTCTGGCTGCGCTTTTATGCCACGCTTATAATATTCAATGGCTTTATCTTTCTGTCCCTGTGTATCATAAATACTCCCTAACATGTCGTACGCATTGCCTGAATTAGAATGATTCCCTTCAATTATCTTATTCAGATAGGGGATGGCATCTTTAGCCGATTTATTGCTAAAGAGCGAGTAGGCAATTTCATAATTCGCGGTAGAATTATCAGGATCTAATTGTAATGCTTCTTTATATTTTGAAATAGCTTCCTCAAATTTACCAGCGTCATGGAATTTAACCCCTTCAGAAATTAGGCTGTTAACCTTGCTTTTATCTTGGGATAAAACGACAGTTGAAATAAATAGAGATAAGAGAATGAGCGTTAATTGTTTCATGATCAGGAAAAATTTGGTTATGATTATTTGATTAGCATAAAGCTAAATTAAATTGGTCATTTTTTTTGAAAGAATTATTGAAATAACTAAACCTAAAATTTAATAATGCTGTACTATCTCGGCATCTATTATTAGATAATCATTGTTAGCACCTTGTGTAAAAACAAAGAATTTGTTGTGATCAGGCTTTATTTTATACTTCTTTACCAGGCTTTCTGCTTTATCCCGATAGTTTCTGACAATTACATTCCCCTTTAGCGACTTTTCTTTTTTAAGATCACCGGAAGATAAGAGCGTGTTGATCTTAAAAATTCTGCCAGGAAAGGAAGAATCCACATGATCTGAAACATACAGCTGCGTTTGATGATGGAGCTTTTTTAACCTAAACCTTGCTGCTATCAGGTTAAAGGCCCCGCTTTTAAGCAGTGCTGTATCTGGTTCATACATGTAGCCGGAAGGAGTTTCGTTTAGCAATTCAACCCCTGTTTCTTCTTCCCCTTTAAAAAAGGAGAATTCTTTTTGAGATTCGTTTAGGGTAACTGAGGTTATTTTTGGTTGTTGGGCAGGTGTGTTGCTATCAATAATCCACAACAGTTCCTTGCACTCATTCTTTACACTTATAATATGAACTTCAGAAACATTGCCTAGCTCCTTTAAACCAGCCGTAATGTCTAATAACGGCGCTGTTTTAATAATGATGCGTTTTGATTTGGAAAGTAATAAATCCAGATGCTCAACCACATTAGGCGTGCAGTCTTTTAACATAAAAACTTTGCCTGCTGAACTTCTTCTTGCAGGGTCCAGATAAATCGTATCAAAGATTTCGTTGGTTTTTTCCAGTAGTGCAATGCCGTCCACTGCCAGGCATCTAATATTTGGTTGCCCCAACATTACTGCATTATGAGCCGCTATTTCAGAAAGATCCGCATTGATTTCGCAATGTGTTAAGTTTTTAACGGTTTTTGCAAAGTAATAACTATCTACCCCAAAGCCACCTGTAAGATCTATTAAGCTGTCGCCAATGGCCAATCCTGCTTTGTAGGCTGCTGTGGTTTCCGATGAACATTGCTCAATGGAAAGTAGGGCAGGGTAATAAATGGAATCCGTTTTATACCAGGTAGGCAATTTTTTTACCGATTTGTTTTTTGCCGCAATCTGGTTAGCAAGCGCTTTAGAATCAACATCTTTAAACGGACTTTTAGACATAGCGAGTTTGTGTACATCATCATTTAAATGATTGTTAATGTACTCCTGAACCTCGCTATCTAAAACATGTCTATTCAACTGTTGTCTTGTCCCTCATTACAATTTGACAGGTATACCTGCTTTTAACTTCCAGTAGGATATTTTTGTTAACAGTTACCCTATCTATGGTTTGCTGATTGTAGTACCTTATGGTAACCAATTCCAGGCCTGTGTTATACTTAACTTTATAATGCTGTGAAAGATCTGCTATCAACCCTTCCAGCTTTTTAGGGTCGTGATCAAAACTTACCGAAAAACTGATTGCAGAATTCAGCATGGTAGTGATTTTTACCTTGTGTTTATGGAACAAACTAAAAATATCACTTAGGTTTTCTTCTATGATGAAAGAGAAATCTTTAGGGAAAATAGAGATCAGTGCCTGGTTTACCTTAAATATAAAGGATGGGACCGGCAGGTGATTGTTTTCTCCTGTAATGTCTGTGCCTTCGGCCTTATGATCAAGAAAAGAACGAACAAATAAAGGAATGTTCTTGTTCTGAATTGGCTTTATTGTTTTAGGGTGAATAATTGTTGCACCATAATAGGCAAGCTCAATTGCATCGTGATAAGATAAACGCGGGATTCTTTCTGTTTCATCAAACCATTTAGGATCCGCGTTTAAAACTCCGGGTACATCTTTCCATATGGTTAATGAAGTCGCATTTAGGCAAGAAGCAAATATTGCTGCCGAATAATCAGATCCATCTCTACCAAGAGTTGTGGTGAAGTTTTCGCTTGTGCTACCAATAAATCCTTGTGTTACTGCAATATATTGTTCTAAAACAGGGCCAAGTTTTTTCTGTATTTCCTGCTCTGTTTTTTCCCAGTTTACCTGCGCCTCACGGTAATTGTTATCTGTATGGATAAAGTTACGGGCATCAACCCATTGCACATTACAACCTGTTTCGTTTAAATAAGCAGCGGCTATTTTGGTAGAAACGATCTCGCCGATTGAAACGATTTGATCGTAAATGTAATCAGCTGCATCGTCTGGTTCTTCCTCTATTAACCAATCTATCTCTACGAATGAGTTTGCCACATCGTTATACACCGGGTTACTGTGGTCTGGAAATAACTCGCTAATGATATTGAAATGGAATTGTTTTACTTCTTCAAATATCTGATGTGTATCCTCAAGGCCAGTTAAATAAGCTTTTGTTAAATCCTCAAGCTTATTGGTAACCTTACCCATTGCCGAGATCACGATTAACAGATTGTTTTTTTGATTACGTTCTTTAATGATGTTGGCCAGATTTCTTACCCCCTCGGCATCTTTAACAGATGCACCTCCAAATTTGTATACCTCCATTAATTTGCGGGACTAAGTAATGAATTAGGTTTAGCAATTTCTTTTAGCTCACTGAAAGGGATAACCAGTTCTGTTTTTCCATATGCATAAGCCTTGATTTCGTAAGGATTATAAAGAAACATTAAACCTTCATCGGTAACGGTGAAGTTGTCGTTCAGTTTAAACGTGTCTTTATCAAAGAAATAGCCATCTTTTAAGCTAGCTGTAGCGCTAAGCTTTTCATTTTTTCTGAATATCTTTTCGGCCACAGCAGTAAGTTTTGTCAGGGAACCTGGTTGAATTAAGGAATTTAAAAGGATTTCCTGATGTGTAGCCGGATCATAGTTAAGGTAGGTGAATACACTGTTTGGGTGTGCTCCGCCTGAATAATTTACATAAGTGTTTAGCAGCGACAAGTAGCCTGGTTTTTGTTTCACAACTTTAGCATTGATGTCTAAGAACCAGGTTTGCGGGTAATCCTTCTCAGATTTTCTAAAGTCGTCATAACCTTTTATAAAATCGGTAGCATATTCATTATATGTTTTGTAGTTTTTGCCAGAATCTGCTGTCAGTTTTATTTTGCTTTCAACAAACTGGTTTACTTTTTCATCACTAAACAAAGGATATGAAATAACTGCCTTAGAAGTATCAGTTACATTTTTATTTACAGATACAGGGGTCTTGCTATAAACTTTTACTGAATCGTATTTAAAAGTTAATGAGTCGCCTGTGGTTACAACACTTGTGGTGTCGGTAGTATTGCTTGTTTTATTCTCACTCTGACAAGCTATAAAACCTATGGCGATAATAAATAATCCTAATTTTTTCATGTTACTTTGAGATTTGTTCCTTCGAGAAGGATGCATTTAACCATCCTGCTTCTATATCAGCAGCGTACTTTTTGTAAAAATTAATTGCTGGTTCATTCCAGTCCAGCACCTGCCAAACCATACCATTGTAGCTTTTATCTTTTGCTTCCTGTATAACCGTTTCAAAAAGGAGCTTGCCTGCGCCTTTTCCTCTGTATTCTTCAGTTACAATGAAATCTTCCAGGTATAAACGACATCCTTTCCAGGTCGAGTAGCGGGTATAATATAGGGCAAAGCCAATAATTTTATTGTTATCCTCAGCAACAAAAGCTTTCCATACTTTGTTTTCGCCAAAACCTGCATCCATAAATTCATCTATGGTTACGGTTACTTCTTCTGGCGCTTTTTCATAAAGAGCCAGTTCATTAATTAATTCCAATAATCTTGGACAATCTTCCCGTTCAGCAACTCTTATTGTAATGCTCATTCTGTTTTGTAATGTTTAATCTTTCTTTTACCAAAAATACTGCTGCCAACCCTTACCATTGTGCTACCTGCTTCAATTGCTAGTTTGTAATCGCCAGACATACCCATAGATACTTCCTTAAAGTAGTCATCTTTTCTAAAAAAGCTAACTTTAATGCCGTCAAAAAGTACTTTTAACTCAGTGAACTCATCAAGAGTCTGTTTTTCCGTGGCGTTGTTACTTGCAATTCCCATTAAACCTACAATACGTACGTTTTTAAGTGTAGCAAATTCTTCTGACCTGAGCAGTTCAATAGCCTCATCAAAACCAAGACCAAATTTGGTGTCTTCATCGGCAATATAAATTTGAAGTAAACAGTCTATTACCCGCTTATTTTTTAGGGCTTGTTTATTTATTTCAATTAATAGCTTCAGACTATCAACCGAGTGGATTAGTTTTACAAAAGGGGCAATGTATTTTACCTTGTTGGTTTGCAGATGACCAATAAGATGCCACTCAATATCTTTTGGTAGTTGTGCTTGTTTATCAACCAGTTCCTGAACTATGTTTTCGCCAAAAACGCGTTGCCCGGCATCGTAAGCTTCCATAATTGCTGAGGGCTCCTGGTATTTAGATACGGCTATTAACTCAACCTGTGTCTTATCTAATTCGCTTTTATATTCTAATAAGTTATCTGCTATACTCATTTATCAGTATTTTTGGTAAAAATAAGAACCTTAGCGAACTTTGTCTAAGAAATAATGATGTTTTAGCCCATAATGAAGAACTTTATATATACAGCCTTCCTTTTTTTATTCGTTGCAGGCTGTAAGCCAGGTATTCCTTCCGATATTATTCAGCCCGATAAAATGGCGCTGGTGTTGCACGACATTCATATTGTGGATGCTTACATCACTACAATACCTAATGTGGATACCTCGAGAGCCACGGCTGCGGCTTATTATAACGGTATCTATAAAAGATACGAGATAGATTCTGCCCTTTATGGTAAAAGCATGGCTTACTACAGTCAGCATCCGAAAGTATTAGATGGTATCTATGATAAGGTAACCAAGGGATTAACCAAGCAAAAGAACGTTTTGGTGAAAGCAGATTCATTGGTGAATGCGAAAGCAGCTAAAATTCTTAAAGCTAAGATGAAGGCCGACTCTGTGAAGCGAGCAGATTCTTTGAAAAAAGTTACTGCACCGCAACGAGCTAAATTTAAGGCCGACTCTTTAAAGAAAGTTATTGCAATTAAAAAGGCTGATTCTATTAAAAAAGTGGATTCAACCAAGAAAGCAAAAGCCGTTTTAAGAAAGGCCATTAGGAAAAAGAGGGCAGATTCTATAAAGGCCAGAGAATTATTAAAGAAGACAATTAATAAAAAATAAGATAGAAATAGGAATGTTATATCCGGAGAATTGTTTAGAGCGTTTGGGGTTTAATGAGGTAAAACAACTTATTTACGCACACTGTCTGAGCCCTATGGGGCAGCAAATGGTAGGCAAAATGCAGGTGATGACCAAGTTTGATCAGATCAATAAGTTTCTGAGACAAACAAATGAGTTTAAAAGTATCCTCGAGAACCAGGAGCCGCTGCAAATCAGTACATTTTTCGACATAAAATCTCTGGCCGATAAGATCAGAGTGGAGGGCACTTACCTTGTAGAGGATGAGCTGCACCAAATGTATGCCTCTTTACAAACTGTATTTTCTGTACTGAGGTTTTTTGATGAAAGAAAAGAAGTATACCCTAATCTGGAGGCACTGTTTGAGCACCTGCCTGTCGAAAAGAATATACTTAAGCGTATAGAATCTGTACTGGACCCAAAAGGAAAGATAAAGCCAAATGCTTCGGTTGCACTTCAAAATATAATTGGAGAGATCGCAAAAGCAGAACAGGACGTAAGGAAGAGAATGGACTCCATTTATAAGCAGGCAATTAGTAATAATTGGGTTGCTGATGGTAGTTTGACCATTCGTGATGGCAGAATGTGTATACCGGTACTTGCCGAAAATAAAAGGAAACTGAAAGGTTTTATTCATGATGAATCGGCTAGCGGACAAACGGTATACATAGAGCCAGAAGAGGTATTTTCATTAAACAATAAGCTTAGGGATCTGGAATTTGACAAGCGCAGGGAGATTATAAAGATCTTAATAGCGCTCACAAATGATCTGAGACCATATACGCCATTATTATTGTCGTACCATGGTTTCCTTACTAAGTTAGATTTTGTCCGTGCAAAAGCCCTGTTCGCTATAGATGTTGAGGCCGATATGCCGGTTCTAATAAAGGAAGCCAAGACTAAGTTGGTTAATGCACGCCACCCTTTACTGTACCTTTCATTTAAAGAAGATAAGAAAACGGTTGTCCCTTTAAATTTTCATATTAATGAGAACATGAGGATTGTGCTCGTTTCAGGGCCTAATGCCGGAGGTAAGTCCGTTTGTATGAAAACTGTAGGTCTATTACAGTTAATGGTACAATCAGGACTATTGATTCCAGTTCATGAATCTAGTGAGGTGGGTATATTTGATCAGATATTTGCCGATATAGGCGATGATCAGTCTATAGAAAGCGATTTAAGTACTTATAGTGCACACCTTACTAAAATGAGGTATTTTGTTGCTCATGCTACGCCTAAATCGCTTGTTTTAATTGATGAGTTTGGAACCGGTACTGATCCTCAGTTTGGTGGGCCTATGGCCGAGGCTGTTTTGGAGGTATTGAACAATAAAAAAGTAAGAGGGGTAATTACTACTCACTACTCTAATTTAAAGCTTTTTGCTGGCAATACCCCGGGCTTAGAAAATGCTTCCATGTTGTTTGATAACGACAAGATGAAGCCAATGTATGTACTGGAAATTGGTAAACCGGGAAGTTCTTATGCTTTTGAGATTGCGCAGAACATTGGTTTGCAAAAAGAAGTGCTGGAACTTGCCAGAGCTAAAACCGGTACCAATCAAAACAGGATAGATAGTTTGCTGGTTGATCTGGAACGTGAAAAGAAACAGATTTACGATACAAAGGTGAATCTTTCTAATCAACAGAATAAGGTGAAAAACCTTGTTGCTGAAAACGAGAAACTTAAACTGTTTCTGGATGAGAATAAGAAAGTACTGATTAAAGAAGCTAAGCTCGAAGCCCAGGCGATTATTAGAAATGCCAATAAACTGGTTGAGAATACCATAGCAGAGATTAAAGAAAGCAAGGCAGATAAGGTAGTAACCAAAGAGTTGAGACAGAACCTGCAAAAGGTATTGGTGCAAAATCATGTAAAGGAAGAGAAAAAGCCCGAAGTACCGGTGATTAGTAATACGCCTATTGAAGTGGGCGATTGGGTACAGCTAAACAATAGCGAAACTATGGGCCAGGTACTTGAGATAAACCGCGATAACCTGGTGGTTGCACTGGGTGATCTTCGTTCTGTACTGAAGAAAAACCGTGTTCAGAAAATCAGCAACAAACAGGCTAAAAAAGCAGTTCAGAATAACTCATTTACCGGCAGTATTTCTGAAGCGATATCGAGTTTTACTGCTGAGCTTGACCTACGTGGTATGCGTGGCGAAAATGCCTTGCATGAAGTAGAAAAATATCTTGATAAATCGATCATGCTTGGTTTTCCATTTATAAAGATCATCCACGGAAAAGGGGATGGCATTTTAAGGAAACTGATTCGCGAATATTTAAAGAAATATAGTCAGGTAAACAGGGTAGAAGATGAACATGCAGATAGAGGTGGCGATGGTATCACTTATGTTTATTTCAATTAGATAAACTTATTTACATTTAGGATGTTGTATGAGAAAAAGACATCCTATGAAGGTATTATTTATAAGTTTGTTCGCGCTCTTTATGAGCGTTTCTTCTTGTAAGAAAAACAAATCCGGAGACTCGCAGAATCCTGGTGATGTTGCTATTAAAACCAAAGTTTTAGCCACAGGACTTTCACATGTATGGGAAGTTGTTTACGGACCTGATAAGCAATTATGGATTACCGAACGTTCAGGGAAAATTAGCAGAATAAATCCGGAAACAGGTGCTGTAACGGCGCTTCATACCATTGCCGAAGTGGTATCAAAAGGTGAAGGTGGTTTGCTGGGTATGACCCTAAATCCCGACTTTGAAGCCAACCCATGGGTTTATGTAGTTTATGATTACGGCTCTAATTATAAAGGGAAAGTAGTTCGGTTTACTTACTCAAACGGCACCCTGAATTCGCCTCTGGTTATTCTTGATCAGATTCCGGCAGCATCAATCCACAATGGCTCCAGATTGCTCATTACAGCAGATAAAAAACTCCTGATTACTACCGGTGATGCAAGTGAGGCTGATAATGCACAAAACATGAATTCTTTGTCGGGCAAAATACTCAGGGTAAATCTTGATGGGTCTATACCTGCCGATAACCCGATTGCGGGTAGCCGCGTATGGAGTTTAGGACATAGAAACCCGCAAGGTTTGGTGCTGGCCAATGGAAAAATATACGAATCTGAGCATGGCCCTAATAACGATGACGAGGTTAACATCATTCAAAAAGGACGAAATTATGGCTGGCCAAATGTTGAGGGTTATTGCGACAAAGATGCTGAAAAAACATTTTGTACTGCGCATAATGTGGTAGAGCCTATTCAAGCATGGACTCCTACAATAGCCACCAGCGGCTTAACTTACTACAGTGCTGATCTTATTCCTGAATGGAAAAACTCTTTGCTATTGGTTAGCTTAAAGGCTTCTAAACTAACTCAGCTAAAACTCGATGCAGCCGGTGATAAGGTAGAGACCAGTAAAGATTATCTTGTAAATGATTACGGGCGGTTAAGGGCCATATGCATGAGCCCGGATGGTAAGGTATATATTGGAAGTAGTAACGGTAGTGATGATAAAATTATAGAAATAGCGAAATAGTTTGGTTCTAACACAATTTATAATATAATTTAGTAACAAAATTTAGTATGATAAACAAAGTCGTAGCAGGTGCTGATGAAGCCATCAGTGACATAAAAAACGGTAGTACTTTAATGCTTGGAGGCTTTGGTTTGTGTGGAATACCCGAAAATTGCATTGCCGCTCTGGTAAGAAAAGGGGTTAAAGAACTAACCTGTATATCAAATAATGCAGGAGTGGATGATTTTGGTATTGGCTTGATGTTGCAGCAGCATCAGGTTAAAAAGATGATCTCATCCTATGTAGGGGAAAACGCCGAATTTGAGCGTCAGTTGCTAAGTGGTGAATTGGAAGTAGAGCTGATTCCTCAAGGTACTTTGGCTACAAGATGCATGGCAGCGGGATATGGTATGCCTGCTATTTTTACTCCTGCCGGTGTAGGTACCGAGGTTGCCGAAGGTAAGGAGACCAGAAATTTTAACGGGAAAGATTACCTGATGGAGTATGCTTTTGATGCTGATTTTGCCTTAGTAAAAGCCTGGAAAGGTGATACTGCAGGGAACCTGATCTTCAGATCTACCAGTCGCAATTTTAATCCCGTAATGGCTATGGCAGGAAAAATTACCATTGCCGAGGTAGAAGAGCTTGTAGAACCCGGAGTGCTGGATCCGGATCATATACATACTCCCGGTGTTTATGTGCACCGCATTTTTCAGGGGGCTAACTACGAGAAAAGAATAGAACAGCGTACGGTTAGACCAAGAAATTAATTCTATAATATATTGATATGCTCGATAAGAATGGTATTGCGAAACGTATCGCAAAAGAAATAAAAGATGGTTACTATGTGAATTTAGGAATTGGTATCCCTACGTTGGTGGCTAATTTTATCCCTCAAGGGATTAATGTGGTGCTTCAATCTGAAAATGGGTTGTTGGGTATGGGGCCATTTCCTTTTGAAGGAGAAGAGGATGCTGATTTAATTAATGCCGGTAAACAAACCATTACTACCTTACCCGGATCATCCATATTTGATTCGGCAATGAGTTTTGGGATGATCAGAAGCCAGAAAATTGACCTGACCATATTAGGAGCCATGGAGGTATCAGAAAATGGTGATATCGCCAACTGGAAAATACCGGGTAAAATGGTGAAAGGAATGGGAGGGGCAATGGATCTTGTAGCTTCCGCAAAGAATATTATTGTTGCCATGCAGCATGTAAATAAAGCGGGCGAAAGTAAGCTATTGCCAAAATGCTCTTTACCACTTACAGGAGTAAACTGCATAAGAAAAGTGGTAACAGAATTAGCTGTATTGGATATATTACCTGAAGGTGGATTTAGATTAGTAGAAAGGGCTCCGGGAGTAAGTGTTGATTACATCAAACAAGCCACTGCTGGTAAACTCTTCGCTGATGATAACGCGCCTGAAATGATACTGGATTAATTCTAAGCATAAACAGGCTTATTAGGCCTGTTTATGTTTGCAATATTTTACCTTCAGATCTACTGAGATCTCTTCGGTTATTTTGATGATATCATCAGGTGTGTCATAATTATTTATAATAACCTGATCACACTCGCCTTTGTAAGGCAATAAGAACTCTTTGTAAGCAGGAACCACATGATTGTTCCATTTGTAAACCACATCTTCTTCAGGGTATCCACGTTCCATACCATCACGTTTAATTCTGCGGTCTAATGCCACAGATTCTTCTGCTTCAACAAAAATCCTGTGATCCAGAAGGGCAGCAATTTCTTTAAAATGGAGGATAAAAAGCCCCTCAACAATGATAATAGGGGCTGGATTAATTTCCAGTATTTTGGTTATTGCTAATGGATTATTGAAGTTATATTCCTTCTTATAAACAACTTCTCCTTTTAAGAGTTTTTTAATGTCAAGCAGAAATTGCTGATCATCTATGGTTGATGGTAAATCAAAGTTGTATAATTTATTCTCTTCCTGAGTCATTTCACCAGCCGGGATGTAATAATCATCCTGTGAAACTAATGTTACCTCATCATTTTTAAAATGATGTAGGAAACAGTTCAAAAAGAAGGTTTTACCGGATCCACTACCACCCGCAATACCGATAATAAAGGGCTTATTATTGTTCATTCTCTTGTCCGCCGTATGTTAAATTGCAATAAAATCTTTTGTCTAAAGCTCCCAGTGCATCGGCAACAGCTTTAGTCATTACAATTATAACATCTTTTGTAGACTCATTTTCAGAAAATTTACCAACAACCTTTGCAAAGGTTGATCTGTTGCTCATTGGGTTGGTAATTTTCATTACGGTTCCAATTGGAGCTGTGCGGTGTAAAACCAACATTTTAGTAGGATCAAGATCAGTATCAGAAATCCATACAGCAGTACCTTTTTCGTCGATCTGGTTTAAGCCGTATCTGCTTGCTGCATACTTTAATGATGGATCTTTGATAGAGTTTAGGGTATCAAGAGGGTGTTCAGGCTGTGGAGGAGTAACAGGATATTGACCCCTGATCCATAACTTCTGACCAACAGTTAATGAGTTGTCTGTCAGGTTGTTCTTAGCTTTTAACTGATCCATTGTTAACTTGTAGCGTGTTGCAATAGAATACATCGTCTCGTTTGACGCCACTGTATGGATCAATAACGGCCCGTTATCTTGTTTTGAAGAATCAGGCTTCGTTGAATCTGGTTTTGAAGTGTCGGGCTTTGAAGTATCTGGCTTAACTGCTGCAGGTTTTTGTATTGGCAGTTGAGGCTTTATGCTGTCTTTTTTAACTACAATAGCCACAGGATCCTTTTGTGTGTTTTCAACCGGCGGGGTGTTGATCTTTTCAGGATCTACAGTTGCCAATGGTGTTCCATCCGGAGATTTTGTAGCAGGAATTTTTAATACCTTACCAATTTGTAAGTTTATTGAACGAAGATTATTAACCCTTTTGATTTCGTTTACAGTAGTGCCGTATTTTTCTGCAAGCATATTAAGGTTTTCTTTTTTCTGAACAGCATGTTCAATCAGATTGCCCTCAGTAGGTGTGTCAGTAACCGCTGGTGTTGTGGTCTCTTTAACACTTGCAGTAGCAGTCGGATTTTCGTTAAACGGGATGTTGGTTGGCACTTTAATAATAACTCCAATTTGAAGGTACTTATTGTCATTAAAAGTCATAATATACTTAGGAACAACGTTATATCTTCTTCCTAAAGAATAGTAGGTGTCTTTTGCGACAATCTTATGGATGATCAATTTTTTACCATTGTAATTTTCAACCCCAATTGAATCTCTGGTGTTTGCTTTAGCAGCTGAAAAACTAAGAAGTACGGCAAAGAATGATACTATATAATATTTATACATTAATTTTCTGATAAAGTAATTTCGCAATTATACGAATAATAAAAATAACCCCTGAATTGATACTATAAACGTTGCTTATGATTTACTATTGTATGTTTAAGAACATTTTTCAAACCATTTTAATTAGGTATTGTTATATTTTCAATTCCTGAAAGGGCGACAAAATAAAAAAATAAATACTATGGACGCAAAAGAAATCAGTTTAAATGAAAAGAAAGTAAAACCCGTTGTAGATATGCTTAATGATTATCTAGCAAACTACCACGTTCATTATCAGAAATTAAGAGGATGCCATTGGAACATTAAAGGGCAGAATTTTTTTACACTGCACATAAAGTTTGAAGAGCTATATACCAATGCGCAACTTACAATTGATGAGATTGCCGAACGTGTTTTGACGCTTGGAAAACCACCTCATAGTCGTTTTTCCGACTACATTAAAGAATCTGGGATAAAAGAAATTGATACCATAGGTTTAAAGGATCTGGATATGGTTGATGCCGTTCTTGATGATATGGCTAAACTAATTGAAATAGAACGCGAACTCCTCGAAGCTACGGATAAAGCCGGCGATGACGGATCTAATGATATGGTAAACAGGTTTATGCAGTTCAAAGAAAAAAATACCTGGATGTTGCGCTCGTTTGCAGGCAAGAAATAATTTGCCATCTTAAAGCAGTCGTCATCTCGACGATAGGAGAGATCCCTTGAAAATGCACAGCAGCTGAGAAGCAAACTGGCATAGCCAAGAGATCTCTCCTATCGTCGAGATGACGATTTGTATCATAGCATAACGATACCTTTAAATATCAAGTTCTTTAATATCTTTGGCATGTAATGGGATATAAAAGTTTAGCAGACTGTGTTGCCGATCTTGAAAAGCATGGGCATTTAATTAGGATAAAAGAAGAGGTTGATCCTTACCTTGAAATGGCTGCAATACACCTAAGGGTGTATGAGCAACAAGGACCGGCGTTATACTTCGAGAAAGTTAAAGGAAGTAAATTTCCTGCTGTTTCTAATTTGTTTGGAACATTAGAACGCTCCAAATTCATGTTTCGCGATAGCTTGCCTAAAGTAGAACAACTGGTAAACCTTAGATCTGACCCTGTTAAAGCACTAAAAAATCCTTTTAAATTACCAGGTATCGCTTTTACAGCATTAACAGCACTTCCCTTAAAGCAAAGCCTGTTTAAAGCTAACTTTAGTAAAACTACCATCAGTGAATTACCTCAGATTGTGAACTGGCCAATGGATGGAGGCCCTTTTATTACCATGCCTCAGGTTTATACCGAAGATATCGATAAACCGGGTGTGTTAAATGCAAATCTGGGTATGTATAGAATACAGTTGGCGGGTAATGACTACGAAACCAACAAAGAAATAGGATTACATTATCAAATACATAGGGGTATAGGCGTTCATCAATCTAAAGCCAATGCAAAAGGACAGCCTTTAAAGGTGAGTATTTTTGTTGGTGGACCACCTTCTCATCCTCTGGCGGCGGTAATGCCTTTGCCCGAAGGGCTTTCTGAAATGACTTTTGCAGGAGCCTTAGGTAACAGAAGGTTCAGATACTTTTACGATGATGAAGGATTCTGCATTTCTGCGGATGCTGATTTTGTGATAACAGGTACTGTTTATCCGCAAGAGAATAAGCCAGAGGGACCGTTTGGTGATCATTTAGGTTATTATAGTCTTACCCATCCTTTTCCATTAATGAAGGTGCATAATGTTTATCACAGAAACGATGCAATATGGTCGTTTACTGTAGTAGGCAGACCCCCTCAGGAGGATACCAGTTTTGGTGCATTGATCCATGAGATTGCTGGATCGGCATTGCCGAAAGAAATACATGGATTAAAAGAAGTAAACGCTGTTGATGCAGCAGGAGTACACCCTTTATTATTTGCGATCGGAAGTGAGCGTTATACACCGTATCTTAAGGAGAGGAGGCCTCAGGAAATTTTAACTATTGCAAACCATATTCTAGGTAAGAATCAGCTAAGTTTAGCGAAATACTTGTTTATAGCTGCCAGAGAAGATAATGAACAGTTAGATACTCATGATCTTTCTGGTTTTATACAGCATGTATTGGAACGTATTGATCTTGCAAGAGATTTGCATTTCCATACCAAAACAACTATAGATACTTTAGATTATAGTGGCGAGGGGTTAAACAGTGGTTCTAAAGTAGTGTTTGCTGCGGCAGGGGAGAAAAAGAGAGTACTTTCTACTGAACTTAGCGAAGGTTTTTTAATGCCGTCTGATTTTAGTTCTGTTAAGCTTGCTATTCCAGGTGTAATGGCTTTGCAGCTTCCGGCTTATACTACGGCTAAAGCAGCAAAAGACGAAATAGCTCTACTAGAAGAGGCTCTAAAGGGTAAAGATTTAAGTGGTATACCTTTGATTGTGCTTTGCGATGATGCTGAATTTACTGCTCAGAATATAAACAATTTGGTATGGGTAACCTTTACGCGTAGCAATCCGGCAACTGATATTCACGGTATTTCGGAGTTTATTGATGATAAACACTGGGGCTGTAATGGGCCTGCGATAATTGATGCTCGTAAAAAACCGCACCACGCGCCTGAGTTATTGAAAGTACCTGAAATAGAAGAAAAAGTAAATAGACTAGGTGAGAAGGGGGCTTCGTTATTCGGAGTGATCTAGTTTAATAGAAAAAAGATTGATATACGACAGTATTGAGGGTAAAAACTGAGTTTTAATAGAGAATAGTCGTTCAGAGTCGTTGCAAAGTCGTTCAAGAGTCGTTTATTTTATAGCGTACTTTCGTCATCTCGACGATAGGAGAGATCTCTTGATAGAGAAGTAGCCGCAAATTGGCATAATCAAGAGGTCTCTCCTATCGTCGAGATGACGAGGAAGAATGACTATCATACTAACTTTTAAAACCTTAATCCAAAGGTTAAAAATACATTGTTTCTTGAAGTTTTAATATCAGCAATCGGTTCTAAAGGGTTGTCGTTTGTTCCAAGTAAATAAGGAGACAGCTCTGTGTTTGTTTCTGTGCGTTGGTAAGCAACATCAACATAATAGTTGTTGATGCGATAGCCAAGTCCACCAGAATAAAATTGGGTAGCGAAATGACCTTTATCATCACCTTGTATTGCGCTTCCATTAACACCGTAACCGCCCCTTAAGCTAAATGCATTGTCTATTTTATATTCTGCTCCAAGTCTAAAGTTAACGGCTTGTTTATAATTGTCTCTTACTGAATTGTTTTCGTCTACAATTGTTGCCGGATCTAGCCCCTGATCAGAGATCGGAAGAGCACACGTCTGAACT
>NZ_CAMLHF010000060.1 GCF_946479715.1 uncultured Pedobacter sp. | reverse complement strand
TAAAGGCAAAGACCTTGAGCACGGCACATTTACACTGTTAAATGGAACCAGACGCGATGACTTCCATGTAACCCGCCTGGGTAAGGATTCGATTTTTATTAAAATGAATACCTACGACGCTGCACTTGTTGCCAAGATAGAAGATGATGGAACACTAAGCGGCGAGTACCGCAGTCTGGTACCGGGTTTTAGAGGTAACTCTTTACCATTTACAGCAGAGCATGGTAAGAACTACCGCTTTGTTGAACCTGGTAAAGACGTTGCACCGGCTGCAAACATTAGTGGCAAATGGGAACTGAAGTTTTATTCTAAAGAGCAGGTTCCTAATAAGGTGGCCTTATTAAAGCAAAACGGAAACAAACTTACCGGCGTAATTTTGCAGGTAACAGGCGATAGTCGTGAATTGGAAGGTACCGTACAAGGCGATGAGTTTGTGTTGTCGGGTTTTACAGGCCCAAGCCCTAAAATTTATAAGGGTAAGATTAATGCAGATGGCACTATTAGCGGTGTAATATCGGCAGGGATTTACGATAATACCAAGTTTGATGGGGTAAAGGACGACAAGGCTGAATTGCCTGATCCGTATAAGCTTACCTTTTTAAAGGAAGGTTATAAAAAACTCGACTTTACTTTTCCTGATCTTACGGGTAAACCAGTATCCTTAAGTGATGATAAATATAAAGGCAAAGTAGTTATTGTTGAGATTGTTGGCACCTGGTGCCCTAATTGTACTGATCAGACTATATTTCTTTCGCCATGGTTCAATAAGAACCAAAAGCGTGGTGTAGAGGCTATTGCTATTGGCTTTGAACAAAAAGATAGTTTACAGTATGCACAGTATACACTGGGTAAATTGAGAGACAAGTATGATGTTAAATACGACATTTTATTTGGCGGCCTTGCCGATAAAAAGGTGGTGTCTCAGAAACTGCCTGCGCTGAATAAATTCATTGCTTTTCCAACTACCATAATTATCGATAGAAAAGGCGAAGTGCGCGAGATCTATACGGGTTATACAGGCACAGTAACCGGCAAATATTATAAAGAATACGAAAAGAAGTTTAATGATCTGTTAGATGTTCTGATTGCAGAAGAAGTACCTTCTAATGCATCAGCAAAATCTGATAATACTTTAAAAGGAAAATAATAGAAATCCCTCTTCCCCTGGTGCAGACTTAGGTTTGTGCCAGGGAATTTAAAACCACTAAATAA
Source organism: uncultured Pedobacter sp. (assembly GCF_946479715.1). The sequence continues at coordinate 25,384 of NZ_CAMLHF010000060.1, read as the reverse complement.
TTAAACAAAGAATATGAAATTAATACTAACTCTTTCTGCAATTACTGCAACTTCACTATTGGTTTTTACCGGAGCTGTAAAACCAACAACTTCTAATAAAACAGTTTTATCTGCTAAAAAAGTAGTGTCAGGCAAAGGCGCCATTGTTAAGGCATTGGTGTTTAAAGTCGACAATGAAGGCAGCAAATTAACATGGCTGGCTAAAAAAGCTACAGGTGAACATAGTGGATCTGTTAAAGTTAGCAACGGTAGTTTTACGGTAGAGAATAATACTTTAAAAGCAGGGAGCTTTGACATTGATACCCGGACAATAACGAACGCTGACCTTACTGATGAAAGTGCGAATGCAAAATTAGTAGGACACCTTAAAAGCGAAGATTTCTTTAGTGCAGAGAAGTTTCCTAAAGCGAATTTTGTAATCAGTTCTGCTACCAAAACTACAGGTAGCCAATACAATGTTAAAGGTAAACTAACAATAAAAGGGATAACCAACGAAGTCAGTTTCCCGGCAACAATTGCTGTAAATGGTAAAAAGTTAACAGCTAATGCCAAGATCACTATAGACCGTACCAAATACGACATTAAATTCCGCTCTAAAAACTTCTTTGAGAACCTGGGCGATAAAGTAATCTATGATGATTTTGATATCGATGTGGCACTGGTTGCTAATGCTCAATAATTGCATGACTTTACAATAATCATGAAAAAAAGAAATACCCTACTTATACTGATAGCCTTTGTTTTCCTGTTGATCACCCAGTTAAGTTTCATGTCGGGTAGCGACGAGATACAGACCCGGGAGCAACTTGGCAGTAAGCTGTTTTTTGATAACATACTATCGAAAGACCGGACAATTAATTGTTCGTCGTGCCACAGACCGGAATTTGCTTTTGCTGATACTGCAGTATTTAGTAAAGGTATTGGTGGAAAACTTACATCCCGGAATTCTCCGGGATTAACCAACTTATCTGGCCGTACTCACTTTTTTTGGGATGGCCGTGCCTCATCACTTGAGGAGCAGGCCTTAGGGCCAATAACATCGCCTGATGAAATGGGCTTAACCATTGATGAGGCAATTGAACGACTTAATAACGATAAATTCTATGCAGACGCTTTTAAAAAAGTATTTAAAACAGCGCCGAATAAAGATAATTTGTTGAAAGCACTGGCTGCTTTTGAACGGACGCTGGAAACAAATAACAGCCCTTATGACCGATACATAAATGGAGATGACAACGCCATGTCGGAAGCCGCCATACGCGGACGCCTTCTGTTTATAGGCAAGGGGAATTGTAACAACTGTCATTCAGGTGAAGATTTTACAGCCGATAGGTTTAAAAATATCGGCTTGTATAATGGAAAAACGTTGAATGATGCCGGCCGGTTCAGCATAACAAAGGACAGTACTGTATTGGGAGAGTTTAAAATACCCGGTTTACGTAATGTGGCGTTAACAGCTCCATACATGCATAACGGTAAATTTAAAACTTTAAAAAGCGTGGTAGAATACTACAATAATCCGTCGGTAGTGGTTAATGATGGTATTAACAGAGATTTATCATTGGATAAACCCCTAAATCTATCGAGCCAGGAAATGGATGATATTGTAGCGTTTCTGGGTGCGCTTACCGACGACAGGTTCCTGTTGAACAAGTAAAAACATATAACTGACAAATGGAATATATGCTTAGATGCATGTAGGGGATATCCTTTTGTCTAAACTTAACTAAATCATAATGAAAAAAATTATACCGGTACTGTTGTTCTTTAGCTTTTTTTATGGGCAAAATTTATATGCGCAACGGCGCATAATTAAGGGGGTGGTTACATCAGCAGACGATAATTCGCCTATACCGGGAGTTTCGGTAAGGGTAAAAGGGCTTGATGAAGGGCCCGCTACAAAGGAGGATGGAAGTTACCAGGTTACGATTAAGAATGGACGGATATTGATTTTTTCTTACATCGGGTATGAAACGCAGGAGGCAGAGATTGATGGTAAGGAAATAATAAATATTAGTCTTAAACCTTCGTCGAGTTCACTGAGTGAGGTTAATATTGTTGGTTCCAACAATGCAAACAGAACTAAGCTTACCTCAGCAAACCCTGTTGATATTATTGATATAAAAGCGCTTCAGGAATCGGCACCACAGGTAACGGTTACACAATTACTGCAATACGTATCTCCGTCATTTCATTCCTCTGTTTCAGGTGGTGGAGATGCAGCTTCGGCAACATCAACAGCACAGCTTAGAGGACTTGGTGTAGATCAGTTATTGGTATTGATTAATGGAAAAAGAAGACATAAAAGTTCAAACATTAGCTGGGGTGGATTAGGTAATGGCGCAACAGGTTATGACCTTAATTCCATCCCGACAGGATCTATTGAAAGAATTGAAATACTGCGCGATGGTGCTGCGGCCCAATATGGTTCTGATGCTATTGCCGGTGTTATTAATATAGTTTTAAAGAAAAGTACCGACCAGCTGTCGCTTAGCTCAACTGCAAGCGCACGCAGACGCGGCGATGGATTAACCACAAGAACCAGCAGTAATTATGGGGTTAAGCTTGGAAATAAAGGCGGCTTTTTGAACGTAACCGGAGAATTTGCTACTCAGGCCGTATCGTTGCCGGTTGGTAATGATGATGCTGGGTTGTATATAGGACCTGCCTATGGGGGCGGCGCTAATACAAGGGGGTTTGATCAGATCTATACTAAAGAGATTGACGATGCGATTATAGCCAGCAGAGGTATTGACAGGCACTATTTTGATCAGCGAGGCAGTACAAATAAAGCCATAGATGGATTGCTTTTCTTTAACGCTTCTGTTCCTTTAAAGGAAGATGTGGAGTTGTATTCGTTTGGAGGTATTAGTCACCGTAATTCACAATTTACAGCAGTATACCGTTTACCGGGCTGGACTGAACGCAACAATACCTTTATTTATCCAGATGGGTTTTTACCAGCAATGGATAACATCATTTCTGATAAGTCGTTTGCCTTGGGCGTAAAAGCAAAGGTAAAAGACTGGAAAGTTGACATTTCAAATGTGTATGGGATTAATGATTTTGGGAATGTGATCACTAACTCTTTGAATGCAAGTTTGGGTCAGCGTACACCACGCAAGTTCGATGCAGGTAGTTATAATGCGAGTCAGAATACAACCAGTCTGGATTTTAGCCGCTACTTTGACAAAGTGTTAAAAGGGCTTAATGTGGCGTTTGGTGGTCAATATCGTGTAGAGAGCTATCAGATCATTGCAGGCGAGGAAGCGTCATATTCAAAAGGAGATTTGAGGGCAATTTATGGAGTAGATACAACAGCGGGAGGTATTCCTTATACTACTTCTTTAGGTTTAACGCCACTAAATGGCCTGTCGCCAGGCTCGCAGATCCATGCAGGTTTTCGCCCATCAAATGAGGTTAACGTAAACAGATCTATTTCTGCTGGATATTTAGATCTGGAGTTAAATGTTACTTCAAAATGGTTATTGTCAGGTGCGGTACGTGTCGAGAATTATTCGGACTTTGGAAGTGTGTTTACTTATAAGGGTGCAACACGCTATAGTGTTACCGACTGGCTTGGAGTAAGGGGATCGATAAACACAGGATTCAGGGCGCCTGACCTTGCGCAGTTTTATTATACTGAAACCTCTACAACTTTTCAAAATGGTGTAGCCATAGATCAGGTTACCGCAAACAATGTAAATCCGGCTACAAAAGCATTGGGGATTCCGGAATTAAAAGCAGAAAGATCTAAGGGATATACGGCCGGTTTAACCGCATCGCCAATACCAAATGTGGAACTTACCGTTGACGCTTACCAGATTGACATTAAAGACAGGGTTGGTAATACCGGACGCTTTTCGGCAACTGATACCAATTTGCCAGCCGATGTTAGAGCCTTGTTTGTTCAAACAGGTACCATACAGGCAAAGTTTTTTTACAATTCATTTAGTACCAGTACAAAGGGTATTGAGTTTACCGGAAGCTACAAGTTCCTGTTCAATAATGGAGCAAATGCTACATTTCTTGCCAGTGCAAACTTTTTAGATACTAAGCTAACCAAAGTAAATACGCCAAAAGGATTAGAAGCTTACCGATACATAATTTTTGATGAATCGGAAAAAGCAAGGGTAACAAACAACATTCCATCAAAGAAAATAACCTTGCAGGGAACTTATAATCTGGATAAGTTTAATTTTTTGGTGCGGGCAGTATATTTTGGATCGGTAACATCTGTATCGCAGCTTAATGCTAATTTTCCTAAACCAGATTACTACTACCAGGTTTTTAGTCCGATTTGGATAGCTGATGTTTCGGCGGGATATAGAATTACCCCAAGTTTACTGGCAACGGTTGGTGCCAATAACTTATTCAATGTTCTGGGCGATTATAGTATTCCTGCACCAGGAAGTAATATTACACGCAACCCGGGCCCAGGTGGTACACAAGCCGGAACAAATACAGGTATACAGCCATTTGTAAGATTATCGGCTAAGTTCTAATTATAAAACAGAGAGATCATGAAATTTTTAAATATAAAGTTCGCAGGGATATTGGGTGTGATTGCTATTGTGTCTACATCCTGCAAAAAAACGGGATACCTGGATTCGGATAATGCCGACAGGTCGGCTCTAAGTGCTAAAGTTAAACTGGTAAACGCATTGTCTATTACTGCACCTATTAACTTCCTTGACTTTACGAGACAAATAAATACGGCTTTGATTGTTCATAATGCCGCTACCGATTATGTGGATACTCAATACGGAAAAGTGCAATACAATACTACGGAGGGGAGTAATACGAGCTATAAATCATCATATGTATTTGGAGGAAGTGCCACTTTTGTACAGGAAACTGATAAAGCTTCTTTTGCAGCTCCTAATGGTCCCATTGCAAGCTATTATCATACTTTATTCGCGGTAGCCAAACGTAAGCCTAGTAAATTGAATCCGGGAAACAGAGATAGTCTGGTACTGGTGTATGATGATTTAACAGCGCCGGTTTCCGGTAAGGCGAAAGTTCGGTTTGCAAACTTTTCTCCTGATGCACCGAATGTGGATTTAACGATAGCAGGTAGTGGTGTGGTTTTTTCTAATGTTGCATATGGTAATTTTGGCGATCAGACCCTTATTACCTATGATGCAAATGGGAAGGCTCCGGCAACCATACCGGGTTTGAGTTGGAAAACGCTTGGTCCCTTTAAGGAAATTGATGCTGTTGCATCTAAGAATCTTGAGGTGAGGAATAATACGACTCAGGCAGTATTGCCTATTACTGGCAACGGGTTATCTAACATAACTTTTGAGGCTGGAAAGATATATACCATTTTTATAAATGGAAGTCCTGGTGGTGATGGGCTAAGTGCAACCATAATTACACATAGCAGGTAATCTTATCGCAGTTCAGCTATTTAATCTTAAAGCGGCAGTCCAAAGGCTGCCGTCATCTCGACGATAGGAGAGATCTCTTGCTTATGTCAATTCAAGTTTGGTATGCTAATTCAAGAGATTTCTCCTATAGTTGAGAAATCACGGATTATGCTGGTGCATTATGCCATTGCCATGTTACAATTGAAATCTAAGATTAAAGTAAAATAACGGTTTAACGGGGGTTCGGCCTATTTTATAAAGTAGTATATGCCTAAATTTATAAATAACTAATACTTTAAATATGAACCCCATAATTGTAGCCACAGATTTTTCGGAGGTAGCCGAAAACGCTGTTGAATATGCCGCTGCTGTTGCCAAACATAATGATGCAAAACTCATACTATATAATTCTTTTGTAATTCCTACCCATGCTGCAAACACCCTTTTGCCAGCAGCCAGCATACAAAAATTGATAACTGATAATGAGATTCGTTTGATCGAAAGAGGACTATCCCTGTCTATCGATTATGATATAGAGGTAGAACATGAATCAAACCTTTCCTTTGTTCAGGATGCGCTGAAAAGTTTAATTGATAAGCACCAGGCTGCTCTGGTTGTACTTGGAATGAATACTAAAACTTTGGAACAGGATCTTTGGGGTAACACCACAACGTCGGCAATTAAGAAACTTAATCTGCCTGTTATGGCTGTGCCTCTGGGTGCCAGGTTTGAAGGTACAAAAAATGTGCTTTTTGCTTGTGATGTTTTGCGTGGGATATCAGAAAAGGTACTTGCCAATATTAAAGAACTGGCAATAGCACTGAAAGCCGAGGTTGAAGTTTTTAATGTGAGTCAGAAAGTTGAAGAACTAAAAACGTTAAATGGGTCTTTACCGGAAGTAAGTGCCATTGATGATGGACTTGAAGGCATTTCCTACTACTATAAGAACGTAAATTCCAATGCAGTGATCAAGGAAATAGAAAAAGAAATTATCGATTTTAGAGCTGATCTATTGATCATGGTGCCAAAAAAATATGGGTTCTGGGCTTCTATTATTCACCGGAGTAAAACACGTATTATGGCGTCAGGATTAAGAATACCATTGCTTTCGCTCCCAATTTCCTAAGTTGAATCAGAATTTTTTTATGCTTATCATTGCCGCTTCAAATGAAGTATATAATTCTGTTTTTAATTGTTGTAAGCCATAATCTGTGCTTTGGACAATTCACAAAGGTTAAGCGTGTTGTTGATGGTGATACTTTCGTAACTGAATCAGGTGAGCGGGTAAGGTTAATAGGTATAAATGCCCCTGAAATGAAGGATTTTTATGGTGTTGATGCAAAGGAACACTTAGCAGAACTGATCGAAGGAAAAGATGTTGAACTGACCAGAGATCATAAATCAAAAGACAGAGACAGATACTCGAGACTGTTAAGGTATGTTGTGCTTGATGGAGTGGACATAAATGAACAGATGATCCGTGAAGGATATGCTTATGCTTTACTTAAGTTTCGCTTTGATCGAGCTGCAGCCTACACCGATGCTGAGGCCGAAGCACAAGGTCGGTTGCTGGGTATGTGGAAATATAGTGAAGCTGAAAGAAACGAACCTCAGGATACTCCTATAACCAACATTACCCAAATAGACTTATATGAGAACCGCTATGTGATTGGCGGACTTGTTGTAATGTTCATCGTCCTGGGTATAAATTACCGGTTAAAGGGCTAATTGCCCAGGTTAATTTTCTGAAAAGCGATTTTGACATATTCTTTTTGCCTGAAAATTCATATTTTTAGTAACATTTATTGCGTGAAAGCATCATACACAAGATAAATTCATAACCAAAACAAACTATTATTTCATATGAAAAGAACCATTACACTGCTCACGCTGGTATTATTCTTGGCAGGGGGCGCTTTTGCCCAAAAAAAGAAGAAAAAAGAACTGGCCGCTGATTCGTTAAAAAAAGCGATGGCCAAGCCCGCTAAACCAACAATAAATGACAAAATAAAATCAAGTAAAAAGATTGACGGTCTTTTTTCGATGTATAGAGATACCGTAACGGGTAGCCTTCAGATGTATATAAAGAAAGATCAGTTAGGCAAGAATTACATTTATCAAAGTTTCTCGATGGGTGGGCCAACAACTTTATTCCTTAACCAAAATATGATCAGAACTACCTGGTTATTCTATATCCAGAAATCTGATGATAAAATTGAGCTCCTTCAAAAGAATACTAATTTTTATTATGATAAAGCCAATCCGGTAAGTAAATCAGCAGATGTTGATGTATCAGATGCAGTTTTCTATAGTGATAAGGTAGCTGCACAAGATTCATTAGGTTACCTGATTGCTGTAGATGGTCTTTTTCTTGGAGACAAACTGGATCCGGTTAAACCAGTTTTCCCTCCGACTTTGCCTCCTGGAGCCGTATTTAATCTTGGAAACCTAAATACCTCTAAATCAAAGTACCAAAAGATACGCTCATTTCCGGGAAATACCGATGTGGTAGTGGAACTTGCATATGATAACCCTGTGCCTTTGAATGGTGGAGGAAAAGATATTACTGATGCCCGCTATGTAAGGGTTAAAATGCAGCATTCTTTTCTTGAAGTTCCTAAGAATGATTTTCGCGCCCGTCGTGATGATCCAAGGGTAGGTTATTTTGGGTCGGAAGTAGACAACCTGACTTCTTTATCACCAGCACCATACAAAGATTTTATTAGCCGTTGGAGCCTTAAAAAGAAAGACCCGTCAGCCGCATTAAGCGAGCCGGTAGAACCAATTGTATTTTGGATTGAGAATACTACGCCGCTAGAGTATCGCCCGATTATAAAAGAAGCGGGTGAGAAATGGAATGAAGCATTTGAAAAAGCAGGTTTCAGGAATGCTGTTGTAATGAAAGAAATGCCTGATACGGCTAGCTGGGATCCGGCTGATATTGCTTACAATGTAATCCGTTGGGTATCCTCGGCATATCCTTCTTATGGTGCAATAGGGCCAAGTTTTTATAATCCGTTAACTGGCCAGATTTTAGGTGCTGATATTACTGTTGAATGGCGCTCTGGAGCAGGCACAATTATTACCGACGACCTTTACAACGGTGGCAATTCTGCTTTAAAGCTGCCTTGGGAAAATCCTATTGAGGCTACGTCTTCAAAATCAGGTCAAGGGCACAGTTTCGATAAAAACCATATGGCTTCTTGTACATTGGCCCAGGAGTTAAGTATGCAGTATCAAACTGGTTTAACAGCAATTGAAGCACTGGATGCTGATGTTCCGGAAGCGAAAAGAGCTGAGACAGTTCGTGAAATGCATAAACAGTTCTTATACTACCTTATCATGCACGAAATGGGGCATACACTTGGACTTAATCATAATATGAAGGCCAGTCAGATGTTAACTCCTGCTCAAATGAATGATGTAGCACTTACCCGTAAAATTGGATTGCAAGGATCTGTAATGGATTACCCTGCTATAAATGTAAGTAGCGATCGTAGTAAACAAGGTGATTATTATACCACTAAAGCAGGTCCATACGATTTATGGGCAATAGAGTATGGCTATACTCCATTTAGTGAGTCGGAAGAAGAAGCCGGATTAAATAAGATTTTGAGTCGCAGTACAGATCCACAGCTTGCCTTTGGTAATGATGCAGATGATATGAGAAGTCCGGGCGGTGGTATCGATCCAAGAGTGAATGTGAATGATCAGACCAATGATATGGTTGCTTATGGAGAGGATAGGTTTAAATTGATTAACACAATGATGCCAAAGCTGAAGTCTCGTTTTAGCAGAACTGGTCAGAGCTATCAGGAGTTGCGCTTACGCTATCAACAGCTTAACGGACAGCGTGCAAGTATTGCAGCGGCGATAAGCCGTTTTGTTGGCGGTGTATATGTAGACAGAAGTTTTGTGGGGCAAAAAACAACTGTTGCCCCATTTACCCCTGTTCCTGTTGCCTATCAAAAAAAGGCAATGGCGCTATTGGGCAAATATGTGTTCGCTCCTAATGCTTTTGATGCTGACAGCCCACTATTCCCTTATCTTCAAATTCAGAGACGTGGATTTGGATTTTTTGGAAGCAATGAGGACTTTAAGCCTCAGAATACATTCATGTCTATACAGTTGAGTACGCTTGCGCAAATTCTGCATCCAAATACGCTGACCAGAATAAACAATAGCGGTCTTTATGGTAACACATATTCTGTAGCAAGTGTAATGAATGATTTGGCGAATGATATTTTTGCGGCAGATCTTAAATCGAATGTGAATCTATTCCGTCAAAACCTGCAGACTGAATTTGTAAAAGCTTCGGCAAGCATCGTTTCTTCACCTGGTGGATATGATAATGCAAGTAAAGCTGCGGCATTATCCACCTTAAAAAAGGTAAAAACCCAGCTCGGTGGTGCGGTTTCAACAAATGAACAAACTAAAGCTCACCGCACAAACCTGACTTTTTTAATTGATAAGGCTTTAGCAGTTAAATAAATTCGTAAATGCTTTAATAAAGAAGCCTGTACCGATATCGGTGCAGACTTCTTTATTAAATTTGGTCATTGATCTTCAGTACAGCATTGTCTAGTTCTCCTGCTGAGATCTCCAGGAAATTAACTAAACCTGTAAGGGCCTCCTGGTCGCCAATCGAATCCTTTAGTAAAGGAATAAGTCCTATCAGGTTAGACAAAGGTCGTCTTATTTCGTGCGAGTTATGCCAGGCAATTTCCCTTAATTTTTCATTCTGAGCTATAAGTTGCTCTTCATGCTTTACCCTTACATCTATATCCTGCATTGCGCCAAGCATTCTAAGTGGGTTGCCCGAATCGTCAAAGATTAGATAGCCGCGATCAAAAACATATTTGTAACTGCCATCTTGACAAAGGTATCTGTATTCTGCTTTCCACTTGGTTCCTCTTGTTTTTACGATTTTCTCAAATTCATAAATAATGCGGGCCTGATCATCAGGGTGTACCCTTGTCATAGACCAGAAAGAGTTGTGAATTTCCTTACTATCATCATATCCAAAAATCTCTTTATACCCACTCATCCAGGTTAATTTATTATTGGCTATGTCATAGTCCCAGATTACATCATTGGTGGCTCTGGTAACAGTATTGTATAGAATTACCTGTTCATTAAGTTGCTTTTCTTGTGCTATAAGCTCATTTTTATGTTTCCTTTCTGTGTTTAACAGGCTGCTGTAATGATGCTTTAGTCCTATTACTGCCGCTATAGCAGTGCCAATTAAAAATATAAAGTTCTTAAGGTAGTATAAGTTCCTTAAATCAGTTGCCGGATATTGCCGATCGAGCCAACCGATAAATTGTGACCCCGTAAATAGCCAGATTCCACCCAAAACTAGATAAATGGAGATGATTGTGATTAGCGTTTTGTTTTTCAAAATAATTAGAGCTGATTTATTGTAAATTTACATTTTTAGACTTATGAATCAATTCGCATTAATAACAGGAGCAAGTAAAGGAATAGGAAGATCAATAGCCATTTCGTTGGCGAAAAGAAAGTTTAATCTTTTGCTTGTGGCAAGATCAGCTCCTGAACTTAATGCACTTAAACTGGAAATCTCTGCCCAGTATAATGTTAGTGTGGAAGTTTTTGCACTGGATCTATCTGTGCATGGAGCTGCAAAGCGGGTTACGGAATGGTGCACAGACAATGCTTTTCCGGTCTCTGTGCTTGTTAATAATGCAGGGTTTGGTGTTTGGGGGAAATTTGAAAGTCTTCCTTTAGATGAGCAGCTTAATATGTTGCAACTAAATGTAACAGCACTTACTGAGCTTACATATTATATGCTTCCACTTTTAAGACAAAATAAACAAGGTTATGTGCTTAATGTTTCTAGTACGGCTGCATATCAGGCTGTGCCTACATTGGCGATGTATGCGGCATCTAAATCATATGTTTTGTCTTTTAGCAGGGCTATAAGGTACGAACTTAAAGATTCATCCATATCGATAACTTGTCTCAGTCCTGGACCTGTTGGAACTGCTTTTGCTGAAAGAGCAGGACTTTCGGCTATTAACGATATAGCTGAAAAATTTAATATGGATGCAAATGTTGTTGCCGAGATTGCAGTTAAGGCAATGTTAAATCGAAAGGCAGAAGTCATACCCGGTTTCACCAATATTATCTCGGCATATGCGAATAGGATTTTACCAAAAGCACTTATAGAAAGGATTACTGCGGGCATCTATAAAATCAAATAATCCGGAATCAGAAAATATTTTTAAAAAATAAATGCTTGGTATTCAATATATTTTATATGTTTGTAAAATAAACTACTAAACACATAGACTATGTCTATTAAAACAGATAACAACTTTTCATTAAATCACTCCATGGCAATGCTTCAGATGATGAAGCCCATGCAGTGTTGTTGCTGTTAATTTCTAAGGGCCGCCCAGCCCAACTCTGATTTCAAATAATACCTTCTTTTAATTTTTTACAAAATATACCTATGGCAACTTCATATCCAAAGTTTTCATTAGCTGAAACTTTAACCGCTGAACAAAAAAACTTTTTTAATACAAATGGCTTTATTCATTTCAAAAACTTTATAACACCTCAAACTGTAAAATCAATTGTAGATGCTTCTCTGGAAGTGCAAAAAAATTGGTTAGAAAAGGATGTAAGTAAGGTTAATGGCGTTCCAATTAAATATGGACGTGATCTCGATGGTTCTTCTATCGTACAACGATTTGCATTTATTAACCAGCATCATTCGGCATTTAGTGGTCTTTTACTTGATCCAAGACTAAATGGATTACTTGAGCTTGCTGGTACTGGTGCCAGACTTGGTGAAAGCGAAAAAGACGGAATGGTTTTTAATCATTATGTAAATGGCCCGGATAGTAAATTCACCAAAATGGGATGGCATACTGATGGGTTAAGAGATGTTTTTTATGGTCAAAAGTTAAATCCGATGCTTAATGTGGGAATACATTTAAATAATCTTGAACCTGAAAATGGTGGTTTAAGAATAATTCCAGGTACACACAAGCAAGGGCTTTATCAGATGCTTTTCAGAAAAAAATACTTTCTTGACCATGATGAAGACGCCGAAGAAATTGCAGTAGTGCCAGAGGTTGGTGATCTTACTATCCACGATGGAAGGTTATGGCATCGTGTTGCACAATCTACCGTAATTGGTGAACAAAGTCGTAGGAGGGTAATTTACATTCCAATCATCGCAGGCAAGTATGCTCCTAAAAATGAAAATAGTCCAACCGTGTTTTACCAGCGCTTTGCAGGTATTGTTAAATAAGTAGCTATGTTATTCTTAATCATCATAAATTATTTGGTAAGGTCTGGCCGACTGGATAAACCAATTTTGTTTGTAAAAACGGTATATAAAAGAAGTATAGCCAGATAGATTGCAGTCGTATTTTATTCTTATGTTTACTATAAAGTAAATGTTAATTTGATCTCAAATGAAAAGAATATTATTGCTGCTTACCATTATAGTTACCCTTGGATCTTTTACACAAAAGGAAATTACATGGACTGCTATTGGTGACTCCATTACCTACTTAAATGAACATCAGGACGAAACGGGTAACCGGGTTACCAGTGGTTACATGACCAGGGTGGTAAGCAAATTGCCTAATATTCGTTACATTAATCAGGGCCATAATGGTTGGACAGCTGTTGGTATTGCCAAAGAAATTGAAAATCTTGGCCTCCAAAAATCAGATGTATATTCAGTTTTTTTAGGTACAAATGATTGGTGGTCAGGTCAACCATTGGGAACCTTAAACGACTATGTCAATAATACTGGTCTCAAAACAGTTTACGGCTCATATCGCATCATTATTAACAAGCTTAAAACCCTTAATCCTGATGCTAAAATTATTCTGATTACTCCAATGCAACGTGTAGATTTTGTATACATTGCCAATAGTCATAATAACGCATGGGGCTCTTATAAAGAGAAAAAAGGACAGATGCTATCGCAATTTGCAGATGCTGTTAATGAAATTGGCCGTCATGAACATTATAAAGTAGTGGACCTGTATAATAAAAGTGGTATGCAGCTGAAAACGCTGGTAAAGTATAAAAGATTAAAGAATCCTGAAACAGGAAGTTATAAAAATTATAGCTACCCTGATTTTAAAGATATTCCTTTTAATCCAGATACTGATGAATACCCTTATCCGATAGAAGCAAGTGACAATACTTTCGATGGTTTGCATCCCTCAGATAAAGGTTATCAGATTATAGCAGAAATGCTAGTTAAAATCATGAAGAAATATTAATGGCCCGGATCTTTTTATTTAGAGGCCATAGATTCATCCGTTAGTCTATCTGTTTTCTGACATACAAAATTTTCAAAGCTAATGTTCTCCATATTATTGGCGATATAAGTATGTGAATCAGCAGTACCACTTAATTTTAATGTAGATTCGCCTTTAAGAATGGTATACATGCTGTTCGCATTGGTTTTTACATTAGCAGTGGCACTGTCATTTAAAAAGATTTGCAAGCATGTAAGGTTCAGGGTACCCCTTGTAACTACTGATGCATTCCCTGATGCCTGGATTCTGTTTAAATCTTTTACTGTAACTGTAATGGTCACAGGATATTTATCAGTAGAATTGATTAGCAGATGATAACCTTTTCTGGCGATTGTAGTTTTTGAAGGATTATAGTATTCGTCAATTCTGACTTCTTCCTCTTGACCTTTCACTAAAATAACTTTTACGTTTCCACTAATAACAACCTTGTTAAACGTAATAGTACCTGTTTTAAATGACAGTAGTTGAGGGCTGGGATTTGCAGCAAAAGTTGAGATAGAGGAAGATGTTAAAATGATTGCTGTAAACGCAGAAGCAAATAGGGTTTTTGTAAGGGTTTTCATGACGGTGTGTATTTAAGATTCTTTGATTATTTTATCAATAAGATGCTTCCGTCAAAAGAAAAGTTGCACAGGTATTGTCTGTTTTATACCATGGGTCATTAAAATACGACGAACGGTCAAAAGGAATCGACAAACTAGAAAAGAAAATTATAGAATTGTTTGCGCCCAGAAATGGTTTAAAATAAGAAAAGGGGATAGGCCTTTCGACTTACCCCCTTTAAATTAACGCTCTCGGGGACAAATGTAATAAATGTTTAAACATTTATTTATCATGGAATTGTCATCAGTTAAATACTGTTAAAATTTTATCTGCCTGTACAGAATGTGTTAGTTTCGTTTATTAATGAAAAATCTAATGCTAAGGATTTCTATCTTTTTGTTTTTCATGTTGTTATATCTGGATGTTTCCGCACAGCTAATAAAAGGTAAAATAATAGATATGCAAACAGAACGTCCGCTAGGTGGTATTTCAATACAATTGAAATACACAAAAAAAATGAGTGGCGTTACTGGAGATTTTTCATTAATTGCCTCTGTAACAGATACCGTATGGTTTTCAGGATTAGGCTATGAAAGAAGATATGTTCTTGTAAAAGATTGGAAACCGCCTATAATGACTATTGCGCTTACTCCGACTTCTTTAGACCTTGAAGAAGTTGTTATTTTTGGTCAACGGAATCACAAAGCGGATTCACTAAAACTAAGGAAAGATTTTGCAAGAGAGTTCAATTATAAACCTATTGGTATTAAAGATGTTTTTATAAACTCCTATCAGCCAAGGGGCCGGTTTGAGTTTGTAAAGATTGACGTATTGCAATTGGTAAGGTTATTAGGACGAAAAAATGATATTCAGAATAAGTTAAAGAAAAGACTTTATGAGGATGAAAAGCAGGCTTACATAGATTCGAGATTTGGGAGATCTTTTGTTTCGTCACTTACTAAACTTGAAGGTGATTCCCTTGATTTATTTATAGAACAATACAGGCCTTATAAAGAAGAGTTATTGGAATTGTCTGATTATAATTTGATGTTGAAGATTAAGTCGGATTTGAAGGTGTTTAAAGAAAAGAAGAACTAGACCTTAAAATTAGGGCACAAAAAAAAGGTAGTCTTATCCAAGCACTACCTCTTTTTAACCAAATATAAACCCAGTATGAACGGGATCTTTTTCTTTAAGACAATAATCGCACCATTGTCTGTTTTAATCGTTTAATAATCAGCTACGCTGTATTAACAATACAAATGTAAGAATTATTTTTAGATAGTGTAATAAATACACTAAGTAATTTTTCAAATGACAATATTATGATAATTCTATGCATAAAAAAGGAGGCTATTGCCTCCTTTTAATGATCTGATAAATATTTTAATTTGTTTTTTATTTTAAATCTGTGATTTCCATTGTAAAATCTAATATGGAATTTGCAGGGATCGGACCATTCTGTATATTTCCAAAACCATAAATTGAAGGAATGAGTATCCTGACTTTACCACCTTTTTGAACTTGCTTAATGCCCACTTGCCAGCCATAAATTGCTTCGCTTAGTTTAAATTTAGCACCTGTTTTGGTGTCAAATTCTGTCCCATCTAATAATCTGCCTGTATAGTTTGCTGTTATGTTTGTTGTATCCTGATAGGTTATATTACCTGTTCCTCTTTCAATAATTTGATAAAATATTCCTGTTTCTGAGTCTTTTTGTGCATTAATATTATTTTTTATAATAAAGGCTCTAATAGCTACAGTATCTATTGCAAGTTGAGCGTATGGATCACGGTCGTCCTCGGGGAAATCTTTTTTGCAAGCTACAAGGCATCCAGCCATGCAGATGAAAAGTAATAAATGGTTTATTTTGGTCATGATAATCAAATATATGTTTTTTTTAAATCATTACTTGAAGTTAATAAGTCGTTTTAGCAAAAGCAAACGTCTGTTTTTAATAGATTGAGTTTATTAGCTTTGACAAGTAATAAACAGAACCTATGAAAGAAAATAAATATGATAATCCTGCTTTTTTTAAGCAGTATAGCCAAATAACTCGTTCAGTAAAAGGGTTGAAAGGAGCTGGCGAATGGCACGTTCTTCAAAAAATGCTCCCTGATTTTAAAAGTAAACGTGTTTTAGATCTAGGTTGTGGCTTTGGGTGGCATTGCCAATACGCTGCAGAACATGGTGCTAAATCAGTACTAGGAATAGATCTGTCAGAAAAAATGCTGAATTCTGCCAACGAAATGAATAAATTTTCATTTGTTGAATATAAGAGAATGGCAATTGAATCTTTTGATTTCCCTGAAGATTCTTTTGATGTGGTGATAAGTTCTCTTGCTTTCCATTATTTAGAATCTTTTGAGGAGGTGTGCAGTAAAGTGCACCGAAGTCTTTCTAATGGAGGGATCTTTGTTTTCTCAGTTGAACATCCAATATTTACGGCCTATGGAAGTCAGGACTGGATTTATAATGAAGTTGGTGAACGTATTCATTGGCCGGTTGATAAATATTTCGATCAGGGAGTTAGAAGGGCAAAATTTTTGGGAGAGGAAGTTGTCAAATACCATAAGACTTTAACCACCTATATTAACGGGCTATTAAAAAATGGATTTGAAATAACGGCCCTGGTGGAACCAGAGCCGGATGAAATATCTTTAAAGACTATTTCTGGAATGCAAGATGAATTACGCAGACCGATTTTTCTTATTGTTTCAGCGTTAAAAAAATAAAGCTGTGAATTAGGTTTTAGTTATTAAAAACTGCCTTAAATGCATTTCTGCAATCTTTACCTATTTCCAGAGGTAATCCATCTTTTAAGTAAAGTTGAATCTCACCTTCAGCGGTATAGAAATAACGGAAATAGTTGTTTATTTTATCCGGTGCTCCGGTAAATGGATTGTTTTTTGTACCAAACCATCTAGAATATTTGTTATCAATCTCCTGAAGCTTTTCTTCAAAAGCCAGTTTTTTTTTGTCAGTATTTCCTACCTGCGTTTCGTTTATAATTTCGCTCATATTTTGAATAACGCACAAGGTACGTAGAATATATCTATTGTCATGATAAATAGACATTTATAGCTGCATTGTGACAGCTAAATGTTATACTTCTATATATCCTCTTTTTTTTAGTTTTTAATTGCGATTAGAATATTCAATTTATTAAACATTTTGATCCAGCTTTGATAAGCACCTGTTTGTTTTGCCCCCTCTTCAGAAACAGTTTGGTGGATAGCTAATTTTGTCTGATTTCCAATTGAGGTAAAAGTTACTGTAGTGATGGTTTCCTCTGGCCAGTCTTCAGGTTTTCCGGCAGCTAAAGATGCTATTGACTCGCCGTTTTCATTCGTAAGAATCATTGAGAAAACTAGTTTTTCGGGAAATATAACCTGATTGTAGACGCCCTTTATCCAACAATCACCATGTATAGGATCATGAATACAGGAGTGAAAGGTGCCACCCTCCTTTACATTGATGTACTTGAATTCGATGGTACAGCCATCTGGTGCATACCAGTGTTTTAATTGCTCTGGGTCCGTCCAAGCCTCAAATACAACTTCACGTGGGGCATCAAAAAGATGCGTAATGAAAAGTTCTTTTTTAGATTGTTCCATCTTCTTTCTCTTTAGTTTGTATTGTTTTTAGGTAACTGTCTAGTTTTTCAAATTTGCTAACCCATTGTTTCCTGGATTGCTCAACCCAGTCAGCCACTTCATTTAGTTTATCAAGCTGAGGCTCACAAAATCGTTCTCTGCCTACCTGCTTAATTACTACTAATCCACATTCTGTGAGGATTTGTATGTGTTTGGATATGGCTTGTCTACTAATATCGAAAGCCTCGGCTACGGCGTTGAGATTCAAAGGCTCTTGTGCTATTCTTTGAATAATTTCCCGGCGGGTAGGATCAGCTATGGCTTGAAATACATCTCTTCTTGTTATCATTTTACAATTATATGGTTGCAAATATAAATGCAATCATATGATTGCGCAAATATTATTAGAAAAATAAATTCAAAATGACGACCTTACCTTTTTAGATGCCTTTATGGAAATGGTTTGATTTTTGTTCAATGTTTAATGCCATTTAATAACCTCTTATCATGATTAAGATTCTAAAACTTCAGAAAGCAGTAATTGCCTTTATATTAGGCGTACTGGCACTAATTGCGTATAAAGTTATGAGTGCAAACAAAATGGAATCAAGTAATTACATGTTGTCGTTTGCGGGCATTTTATTTATTGCCGGAGCATTGATGCTCATCTATCCCATTCTTTTTGCAAAAAAAGATAAAGAAGGGTGTGTAGAACTAGATCCTGAATTACAAGAAGAAATGGTTGCCGCAGAGGCACAGGTATCCACAACTGAAGAACCTGTAACTGAAAATGCAGTAACTGAAAAAATTGTGGTAAACGAAAAAATGGGAGAGGCTTAAACCACCCCGCCCATGTATGGATCTGTTATCGAATCTTCTCCTGTTTCAACATGCCCGGCATATTGCTTTGAAAATGCGCTGTAGCCCTCTAATTGAATTGTAAAATCATACCATCCTGAGCTCTTTTGCAGGTCAATAATGAAAGTTTTCCTGCTTTTTTTATCTAATGATATCGATCTGGTAATATCGCTTTTATAAGCGTTGTCGATAACATTTATCTTTAAATCCTGATTACCTTCATTTTGAAGGATAAGTTCAATGTTGCCACTTGGCTTTTTGTTTAAAAACCCTTTAACCTCATAATGGCAATTAACATTTAAGGAAGGGTCATTTTTATCGCCTTTAAACTCACGGAAAAAGCCATTAGGCGCACTTACGCATAAATTGTATTGCCCATCCCCAAAGTTTTGTAACATTAAATGGTCCAAAATTTTGTCTCCATTTTTCACTGCATATGCCCAGGTCTTTCCCGACTGCCCATTGTATAGATTGGTGGTGTATACGTTAAAGGGCGCCCCAACAGGCAATATTTTTTGTCCGAAATTGCCTCTCCCTGCTTCTAGCTGAAGTTCTACTTTGGTCTTAGAACTATCAAGATTACATTCTGCAAAGAGTTGGTATGGTAAAGCGCAAGCCTTACTTGTTCCACGCTCCTGTTGTGGCAAATAGGCTCCTGAGGTTATTTCAGCTTTTGATAAAGGATTTGGCTTAACCTGTGCCGGTTTATTTTTTGCATTTTGAATATTGGTAACAACTTCTTCTCTTTTTAAAGGTGTTGGTGTAACAGATGACATCCCTACTGAAGGCCTGAAAGCTGATGTCAGATCGCCACAAATTACTCTTCTCCAGCTGCTAATCTTATTACTGCGAATTTTCTTTCCGGTTTTTTTGCTAAGTATGTTTTCTAAAAACATCAGTGAAGAGGTATGGTCAAAAACTTGCGAATTTACATAGCCTCCTTTGCTCCAGGGAGAGGCTATGATCATTGGCACGCGATAGCCTAAACCAATAGGGCTATCTTTTTTTAGCTCATAATCAGCATCAACAGAGATTCCTTCAGAAACTTTTCCGCTTGATGGGTCGTTAGGTTTTGGAACTACATATGGAGGGATATGATCAAAGTAGCCATCATTTTCATCATACGTAAGGATAAAAACTGTTTTTTTCCATACTTCGGGGTTCTTTGTTAAAATGTCAAGCGCTTCAGATACATACCACGTTCCATACAATGGTGAACTGGTGTGATCTGAGAATCTTTGTGGAGCTACCAGCCATGAAACGGTGGGTAGTTTGCCATTGTCAACATCAGAACGGAACTGATGGAAGATATCATTTTTAGGGATGCTGATGGTTTCTTCCTGTCCCTGGTCATTAGTAAAGGTAAATGGAGCAAGTTCCAGATAGTTAAACGGAGCATTTATATTGCTGGCAAATGCTTTGTCTATTAAATTCTTTTCACGGGTGGATAGCTTATTGTATTTCTCGGTTACCTGCGCTGCAGTGAGGGGAGGTTTACTTGTCGAATCACCATTCTTTCTGAAATATGCAGCAAGCTTAACGTTGTAGCGTTTTACATACTCAATTGCATTGTCCCCGTAATTACCTAACCAATCATCTACATTATCACCTTGTAAATCGGCTGTCCATATTTCATTTTGGTAGATCTTCCAATCAATGCCATTATCTTCCAATACCTCTGGAAATGTATCCCAATCTACAAAAGCACCATCTCTTGATTCTGCTTGAGAATTGTTTACAGCTGCTACCGAACTCCCGTTTAACTCGGGGCGGATGTTACCTGTCCAGAAAAATAACCTGTTTGGAGTAGTGCCGGTAAGAGATGAGCAGAAATTATGGTCACAAATCGTAAAGGCTTCGGCCATTGAGTAGTAAAAAGGAATATCTGTCCTGTCATAATACCCTAAAGACATAAGTGATTTTACGGGCACCCATTTATCATACTTGCCATTGTTTCGGGCAGCAAGCTGGTCCGACCAGGAGTGAGGCAGGCCGCCTTGCCAGGTTATTTTTGTTTTATTAATGTCTATGTGAAACGGTGCGTATGTTTTGCCTTCATTATCCTTTTGTAACCAGACCTTATCCTTATCAGGAAGTGTAAAAGCTCTTGGATCATTAAAGCCACGGACACCTTTGAGTTTACCAAACATATGATCAAAGGAGCGGTTCTCCTGCATCAGGATTACAATATGCTCTGCATCATAAAATGTAGATCCGGGATCTGCTTCAATTGCCATTGCCTTTTGGATAGACATAGGAATTACATTGGGTAAACCCACTGCCCCAGACAATAGGGCAGCTTTTTTAAGAAAGTCTCTTCTTGAGTCCATAGTGGTTCATTTGTTTGTTGTGTGTTTGAACCAAATGTAATAAGAATAGAAATAAGTTGGTAACCCTATAGAATTACCCCTTTAGCGCTTTCCAGATCAGATCATGAATTTCCGTCGCCTGTAAATTGCTGTTGTTTAGCTTTTGATCCGTAATTAAAACAGGGTGAAACTCTACAGGTGTGTTGATGCTGCCATGTGAGCCCTTAATTAAGGTGGCATCTAATGGAATAACATCCATTACATAACGGAAACCTGCTTTTTTTCTTAATAGTTTGTATGCCGCACGCGGTTTAGAAGACATGAACATTTCAACAGGGTCATACCCTGGTTTTTTATGAATATCTACGCACCTGGCATAATCAGGAGCTTTTGCATCGTCAAGCCAGAAATAATAAGTAAACCAGCTTGCAGGTTCAGCAACCAATACAAAGTCACCGGCCCTTTCATGGTCCATTCCGTATTTCTTTTTGCCTGCTTTATCTAAAACCATAGCAATGCCAGGAGTTTTTTCAAGAATAATTTTTACCTGATCGGCTACGGATGGATCATTGATGTAAACATGTGCAATCTGATGATCCGCAACCACAAATGCTTTAGAAGCCCCCGCATCTAATAATTCCAAACCTCGCTCTATACGAATCTGTAACAGTCCGTTTTCTCTAAAAATTCTGTTTAAGTGAATCGGTTTGCTTACCGGAACAATACCGTATTCGGATAGAATAATAATATTGGCTCCCTTTTTTTCATAAAATGTTACCAGGTCCTTTATCAATTCATCTATCTCACCAAGCTCCTTACTGATTTTATCAAAGTCGCTACCGAATTTTTGTAAACAATAATCCAGATGTGGCAAATATATTAAGGTAAGGGTAGGATTGTAAAGATCCTCCGTAATCATAGATGCGTCAGCAATCCATCGGCTCGATTTTACATTGGCACCTGGCCCCCAAAATTGAAAAAGCGGAAACTGACCTAATTTATCCTGTAAAATATCGCGTAGTTCTGCAGGTTCCGAATAGCAATCAGGAAGTTTTCTGCCATCAGCTAAATAATTTGGACGCGGAGTTACGCTGTAATCGGCATTTGAATACATGTTGTACCACCAAAACATATTGGCGCAAGTAAAATCAGGGTCTTCTTTTTTTGCTTTGTCCCAGATCTTCTCTGCAAGCACAAGCTTGTTTGATTGCTTCCAGAATTTGATTTCCGAATCCATATGGTCGTACCATCCGTTTCCGACAACACCATGTTCTGTTGGCTGTTTTCCTGTTAAATAAGTTGATTGTACACTGGTAGTTACTGCGGGTAGCATTGGTGCTATTGCCCCAAGGTTTTTATCTTTTATATATTGTTCTAAAAAGGGGGTATGCTTGCCAATAAGGTTCGAGGATAAGCCAACAACATCTATTACTACAGTTTTCTTCATCTTATATGTTCGTTTTAATTACCCAATTCAGTTCATTACTGATGGATTGGGCAATCGGTAATTTTAATTGCTCCGGTAATACTTCCCAGGTATAAGTTTCTACTTCCAGATGTTCAGTAAAAGGAGCATTCTTTTGAAGTTCCAGAACGGTAGTAATATCATCCTGAGTAGATTGTAACAATCCGATCTCTTTAATTGATATTGGGACATGGAAATGTGCTCTCCATTGCATGGCCTCCTGGTTTTCAAAGTCATTAAGAGCAGGAGTAAGGTCCGAATAACGAATCAGCCCACCATCTTTCTTTAAGGCTACTACCTGATGCAGATAGGTTGGCTCATTAAAGGTCTGAAAGCTGTTCTTTATGATTTCTCTTTCTGCTTCTGATTTATCAAGATTTGCTTTTAAAGCTGCGCTGATTTGTATTTTACCTACTTTAATGCCTTTTGCTTCAAGTTCTTTTAGAACCTCATCATGAGTTTCATAGCCTATAGCAAAGTGACAAACATCATAGCAAAGGCAAAGGTGTTTTTTAATTAATGATTCGGCTTCAATGCCAGGAACATTAAATGAACTTTCAATTGCCGGAATGCCAAGTGGCAACAAATCATTCTCAAACCAGTCTATAAATTCTCTTCCGGTTTCAAGTATGCCATCAGGTTCAGGTTCCAGATCAAGGTGCATAATTTTACCTTTTTGCTCGCTAATTGTAATCAGTTCTTTTATAACCTCTATTACATTTAAGGTAGCAGTGTGCTTTGCCTGCGCAAAATCCTCATCAGTTTTAAACCAGTGTCTGTAACTAAGTGGTGATGTTGAAATTCCGCCATTCATCCCCTCAGGTAATATGGATTGGAGAATATTAAAAAGTCTGATGGTATATTCTCTTCGCGCGTCGGTTGTCCAATCAGGTGTATGTACATCTTCTTTAACCACAGTACGGTGAAATTCGCCATAAGGGAAACCATTCATGGTAAAAACATAAGCGTCATTTTCCTCAAGCCACTGCTTAAACTCAGTTAAAGCATCTTCATTTATCAATTCAAGACTCGAGGTATTGGACAATCTAAGTCCTAGTCCAAGCGGTTGATTTGGTGAAACCGATTTTTTGATAACAGGAAAATTCTCTTGTAACGCTTTAAAATCATCATCCCAGTTTTTACCCGGATGTATGTTTGTGCAATAGGTTAAATGGCCAGTGTTAACTTTCATTATTAGTGGTTACTTATAGGTAAACCAGCGTGTGTACTGGTAAAGTTTAAAACATAGTTGCTTGCTTCTATCAATAACTGATGATCCATCTGATGCACCTCTTTTCCGGTACCCAAATCAGTAAGCAGGGTAATGGTAAGTTTACCGCCAAGATGTTCCTGAAATTCTGCCAATCCACGAAGTATTGGAGATTCAGTATCGTTAATCTGGATAAATGGATTTGAAATATCAAAAGATAGGTGAAGCAATACACTCAATATGCGCTGCAATTTTTCTTCTGTTAGCATTCCTGTCAGGAAAGAATAGGTGCTATCTAAAGCAATGCCCATTGCCACGGCTTCACCATGTAAGACGCTGAAATTACTTAGCTGCTCCAGTTTATGTGCACTCCAGTGGCCAAAATCTAATGGCCTTGCCGATCCTGTTTCAAATGGATCATCGCCTGCAATATGGTTTAAATGCAATTGAGCACAACGTTTGATCAGGTAGTTCATCGTGTCCAGATCCCTTGCAACCAGTTGTGCTGCGTTATCTTCAATCCAGTAAAAGAATTCGGGATCTTTGATAAGGGCTACTTTTACCGCTTCAGAAATACCCGAACGCCAATCTCTGTCGCTTAACGTAAGCAAAAACTGGTCATCATTAAATACTGCTGATGGTGGAGCAAAAGTGCCAAGAAAGTTCTTTTTACCATTGTAATTGATGCCGTTTTTAACACCAATACCAGAGTCATTTTGCGAAAGTACAGTTGTAGGGATCCGGATATGTTTAATACCGCGGTGCGAAACTGCGGCAGCATAGCCAACAAGATCAAGTACAGCGCCTCCTCCAATGGCAGCAATGTACGAATGCCTGTCAATTCCATAAATATTCACTGCTTCAACCAGTTGGTCAAAAAGTGCAGTGTCATTTTTTGATGCTTCTCCGCCCGGAACAATCATGATGTCCTTGATCAGCTGCACATCTTTATGTTGCTCAAAGTAAGCTTTAATTGATGGTACAAGGTCAGGATGAGCATCGGCAACACCCTTGTCCAGTACGAAAAATATTTTGCGCAAGGCCTCCGAAGGCTTCTCCTTAAAGAAGTTTGCCAAGATGGGATTGCCTGTATCAAATAGCGAAGCAGTAAAGTATATTTTATACTCAAATTTTACGCTAAACGACTGTTCTAAATAACTCATAGTTGAAAATTCCTGTCTAAGTAACGGCGAATGCTTTACTTAGTAATATTGATAATGGTAATAAAATAACAATTGATAGGGCTACTTTCCAGTCGGCGAAGACACTAGCCCAGGCAGCATTCATTAATATTAATGCAATAACACCTGCTTTTACTGCTTTGCATATGTTTGGGCCTATTGGATTTTGTATGGCTTTTAACAGCGGTATAAATATCATTAAAGCAAAAGGTACAATAAATGCCAATGTGATGCGTAAGTCGCCTTTTGTAGTGGCGAAAAAAAGAATGCTGGCTATAACTATAGCATAAAGTACCGCAGCAAAATAAAGCATCTTTTTGCTGCCTCCGTGTACTTCACCTCTGCTAATCATGGTAATAGATGCAATATAGATAATAGGTACAAGGGCTAAAAACCACCATTGTTGCACCTGAGAACTAATAATACTTACACCGAGTAATAGATTTAATCCACGGCATAACCCCATATTAAGCGGGCCCAATATAGAATGATGCTTAGCCCATCTGTTATAAGTAAGGCAGGCAATCATAATAGACAC
>NZ_CAMLHF010000059.1 GCF_946479715.1 uncultured Pedobacter sp. | reverse complement strand
AACAATAACAGCAACTTATCTGTAAATTACAATGGTTACATGCAACAGCCGAGCATTAATCAGATACAACCGGTAAGGCAGCTAAACAACCCCCTATTTCAGGTTATTGGAAATCCATCTTTAAGGCCTTCATTTACAAATAACTTTGGCCTTTCTTACAATAGTTTTCAATTCTCAACCGACCAGTATATCTCTGGTTATTTTAGCTACGGTTTTACAAATAACGCAATTGTTGACACAGAAATAGTTGATGAATTTAACAAAAGAATCTCCAGCTACACCAACCTGAATGGAAACAATTCAGTAGCAGGAAATGTATACTACTCTAAAGGTTTCCCGAAGTTAAACTTCCGCTTTGGCGTAGATCTAGGGTTTAATACCTCTAACAATCAAACGATATTAAACTTTACGCGAAACAAAACAAGAAATACTCAGTTTAATTTAAGAACATCTTTAAATTACTATACGCATAAACTTGATTTAAGCTATACCCCATCGGCTAGCCTTATGTATGGTAAATCATCTATTGGTAGCATTAATGACGGCAGAAGCTTAATTCACGACCATGAGTTTTCTGCAACAGTACAACTACCTTACAAATTCGAATTTAACTCAACCATGTCACTTTCATTCCGTCCTGCCAACTCATCTTTTGATAAAGATCTCGACGTGATCATATGGAACGGTTATCTATCAACCAAGGTATTAAAAAACGAGGCACTTGAAATAAAACTATCCATAACGGATATCCTTAATCAAAAAATTGGATATAACAGATATGTTGGTGGAAATATTAAAAGTGAAAGTACGTTTAGCTATATTCCCAGATATGTATTATTTGGAATAAACTGGAATTTAAGTGGTAATTTTATTAAAAACTCCAGCGTTAAATAGCTAATCAATGAGCAGGTCGGTATTTTTTCTTCTCTTCTGTGTAATGCCGTTTAAGTTGCTGGCCCAGCAGCTTTTCATTCCAAATGGAAAAATTACGTTCGAAAAAAGGATAAATATGGTGCGTACGATGGCGGATTTTGGACTTTCTGATGAAATTAAAGAAGGCATGAAAAAGTACAAAACCAGTAATTGGGACCTTTATTTTGACCGAACCAGATCTATTTATAAAGCTCAAAAAAAAGACGACAATGATGAAGATTTAATGTACTTCATTACACCTGGCGAATCGACCAATGAACTTTATGCCGATTACGCAAACAGAAACCGTGTATTAAGAAAGAATATAATGGGCGACGATTATCTGCTAAAAGACACTATACCAATTGTAAAGTGGAAAATTATGCACGACATCCGTATTATTTCAGGCTATGAATGCAGGAAAGCAATAGGTCGGATTAACGACACGGTATACGTGGTCGCTTTTTATACAGACGAAATTTTACTGCGCGGTGGTCCGGAAGGATTCAGTGGTTTACCTGGTATGATATTAGGGCTTGCCATCCCAAGATTAAACACCACCTGGTTTGCCACCAAAGTTGAAGCTTTTACTAATTTTAGTAATGAAATTCAACCACCTAACAAGGGAAAAAGAACAGAGACAGAAAAAGAATTGAAGAAATTAATTGAATTATTTACGCGTTACAACGGAAATAAAAACGAAAAACCAGAAGAAATACGCAAAGCTATATATGGATTCGTACTTTAAAAAGACCACTTTATATAATTGCTAGTCAGCAGATACAAGTCAAACTTTATAAAGAATTTCATTAAAACATTTTTTCCTTTACGAATATTTAAAAAAAGAGCCTTAAAGCTTCGGTTTATTTGCTAACTTTGTATCCCGTACAAAAACAATAAGGACAGCATTAAAAACTGCCTTTATATCAGAAATTCACAAACATGACTAAGTATATTTTTGTTACGGGCGGTGTTACTTCCTCTTTGGGTAAGGGCATCATCTCCGCTTCATTAGCCAAATTATTACAAGCACGCGGCTACAGTGTAACCATTCAAAAGTTTGACCCGTATATCAACATCGATCCGGGAACGCTAAATCCTTACGAACATGGCGAATGCTATGTTACTGAAGATGGTGCAGAAACAGACCTTGATCTTGGACACTATGAGCGTTTCTTAAATGTTCCAACCACACAGGCTAACAACATTACTACTGGTCGTATTTATCAGAATGTAATCAACAAAGAAAGACAAGGCGAATACCTTGGTAAAACTGTGCAGGTTGTACCTCATATTACTGATGAGATCAAAAGAAACATGCGCATTTTAGGTGATAGCGGCAAATATGATATCGTTATTACTGAACTAGGCGGTACTGTTGGTGATATCGAATCACTTCCGTTTATAGAGGCTGTTCGTCAGTTTAAATGGGAAGAAGGTGCTAATAATGCCATAGTTATTCACTTAACGCTAATCCCTTTCCTTGCAGCAGCCGGCGAGTTAAAAACCAAACCTACACAACACTCTGTTAAAGCCTTATTAGAGTATGGTATACAACCAGATATTTTGGTTTGCCGTACTGAGCACCATATCTCTCAGGACATCCGTAAAAAAATTGCCTTGTTCTGCAATGTAAACGTTAATGCGGTAATCGAATCTATTGATGCATCATCAATTTATTCAGTTCCATTGTTAATGATGAAAGAGCAGTTAGATAAAACGGTATTAACCAAATTAAAACTGGCTCATAAAAATGAACCTGATATGGAAAGCTGGAAAGATTTCCTTGGTCGCTTAAAAAACCCTACATCGGAAGTAACCATTGGTGTGGTCGGTAAATATGTGGAGTTGCCTGATGCTTACAAGTCTATAACTGAGTCATTTGTTCATGCCGGCGCAAAGAATGAATGTAAAGTACGTGTTCAATACATTCATTCAGAGGGGGTTTATCCTGATAATGCTAAAGAAAAACTTGGTCATTTAGATGGTTTACTTGTTGCTCCCGGTTTTGGTAGCAGAGGTATTGAAGGAAAAATTGATGCCATTAAATATGTAAGAGAAAACAACGTTCCGTTCTTTGGAATTTGTTTAGGTATGCAATGTTCAGTTATCGAGTACGGAAGAAATGTACTTGGACTACAAAATGCAAATACTACCGAGATTGATGAAAATACTGAGCATCCGGTAATTAATATGATGGAAGATCAGAAAACCATTACTAATAAAGGCGGTACTATGCGTTTGGGTTCTTATCCATGCGATCTTAAAAAAGGTACTAAGGCTTTTTCTGCTTACGGAAAACAACACATTTCGGAACGTCACAGACATCGTTATGAGTTCAACAACGCTTACTTAAGTCGGTTTGAAGAAGCAGGAATGATTGCCTCAGGTATCAATCCTGACAGTAATCTGGTAGAAATTGTGGAGCTTAAAAACCATCCTTTCTTTGTTGGCGGACAGTTTCACCCTGAATTAAAATCAACAGTTGCTAATCCTCACCCACTTTTTGTTAAATTTGTCGCCGCAGCGATGGAGTTTGCGAAGAAGAAAATAAAATAATACGCGTTTAATTAACAATAATGGATAGAAATACGTTTACAGGATTATTCCTGATCATGATTGTTCTGGCAGGTTCTTTTTACTTTTTCAAGCCAAGTGAGGCTGAAATTAAAAAAGAAAATGCAAGAATTGCTGCTGATTCTACAAAGAAAGCAACAGCAAATAGTACTGCAACTCCGGCTACAGCAGCAGTTGCGACATTGCCAGCTGTTGATTCGACTGCATTAAAAGGCCCTTTTGGTGGCAATATCACAGGTACCGAGCAAACAAGCGTTTTAGAAAACGAGAACTTAAAATTAACTTTTACCAACAAAGGTGGTAAAATCCTTTCTGCTCAGGTTAAAGGACAAACTACTTATGACGGTAAACCGGTAATATTGTTTGATGGCAACCAGAACAAGTTTGGCTTAAACCTAAACATAGGTGGCAAAATTGTAAGCACTAACGATTTGTATTTTACTGCTTCTAAAATTGGTGCAAACAGCGTAAGCATGCGTGCCAATTATTCCGGAGATAAATACATTGAATTTGTTTACGATGTAAAACCGAATAGCAGTAAGGTTGGTTTTAACATTAACCTGAATGGTTTAAATCAGGTTATTCAGAACAATACAATTACCTTAAACTGGGAAGCTACTTTACTTGAACAAGAAAAATCAGGTAAAAAAGAGCAGGAACATTCAGCTCCATACTACAAATATGCAGGTGAAAACCCTAACCATTTAAGTGTTGCTAAAGACGAAAAAGAAGAACTAAAAGAAGGAAAAATCGAATGGTTCTCTTTCAAACAACACTTCTTCTCGGCGGTACTAATACCAACAGTTCCTTTTGATAAAGGTGAACTTGAAGTTAAGGTAACCACTGAGCCAGGTCAGATTAAATGGTATGGTGCTAATATGCAACTTACATTTAACCAATTGGCTGCTCAAAACTACGCTATGGAGTTTTACTTTGGAACCAACAAATTCTCTACTTTAAAAGCTCAGGGACATGAATTGGAGAAACAAGTAGACATGGGATACTGGCCATTAAAATACATCAACAGATTTATTGTATTGCCTGTATTTAACTTCCTCGAAGGTTTTGGATGGGGATATGGATTAATTATCCTGGTACTTACCATTATGTTAAAGCTGGCCATGTCGCCATTAACCTACAAATCATACCTTTCAATGGCTAAGATGAGAATCCTGAAACCTGAGATGGATGAAATTAAAGCTAAGGTAGGCGATGACAACCCAACATTGTTACAACAGGAATATTTAAAGCTTTACAAACAAGTGGGTGTAAATCCATTGGGCGGCTGTTTACCAATGTTGTTGCAATTACCATTTGTAATGGCTTTCTTCTTCTTCTTCCCTAACTTATTTGAGCTAAGAGGCGAAAGTTTTTTATGGATGAAGGATCTTTCTACCTATGATGATTTTATCAAGTTTGGTGTAAACATCCCTATTCTAGGTAATCACTTAAGTTTAATGTGTATACTGATGACGATTTCAACATTGATCTACACTTACTTTAATAATCAGATCTCTGGTGCAACCGGTCAAATGAAATACATTGGTTACATTATGCCAATTGTGTTTTTAGGTGTGTTAAATAGTTATCCTTCAGGTTTGAACTATTACTACTTCTTGGCGAAC
Organism: uncultured Pedobacter sp.; assembly: GCF_946479715.1. The sequence goes on along the minus strand of NZ_CAMLHF010000059.1, from coordinate 21,521 downwards.
ATGCTAACGTTTGCTCAGCAGTTTTTAATCAAATCTATGGTAGATGATGAAAAAATCCATAAAACACTTCAGGATAACAAAACCAAACCTGTTGTAGAGAAAAAGAAATCGAGATTCAGTGCTAAGCTGGAAGACTATATGCGTCAGCAGCAACAAGCGCAGATTCAGCAAAAAAAGAATAAATAATTTTATCCATATTTTAAAAAAGCACCCGGTTGGGTGCTTTTTTTTATCTCATATTTACCTGATAAGAGATTTAGATCCTGGCTTGTGAGTTACTATTCTTTACATCTTTTCGGCGTCTTTCCTACGTCTTTTAAGCGTCTTTTCTACATCTATCACCGAAATAAGGAAACATATCTTATACAGATAACTTGTTTAGTAAACATTTGAAATAGTAGCGGACACAAAAAACATCTCGCATTCTACTTAAAAACATACTTATTTTTGTAAAATTTGATATACAATACGGATATGTCTTAAAATTTTCTAATTTTTAGGCTTCTAGAACTAAACCGGGATAAAAACAACCATTTTAATTATGCAGAAATATCTACTTCTCTCTCTCCTATTTTTTACAACTATCAGCTTTGCGCAAAAGAAATCGCTTGACCACACGGTGTATGATGCATGGGAATCTGTTGCTTCCAGAAAGTTATCCAATAATGGAAATTGGGCGGCATATGGTATCGCTGTGCAAGAAGGAGATGCAAATTTGTATTTAACTAATCTGCTTACCAATGCAAAAACTAAAATAAACCGAGCCGAAAGTGCTCAGTTTAGTGCCGATTCTAAATTTGCAGTGTTTGCCATTAAACCTTTTTATTCGGCTATACGACAAGCGAAAATTAAAAAGAAAAAGATAGACGAGATGCCAAAGGACTCTTTGGGCATAGCCAACTTAACCAATCTTGCCATAGCAAAGGTTGCGCGTGTAAAATCTTTTAAACTGCCAGAGAATGGTTTGGCCTTACTTGCTTATCAATTAGAAAAACCTATAGATACATCAAAAAAAGCTCCGGGGGATACCACAAAAAAAGATGATAAGGAAGGTTCTGATTTGATTTTCAGAAACCTTACAACAGGTATTGAACGTACTTTTAAATATGTAAACGAATATGTTTTTAGTAAAGACGGTAAACAACTTGCCTTTGCTTGCACAGGTTCCAAAAAAGATAAGACAGCCCAAACAGGCGTTTTTCTTTTAAATACAGAAAAGGGCACTCTTAAAACATTGGTTAACGGAAAAGGAAGTTTCAAAAACTTCGTGTTCGATGATGAAAGTGAATCGCTTGCATTTCTTGGAGAAAGAAGCCCGGAAAAAGCCGAAATTAAAGATTACTTTGTATACTATAACTCACCATCGTTAGATACTGCCCAGGTTTTGGTAGACAATGATATCCCCGGCTTCCCTGCTAAATGGGCAGTTAGTGGCGACGGAAAATTAAACTTCAACAAAGAAGCCACAAAGCTGTTTTTTGGTATCGCTCCAATTAAAAAACCAAAAGATACTACCCTTATCGATTTTGAGCATGCACAGCTGGATGTATGGAGTTATAAGGACGACTACCTTCAGCCAATGCAGTTGAAAAATGCTGAAAAGGAATCGAAAAGAACTTATTTAACTTCTATCGAAATATTTAATAGTGATGTGAAAGTAGTACCCTTAACAGATGTTAAGCTACCTGAGGCTAAACTAATTGACGAAGGCAACTCAAACTATATACTTGCATCAACAGATTTTGGCAATAGAATTCAATCGCAGTGGTCTGCAAATTCTATTAAAGATTATTATTTAGTTGATACAAAGACCGGATCAAGAAAAAAGATCATTGAAGGGCTTATGGGAACTGCAATGCCTTCTCCATCCGGAAAGTTTATAATTTATTTCGACAAAAAATCATCTAACTGGTACACCTATACTATTGCAACGGGTAAGGTTATTCACCTTAATAACGGATTAAATGTTAAGCTTGTTGACGAAGAAAACGATGTGCCAGATCAACCAGATGCTTATGGCCTTGCTGCATGGACTGAAGATGATAAAGCTGTTCTGTTATATGACAGATACGACATCTGGGCCTTTTCTCCGGATGGAAAAAATGCCCCTCAAAATATCACAAATGGCTTTGGCCGACAAAACAACATTACTTTTCGTTACCAACAATTAGACACCAACGTTCGCTTTTTAGATAAAAAAGAAGTGGTATTGCTTGATGCCTTTAACAATACGACTAAAGAAAACGGATATTACAGAAAGAATATTGGCGACAATAAAAACCCTGAGCTTGTTGTTATGGCTAAGTTTAAGTATTCTAACTTAGGTAAAGCAAGAGAAGCTGATCGTTATATTTACGACAAGGCAAACTATAGCAATTCACCTAATGTATTCGTATCAACAGATATGAAAACCGAGGTTAAACTAAGTAATACCAACCCTCAGCAACAAAACTACAACTGGGGAACAGCGGAATTGGTTAACTGGAGTACACCTAAAGGCTTTAAAGCGGATGGTATTCTTTACAAGCCTGAAAATTTTGACCCGGCTAAGAAATACCCTATGATTGTGTATTTCTACGAGAAATTATCAAATGGATTGTATACTTACCAGCCACCGGCTCCTACCCCTTCCAGATTAAACATCTCTTACTTTGTAAGCAATGGGTATTTAGTTTTTGCACCGGACATTAGCTATGAAAGTGGCTACCCTGGCAAATCTGCTGAGGAATTCATTAATTCCGGAGTAGAATTTTTAAAGAAAAACTCATGGGTTGATGGCACTAAAATCGGCATCCAGGGACAAAGCTGGGGTGGTTATCAGGTAGCTCATTTAATTACAAGAACAAATATGTACGCTGCTGCATGGGCAGGTGCTCCGGTAGTAAACATGACTTCTGCCTATGGTGGTATGCGTTGGGAAAGTGGGATGAACAGACAGTTTCAATATGAAAAAACACAGAGCAGAATTGGTGCAACTTTATGGGAAAAGCCAGAATTATACATTGAAAACTCTCCATTATTTGCCTTACCTAAAGTAAGTACACCGGTAGTAATTATGGCCAACGATGCCGACGGAGCTGTGCCATGGTATCAGGGAATTGAAATGTTTACAGGTTTAAGAAGGTTGGGCAAACCGGTATGGATGCTGAATTACAATAATGAGGCACATAACCTGATAAAGCGCCAGAACAGAAAAGACATCCAAATACGTGAGCAGCAATTCTTTGACTATTATTTAAAAGGAGCTAAAGCCCCTTTATGGATGACACAGGGTATACCAGCAACAGAAAAAGGTAAAACATGGGGTTTTGAGCTTACTGATGAAAAGCCATAGGGATATATTGTTTAAAATCCCTACATTAACATCGTAAAACTAACTATCCCTAATGGCATTAAGTAGAATCTGGTCGGCCTTTATCATTGTTGCAATTGTTGTAGCCACTATAAAGTGTTTCTTTTTTGGACAATCTGATATATTTAATTGGATGGTCATTGGCAAAGCCAGTGACCCTGCAAATCCTTTAAAGTTAGATGGCATTATTGAGACCTGCTGGGTTTCGGTAGAGTTATGCCTTAAATTAATCGGCATTTTGGCACTATTTATTGGGTTGATGAGCATTGCCGAAAAAGCTGGTGGCATTCGTTTGTTGTCTCGTATAGTTGGCCCCTTCTTTTCTAAATTATTTCCGGATATTCCAAAAGGCCACCCTTCTATGGGGCACATGATTATGAACTTTTCTGCTAATCTATTGGGCTTAGATAACGCAGCCACTCCTTTTGGCTTAAAGGCTATGGAAAGTTTGCAAGAGTTAAACCCAAGTAAAGATACCGCATCAAATGCCCAAATCATGTTCCTCTGCCTTCATGCAGCTGGTTTAAACTTAATTCCGGTTAGTGTTATTGCAATCAGGGCTTCTCAAAATGCTTCTAATCCAACTGATATTTTTATTCCTTGTCTGATCGTTACTTTTGTTGGCACCATGGCAGCAATGCTTATTGTTTCTTTCAAACAAAAGATCAACCTGTTGCAACCCGTAGTAATTGTCTGGATTCTGAGCCTTTCTTTCGTCATTGCATTATTGGTTTTATACATTACTTCACTTAACGCCGATGGAATAACATCGTTCTCGGGAATTTTAAGCAACGGACTTATATTATTGGTTTTTCTGCTGATTATACTTGGGGCATTATATAAAAAGATTGATGTTTTTGATGCATTTGTTGAGGGAGCAAAAAATGGATTTGAAACTGCCGTTAAAATTATCCCTTATCTTGTTGGGATGCTGGTGGCAATAAGCATGCTTCGCACCAGTGGAACCTTTGACGTAATAATTGGGGGAATAAAAGATTTCTTCTCGTTTTTAGGAGCCGACACCAGATTCGTAGAAGGCTTACCTACGGCTTTAATAAGGCCATTGAGTGGTGGTGCTGCAAGAGGAATGATGGTGAGTACTATGGAAACCTATGGTCCGGATTCATTTGCAAGCAGGCTTTCCGGAATTTTCCAGGGTGCCTCTGATACTACTTTTTATGTAGTTGCAGTTTACTTTGGCTCTGTAAGTATTAAAAATACCCGTTATGCTATTGGCGCAATGCTGCTGGCCGATCTTGTTGGGGTATGTACGGCAATAGGCCTCGCTTATTTATTTTTTGGATAGGAAGGATCGAAAAGGTGAGTTAAAGAATTATTTAGATTCTGTTGATATTATTCTGCTGATAATCTGTTCCAGTGCAGTGGGTTCTAAACTGGTATGCTTAGAAGACCTCCACGTTGAGGTCGAATCTAACCACACACAAAAGGAATGGTAGCCATCTACTATTACCGCATAGGTTTCATGAAAATCATCCTGTATGCGCATACAGAATCCGTTTATGGGCTTGCCCTGAACATCAAATCTGAAATTTAAATAGCTACTTAACATACTGATATCTGGTTAGTTATTTCTATAACAAATTAAGCTATAATATGTTTAGTCTATTTTAAATGCTTGCTATATTATTGTTAAATCTGGATGATTATTTTATGAATGCGAATACTTAAATTTAATTGTAGCTTTATCTGCATAACATTAAAACATGGCAGATAATCAAATTACAGCAATTACAGAGTTAGACAGGTCTCATTATAAAACAAAAGTTTACGCCGGGGGCCATTTTATTTATTCTGATGAACCAGAAAGCATTGGCGGAACAGACGAAGGCATGACGCCTGGAGCATTATTGCTTGCTAGCTTGGGAAGTTGCACTGCAATTACTGTTAGGATGTATGCAGATCGTAAACAATATAATCTGGATGCAATTAAAATAGAGTTGGCAATTTGTGATGAAAAGGAAATGAGCAAAGAAACAACCATCACTCGAAAAATTGAGCTGACTGGCACATTAACAGAAGAGGAGCGTACACGCTTAATGCAAATAGCAGACAAATGTCCAATTCATAAAATATTAAGTAATCCAATAAGAATTGAGACCAAATAACAACCGCATTTTACTATCTACAATTTAGTACTATCTATACATTAATTAGTACAGTTGGTAACTAATTAGGCAGCAAATTGGGCTTTTACTTTTTTAACGAGACTATCAATATCAAATGGCTTTGAAAGGAAGTCATTAGGGGAGCCTGGTAATTTTAAAAGACTTTGTAAATTATGACTCGCAGAGATCATTACAACAGGAATATTTTTAAACAAAGAGTGCGCTTTTATTGCTTTGCAAATGTCTCTGCCGTCAATTCCACCAAGCATTACATCTAACAATACCAGATCAGGCCTTAACGATGATATCACATTTAATACATTTCTTCCACTTGTTAAAGTAGACACTTCGAAACCCTCACCCTCCAATACAATTTTAATAATATCAACTATATCACTATCGTCGTCAACTGCTAATATTTTTCTGGACATTTCACTAACTCTTTTGAGTTAATTATAAGCTATTTATATGCCACACTTTTCATTATTCTTAATTAAATACTATAAAAGTGATATGGGACAATTTTTGTTAAAGATTATTTGCAAGAACAAAAAATTTACTAAATACCAATAATTTGATTTATTACTAAAATTATTAGCATATTTACATTTCATAAAGGCTTTTAAAAAACATGCTTTACGCGGTAGTAGATATAGAAACAACAGGTGGCTTTGCTTCAGGAAATGGAATCACAGAGATTTCAATTCTCATTCATGATGGTGTTTCTGTAATAGATACTTTTGAAACGCTAATTAATCCTGCTCAGGAGATTCCTGAATACATACAGGCATTAACAGGTATAAGCAATGAAATGGTTATAGATGCCCCGTTATTTAATGATATAGCCCCAAAAGTATATGAACTGCTACATGATAAAACTTTTGTTGCGCACAATGTAAATTTCGATTTTTCATTTGTTAAGCATCAGTTATCATTGGCAGGTTACCAACTGCAGTGCAATAAACTTTGTACCGTAAGGCTTAGCCGTAAAATACTTCCCGGTCATCGCTCTTACAGTCTGGGTAAGCTTTGTAATGCTTTAGGTATAGAGATAAACAACAGACACCGTGCAGGTGGGGATGCGGCCGCTACTGCAATTCTATTAGGTATGCTTTTACAGGCAGATACTGAGGATATTATAAACCAATCCTTAAGAAAAGCTTCAAAAGAGCAGGCTTTACCCCCTAACTTGCCAAAATCAGAAGTAGAAAAATTACCTTTAAACCCTGGTGTATATTATTTTAAAGATCAAAAAGGTAAAGTGATTTACATTGGCAAAGCCAAGAGTTTGAAAAAGCGGGTTTGTTCTCATTTTACAGGGAATAGCACAACTAAACAGCGACAGGATTTCCTTAAGGACATCTATAGTGTGGATTTTGAAGTATGTGGTACAGAACTGATGGCTTTTATTTTGGAAGCTACAGAAATCAAAAAGCTATGGCCGGCAAGCAACCGGGCTTTAAAGCGTTTTGAACAGAAATATAGCTTATATGCGTTCGAGGATCAGAAGGGATACATAAGATTGGGTATAGATAAGTTTAAGAAAAATGCACCCGTTCTATATAGCTTTAATACTATATTAGAGGGGCATAACCTTCTAAAGGCATTAATAAAGGAACATTTACTGTGCGAAAAGCTTTGCTTTATTCAGAGAAACAGACAAGCTTGTACAGCTCATGAAGAAGGTAATTGTACGGGTGCCTGCGTAGGTAAAGAATCTGCGGCAGCTTACAACGTAAGGGTTAAATATGCGATTGAAGATTTGAAAAAGATGCTACCAACTTTTGCTGTTATTGATAAAGGAAGAACTGAGGACGAACAAAGCTGTTTACTTGTAGAGGAAGGAAAATTCTATGGCATGGGATATATTTCGCATCATACAGATATTAACGCGGCTGAGGAGCTAAAATCAGCCCTACAGCCTTACCCTTCCAATGACTATATCCTTCACATGATATTATCCCACGCAGAGCAGTTCCCTCAAAAGAAGATAGCAATTTAATCTAATGACTTTTCTTCTCTATTTTGCTGTGTATTTTTACGGTTTCTTTCAATGCTGCTGACCCATACCACGGATAATACTCTGCGGTCATTACTTTACTTATAATAACGGGATCCGTTTCTACTAACTTTTGTGCTTCATCAGTACTTTCTACATCGAAAATGAAAATACCGCGATACGCATTGTCATTTTTACCTAGCGGCCCTGCAACGATCAGTTTACCTTCATTAACTAGTTTCCCTATATTACCCATATGTCCTTTAAAAATACTATCTAATGCAGGTTTAGGCAAATCTTTAGCAGAACCTGTTTTTAAAATCACCAAAATGTATTTCTTCATTCCATACTCATCAGCTTTAAGTTCCTTAGCTAATTTTTCATCGTAGTTTTTATTTACTTCCTGAGCGCCTGCATTATAAGAAATAAGTGCAGTACAGGTTAAAAAGACCATTATTGTGATTTTTTTCATCCTAATATAGATTTAGTAAAGCTGACTGCAAATGTATATTGAATTTAACGATTTTAAATTGAATTCAAGAAAATATGAAGGGGCTTTATAATATCAGAAAGTGCAAATAATAACAAATTAATGGCAGTATACTTTTCAAACCAACGCGGTAAATTCGTATCAATAACCTTTTGTAAAAACACATGAAGACACAAATCACACAACAACAAATTGAGGATTACAGAAAGAATGGTTTTTTGCTTATTGAAGATTTTTTAGATAAGGATGAATTAGAAATCTGGCGCGAAGCGGTTACCGAAGCACTCGTTCAACGTGATGGTAGAAAACTACCCGGGAAAGACACTAAAACCGGTGAAGAGGATGGGATTAATAAAAATGCCGACTATTTTGGAAAGGTATTCGATCAAATGCTCAACCTATGGCAAACCAATGAAAAAGTAAAACAGTTAATACTCGATGAAAATCTGGGTAAAATGGTTGCTGATTTATCTGGTTGTGATGGAATAAGGGTATGGCATGATCAGGCATTGATAAAACGTCCATGGGCCAACCCTACTTCGTGGCACTTAGATACTCCTTTTTGGTCTTTTTCCGATCGACGTGCTTTATCCATCTGGGTTGCACTTGATGATGCCACACTAGAGAATGGGTGTTTGTATTTTCTTCCCGGTTCTTACCATGCTACTTCCTTTGAAAACCCAGGTATCGGTAAAAATATGGATGAGGTATTTAAGTTTTACCCTCAACTCTCTTCTTCTGATTCCAAGGCTGTTCCTATGAAAGCAGGTAGCTGTTCTTTTCATAATGGATTAACGATACATGGGGCAGGTGCTAACATGACCAAAGGTTTTCGAAGGGCTATGACCTGTGCTTTTATGCCTGATGGTGCTGTATTCAATGGAATCCAGAATATCTTGTCTGATGAGCAGGTAGCTAAGCTGAAAGTAGGAGATCTTTTAAACGATGATGAACAAAATCCATTGATCTATTCTAAAAACCCGCCTTTACCCTAGCAGAAATAAACTCGGGGATAATGAATTAATCATATACCCCCGAGTTTCTAATACAATATAAATGACCACTTACCGGGTTTAACATCAAACAGGAAATAGTTTCCATCCTCTCCTTTAAATGTAGCCCCGGGATGTTTCTTAACACTTTTCTTATTCTCTACAAACAGTTTCCCATTTAATGATATATTGGATAAACCAGATTCCATTTTAGGTATACCTATTTTAGCCAGGGTATTGGTTGGTATATCAACAAACAAGGTGAGTTTGTTATCTTTTCTTTTCAAATCCAAAGTAATATTTCCTTTTACTGTAGGAGTAACACAGTAGATTTCACGTAAGTTTCCGGGTTGAGGCAGTATACTAATGGTTTTATAGGCGGTCTCTTCCGGAGCAATACCGGCCACATACTGGCTTAAAAGTGTTAATGGGCCACCAGACCAGCCATGATTATACGAGCCCCCTCCATAGCCTTCAGATCCAATGCCCCAACCTTCCCAGAGTGTGGTGAGTTGACTTTCGACCATGTTAGCATATCTCTTTTTCATTCTTTCCAGTCCGCCTTTAGCGTCGTGCATAATAAAGAAAGATTCCATTATATATTTTTCCATATAAGGACTTGCATGGAATTCAGTTTTCAATATGTTTTTAATGGCTTCGTATTTTTGGTGATCTGCTAGACCCGCTACTACGGCTAATCCATTCCCCCTGTCATCAATTACACCCTTATTTGTTGGACTTTTATAAGCACTGCCATTCCATAATTTTCTATTGAAATTTAGCTTTATAGATTTCAGTAGCTTCTGGTAGTCTCTTACATCAGCTTGATTTCCTGTTAGCTCAGCCATTTTTACTGCAGTTTCAACGGCCATATAATACCATGCATTCTCTAGTAATGGGGTATCGATATCATCCCCCCAATCCATCCAGTCCCATCCTCCCGGCCGATGTATCACCAAACCATCTTCTCCTAAATGCCACAATTGCAAATATTTTTTCACTGTTGGATAAACATGCCGAATCATAGCTGTGTCTCCAGTGTAACGATAATAATTCCAAAAACCATATTTACCCACACTTGCAAGCATTTGAGCTGGAAGTTCGCCATGCCAACTACCAGAAGGAACAGGGGAATACAATACTCCATCAGGTTTTCGCCAGTCAACAAGGTTACGAATTGCCTTATTAATAACTAATTCTCCATTTCTATCGCAGGCATACAAAATTTCACCCATTAGTATTACCGCATCACCCCACCATTGCGCCCTTTCCCTATCCGGATCTTGAATTGCATCCCTCAAATTAACATTTAGCGTGTTATATGATTTTTCCCAAAGGCGGTTATAGAAAGGATCATCCGATTTAAATTTACCTATCTGTTCTGTATCATATCTGGTTTCACGGTATTTCAAGTCAATAATTTTCACGCCCTTAGGAATGGAATAGTGAACCTCATGTCCGTTTAAATATCCAAATGTTTCAAACTCCTGTATACCTTCTTTTGTAATATATTCTGTCCGAACGTTATACTCACTGCCACCTTTATAATTATCTGTTCGGATATCTATTTTCAATCCAGCTGGAGCATCGATCTTTAAATATGGAGTAACAGATACATTTTTAGGCAGTTTGGCAACAATCGAAGTGCCATCACTCGCCTTTGGCAGGCTAGTGTTATTAGTATAATGTAAAAGTCCCGAATCTTTCCAAAACGGAATGGGTCTTTTCACCAGATTATTCCATGGCGAAACTGGCGGTACACCATAGGAAGTAGCATTTATCCAGGCATGATCATCAAAATCTGGCTGGTTCCAAAGCGGCATATCTTTCTGAGCATCAAAATAAATATTAAACTCGGGCAGGCGATAATTTGGAAATGGTGCTCCGGTATTGCCAAAAGCCGGATGCCTTATCGCTTTCCATGTTGAGTTTGATAATATTCTTTTGCTTCCTATAGTCATTTCATATAAAAGAGCCGATTTACCACTGTTTTTATGGTCGTAACCATCTCTTCCCCAATACCAGGTTAATATAGAGATCGTATTTTTTCCCTTGATAAGATAGGGTGCCAGATCAATTTCATCATAATAGGTATCACGTGGGTTAGGCCCTCTTTTTAATTGACCTTCAAATACGATCATTTTACCATTCACCCAAAGCCAATACTTAGAATCGGTGCTAATTTTGGTAAGTACCTTATTTGGAATTTTATCAATAGAAATCTGCTTTCGAAAGGATGTCCATACATTAGTATCTTTTTCTGCATGAGGAATTCCAATCCATTCTGCTTGCCAGCGCTCTGTTTGAGAGAAACAGGAAGTACTTAGAATAACGGCAATAATAAAGCAAAAAGATCTTATTAGATAATTCATATTTCTTAATTATTTGTTAAAAGTTGCCGTCATCTCTCCTATCGTCGAGATGACGGCGTATCTATAATGGTCCGTTAGCCTAATAACCTGGATTCTGCACCAGATTACTATTTATCTGCACCTCTCTGGATGGTATTGCATAGATCAATCTATTATTAGTTACATTAAATGAAGCTGGCAGTAACCAACCGTAAAGGCTTTTAAGCTGTTTCCCTTTTGCATTTAAAGTTTCTACGGCCTTTCCATTGCGAACAAGATCAGTCCAGCGATGGTTTTCAAAAGCAAGTTCATGTCGCATTTCATTCGCTACGTTATCGTCATTAGCAGAAGCCAGATTTGCCAAACCTGCTCTTTTTCTTACCTGATTCAAATAAGGTAACGCTTCGCCATTTTTACCTTGCTTAACAAGACATTCTGCGAGCAATAACAAAGCACCTGAATAACGGTAAACCGGCCAGTTCTGATCGGTATTCCACTCAACTGCATATGGTGGATATACATATTTATTTATAAAATAATAAAATGTTTTCCCTGCAGGTGGGGTAAAATTAACAGAGCTAACAACTGAGCTTATTGTAAAAGAATCTCCGGTTTGAGTACCAATAGCTACACCAATTGAAGCTGGTAATCTTTTGTCGCCACTTTCATATGAGCTCACCATTTCTTGGGTAGGTACATTCCATCCCCCACTAGTAATGCCTCCCCTTTGGTTGGTTCCATGCAGCCCAAGAATAGCTTCTGTATTGGTAGTTTTTGGAATAAACCTCCATATAAAATCACTTTGCTGACCATCATTACCTGCCTTATACTGTACTTCAAAAATTGATTCACTATTGTTTTTATTTGTTGGCGAAAACACATCAGCATAATTTGACAACAGTGTATAATTCATCTTGGTAATATCTAACAATTCTGCTTCTGCTTTAGCATAATCGCGTGTAGGCTTAGACATATAAGCATAAGCCAACAACATTTTGGCAGCACCTTTACTCACTCTTCCTGTTTGAGGAAATGCAGTAGCTACTGGAAGTTTAGCTATGGCATCATTCAGATCTGTAATAATTTGTGCATACACTTCATCAACTGTGTTTCTAGGTAAGAATGCACCGGTTTCTGAGATGATCTCCTCCAATTGCAAAGGCACACCTCCATAATGTGTGACAAGGTCAAAGTAGTAGTATGCACGAAGAAATAAAGCCTGCCCCGAAAGATCGTCCATAGATGACTGAGAAAGACCAATCGTGTTTGCTTTAAGCCGGGTTAGTACCGTATTTGCCTTTGCAATTCCAGAGTAATCGTTTCCATACCTGTTACCTGCATTATTGGGTTCTGCACTTGATAAGCTATTGTCGAGGAAAACCGCCATTGCTTCTATACTGGTTTCGGATCCCCTGTCTGACGAATAATAATTAAAGAAGGTATTATCAGAGCGCATTTCGTCCATATAAATACCTGTAAAAGCAACTCCCCGAAGGTTGCTGTAGGCAGACACTACGGCCTGCTGAAATTCAGTTTCATTTTTGAAAAAAGTTGGGGCACTTATACTTGTCTTTGGTACAAGATCAAGCTCGCTTCTTTTACAGGAAAGAAATCCAATAGAAACTGCCACGATGTATAATATTTTATTTTTCATGATTATTTTTCTAGATTAAAAGCCTACGTTAAGTCCCAGCGTAAAAATCTGAGAGATTGGATAAGAAGTAAAGTCACGCCCCTGACTTAAACCATTAAGTCCGGACATACCTGCTTCAGGATTCATTCCCGGATATTTAGTAAAGATTAAAGGGTTTTGGGTACTGAAATATACCCTGGCATTTTTGATATACTCATTGGGTTTAAAAGGTAGCTTATACCCCAGTGTTATGTTTTTAACTGCTAAATAAGTAGCACTAAATACCTGTCTGGAAGTAAAATTCCGGAAGTCGGCAGTAGTACCGGTTCTTGTTCTAGGATAAATCCCATCTCCTGGATTTTCTATAGAGCGCCACCTATTAGCTACGCCTTTTCTTACATTAAACACACCATCCAGATTTTCGGTAGATTGAAAAGCATCATCAGCTATTTCATTTCCTACAGAACCTGCAATAACAATACTTAGATCCAGGTTTTTATAACTAAACCTGTTTGTTAATCCGTAAGTAAAATCAGGGTTTGGATTACCGATGTATGTTCTGTCATTTTCATCTATTATACCATCAGGAACGCCATCAGGTCCGCTGATGTCTTTAAATCTTGCTGTACCCACCATAGAAGTTGCGCCATGAGGCTGGGTATCAAATTCTTCCTGGGTCATATATACACCGGTATTGATATATCCATAAAACATTCCGATTGGATTACCTACAGCGGTTCTGTTGTCGTCCCAATAAAGGCTATATCCACCAATAGGTGCATTGTTTGTACCTAATTTAATTACCTTGTTTCGATCAAATGAAATGTTAAAACCAGTGGTCCATTTTAATTCGCCATCAAGATTTCTTGATTCCAAACTCAGCTCATGCCCCCAGAAATCAAAACGACCAATGTTCGATGTAATACTGTTAAATCCCGATTGAACTGGGATGTCTACGTTATAAAGCAGTCCATCTGTTTTTTTCCAATAGTAATCGTAGGTTACTCTAAATCGGTCATTAAAAAGTCCAAGGTCAAGACCAGCATCAAAACTAGATGTAGTTTCCCAGGTAAGAAGCGAATTGCCAATCCCGTTAAGAGATTTACCTGGCGTAACCTGGTTTCCAAACACATAATTATCAGAATTTACAGCAGCCAGATAGGTATAATCTCCAATATTGTTATTGCCCACTTTACCATAACTTGCACGGAATTTCAAGAAGCTTATTTTATCCTGTTCTTTCATAAACTTTTCATCCGAGGCTACCCAGCCTACTGATATTGAAGGAAAATTTCCATATTTATTATCAGATCCAAACCTTGAAGAACCATCTCTTCTAAAAGCCAGTGAAATCAAATATTTGTTGTCGTAATTATAGTTTAAACGACCTATATATGATAATAATGAGGATTCTGTAATTCCTGCAGTCCCTATTCTTGTAGTTGCGGCATTTATCCATTGAACATTATCATCTGGAAATTCTGAAGCCTGAATATTACTGTTCTCTGATTTGAATTTTTGAAAGGTATAACCCACAAATGCATCCAGATTGTGTTTTTCGTTGAAGGTTTTCTGGTAAGTAAGGGTATTTTCGGCCAGTACATTTAAGAATCTATTGGTACCGTAGCTTCCTGTAGCGGGCTGAGGTGGGGCGCCCCCTAAACCACCCTGAGCTGTTGATGGCGTAAACGACCTGTTAATTGCACTCTCAGTATTGCCATTCAAACTAATTTTATATTCTAATCCCGGAATAATCTTATACGAAGCAAAAGCATTGGCCAAAACCGTTGTTTGCTCCGAAGGATTAACCCTTTGAGTTAAAACCAGGTAAAAATTGGGATTCGCAAACATACCAGGTTGCGAAAAGCTAAGTGGATAACTACCATCCGGATTTTTGTAGTTTAAAGTTGGATCCATTAAGAAGGCCTGCTGAATAATAGCGCGCCCATTATCAAGTCCGGGAGTAACCTGATTACGTCGGTAAGTACCTGACAGATTAAATCCAATAGTTAGTTTGTCTGTAGCAGTGTAAATGTTATTAGTTCTGCCACTTAATCGGTTTGCAAAAGTATTTAAGATTACCCCTTCTTGCTTATTATAGTTAAGATTAATAGTTGATTTCAGATCTGTTCCACCTGACGATAAGGATAGGTTATAATCTTGAGTAATTGCATCCCTCAATAAAACGTCATACCAATTGGTACCTGAATTTGCCCCATATTGTTGCGGGTTCTGATACACCTCCGGTACTCCGCCGGTATAGCCCTCATAACGGGCAGCATCTTCATAATATTCTTTCTTAAATTGAGCAAACTCGGGTGCATTCATCAAATCAGGTTTTCCTCTGTCAGATACCCTTACCAAGCCTGCATACGAGCTAAGTTCGATACTTTTTTGTCCACTTTTGGCTTGTTTTGTAGTAACAAGAATCACTCCATTCGAAGCTCTTGAGCCATATAAAGAAGAGGCAGAAGCATCCTTTAATACGGTAATACTTGCTATTTCGTCCGGACTTATAGTTTCAAGTCCACTGGTGGATGGAAATCCATCAATTACAATTAGTGGATTATTTCCTGCGTTGATCGAAGCAGCTCCTCTTATTCTAAATGACATATTTGCACCAGGAGCTCCAGAGTTGTTTGCGATTTGAACGCCAGCAAATTTCCCTTGTAATTTCTGACCGATGTTAGCTACCGGCATGTCTTTAACCTCGCTCGTGTTTAGCTGGCTAACGGCCCCTGTAACTTCTCTTTTATTTTGTGTTCCATAACTTACAACTACTACTTCATTTAATTTTTCACTAGCAGATTCCATCTGAACGTTAATAACAGATCTGTCATTTGCCGGAATTTCTTTGGTTTGATACCCCACAGATGAGAAAACCAACACAGCAGAGGATGCTGCTGTTAACTGATAATTTCCCTCGTTATTAGTAGTTGTTTTCTGATTTGTACCTTTTACAGCAACCGTAACTCCGGTTAATGGCTTTCCATCCTGAAGATCTACCACCTTACCTGAAATAACCCCTTGCTGCTGGACATAGAATCCATATAAATTTTCTTTTGTGAATGTCTTTGAATGTGCTGGTAAATAGAATATCAAAGACATAACCAGGCATGATCCGCCCCTTCTGATAAAAAAAAGCAATCTTTTCCTTTTCATAACTTGTTTAGATTTGGTTTATATTTAGGTTATAATAGAATTGAGGTAAAGAGTTGTAAGGTCTTACTCACTCTATTGACTAAAACAAACCTAAGCATTGGCCAATAATTTCCATTTTACCAAAAGGCACTTATATTTATACTTTTTGACATAATGAATTAGCTTTTCCTAGTTTTAAATGATATAAATGATTAATCTTTTAAACTTTTTGGAAAATCACGAGAACTGAAAAGCTATATTTTATTTGGAATGGATGTTACTATCTGCTTTTAAATACTCTTCAGAAATTTTTGTCTGAAGGATATTACCCATGTATACAGCCCGCTGATAGTTTTTACTGCTCATGCTGGTCATTTTTTGCAAAAGCTTGTTGCGCAATTTTCTAAATATCGGGAAAAGAGAATACATCTTAATTTTAGAAATCTGAAGTCTATTACATGTCTCTTCATCAATTAAAAAGCGAACATAGCAAGTATGAAGGTACTTAATGAAATTCTTTTGATACGCTTTCTTAAAAATATTAGACGCAATAGATTCATTTTCCAAGGCTTGGGCAAGCATCACGGAATCTTCGTCTGCAGAAACTTGTGTATCCGTCCATAAATAGAACATTTCTGTGGCTTCCTTTTTATTATTTGGCAGGTAGCTCTCCGGGATTCCCAATAAATATCCAACATATTTCCAAAGGTGAAAAACTCCCAGCTCTTCATTCTCGGAGATGTGCATGCCTAATTTATGAAGCCCATGAAGATAAAAAAGGCTGAAGCCGATATTAGTGGCAACCATATCACCAAAATTAATTGGTTCACCCCATTTTTCTTTGTTCCAATCTGCATATTTCTCTTTGATCATTAACCTTGAAAAAGAATGTATCATTCTCGTTCTGGCAATATACTGGTAGCCAAGTCCATTAATTTCCAAGGCTTTATCACGTGTAACATGTACCCAAAAATCCAGCGTATCGGTTATTCTTTTAGCAGGCCCCTTTTTCAGGGCTCCAGTATATATTAGCGCCTTATTTAAATAAGCATAATCATAACCACTCATAAGACTATAGTCTCTCAAAGCGATAAGTGCATTAGTTCCGCTACGCATACATAAATTGCAGCCCGTTTTTATTAAGTCATCATTTACCCAGGCAGGTTTCTCCTGCATATTTAAAAACATTCTCTTTAAGTTACCCGGCAAATCATCACCCTCAAGAACCTTATTTTTAGATAATTGTGTAACATATGCATAGGCTTCACCAAAACTTCTTCCATTAAATACTTCCTTCACTGCTTCATCGCCCAAAACATCATATTTAGTGGCCAGCTCCACAAAGTTATTTGGGATATTAAGATTAAGTTCAGCTCCTGACCATTCAGCTAACTGCCTTCCGCTACCCTCTTTCCAAAACTTTTTTAAGCATAAATCCATAAAAATATTAATGTTTGACTTAACCAAGATACGGCAAAACCGCATATAATATTTCCCATCACTTGATTTAATTTCAGCTGATAAAACAATTTCTTTTGATCATTGTTTTCCCTTTAGGTATGGTGTGCTATCTTTCTTTATATAAGGCGAATAGATGCATCAACCAAACTTAAAACCAAAATATAAAACCGTATGAAAAATCTGACAATGAAAACAACCGCGCTCTTGGTTGCCCTTCTAATCTTGGGAACCACATTTACAAGCTGCAAAAGTGGCCCAACAGATGATGCTATAAAAGCAGCAGTGGAAACAGCACTACTCTCAAATCCGCACATAGCCGAACCGGCTGTAACTGTTGAAAAAGGCGTAGCAACAATATCAGGACACGTTCCTGATGATGCAACTAAAGCAGACATCGATAAAAGGGTTGCAGGTGTTGCAGGGGTTAAATCTGTTGTAAACAATCTGACCATTGTGCCTGAAGCTCCGAGCGTAGCTGTAGCCGCTACTGATGTGCTTACCAATGCCGTTAAGGATGCGACAAAAGACTTCCCCACAGTAACTGCAACGGTAAATGATGGCGTAGTTACATTAAAGGGTGAAATCCAAAAAGCAAATCTCCAGAAATTGATGATGGCTTTAAATGCGTTGAAACCTAAAAAAGTAGACAATTCACAACTGGTTATTAAATAGTTAAAGGAGATATATAAAATGGCTTTACAAGAAAAATATAAAGAATTGATAGACACTGCTACTGCACAGGGGGTAAACAACCTAAATGTACGTGAGCAGGAAGGTGTGCTATATATTGATGGCGATGCCAGTGGTTCAATAAAGCAACAACTTTGGGATACTTATGAACGCCTCGATCCCAATTACTCTTCTGGCGATTTAGTAATGAATATCAATAGTATAGCTGGTGTTACAGAAGGTTCAAAACTAAAAGTAACAACCAACAGCTCTAACTTAAATATTCGTAGTGGTCCTAGTACCGATGCTGATATTGTAGGCAAAGCAGCCAGGCATGAAGTGGTTACGCTGGTTAGCAAAGCAAATGATCAATGGTGGGAAATTAAAACTGATAATGGAGCTGCAGGATATTCCTATACGCAATACCTGACACCGCTTTGATCACACTAAAGGGGGGTGTCTAAATTGATATGGATGTCATCTCTTTTTAGACACCCCCCATTTGAACATTAACGATAGATATCCCGCATCCTGAAGTTAAACTGAGTCATGATCTGACGGGTAAGTTCTCTGTACAATTCATTATAGTCAGGTCTGTTGTTAAAATTACCCCTAACTATGTCCCAGTCTTTTGCACTTAAAGCCCTTGAATCGCCAGTGTATTTACCGGTGATGCTTTCCCAGGTGTATTGTGCCGGGATTCGGTCAGACACAATCAATTTTCTGGACAGAGCATCTGTAATCCGGTAATCCATTACCGCTCTTGAATTTATGATCCGTCTTACAGCACTTATTGTAGCTGTAACAGTAATAGTGCTGGTACTACCCACCATTTTATCGCTTTTAACGGGAATCTTTTTAGAAACTCTATATGAATAATTATTGGTAGCCAGGTTGCTGAACCAGATGTCATACATCGAGAGTTCTAAATTCTGATCAATTCTTCTATTTTGCCCCTCATTTCCAGTATAAAATTCATAATAACTAGAGTTGCCTATTGAATTTAGGTTCCATAGAATATCTCTTTCAAAGAAGCTTCCATCTATTGAGTAATATCCGAAGCGCTGATCAAACTTAGTAACCAATACATTGGTAATAGCAGCTTCATGAGCTTCTTGTTTCTTCTCTATCACGTCTTTATAACCCGGAACATATTCATCTGCCAGCTTTAAGTTATTATAAGCCTTACGGGCACTAACCCGATCTTGCCTATTCAACAGCGCAATTCCTCTACTATAATGTGCTTCAGCAGCACTCAAAGCCGCCTGATTTAATTCGTTCTCATAATTTTTGGGACTGAAAGTACTTATCTTTACACCTGCATTCTTAAAACCATCGTACATTTTTTGCAGGGAGAAATAACCGTTATAGATATTTGCAAATTGTTCCGATTTTCTACCCTTTCCTCCTTTCGCTGCCAGAATATCCTGTTCATATCTGGTCGAGGCTTCTTTGTATGCATCGGGAAGAATTTTTAAAGCATCAGAATTGGATGGATTCCTTTTAAGATCACTAATTGCAGCATAAAAGGCCTTATCATATTCTCCCTTCTCGTATAGTTTTTGGGTTGATACACAAGCAAAAAGGAACATCGAGAGCAGACATAATTTAGATAGCTTTTTCATAGGAATGATATTTAATTCAATTTACGGCAATTCTTCAGTAAATAAAAAAGCCATCTGATAATTATCAGATGGCTTTTTTATTTTTAATTGACCTTTTAAGCCTTAACCAAAAAATGCGCCGGCATTTCTGCTGCATTTAACATAAAATTATGAAGTTCATAGTTTTTAATGAAAGGCGTTAACTGTTCTGAGCCAGGGCCAAACATTGTTAGCTCCACGTAATCTCCCGTATGGTTCATTCCAGCCCATTGCACATCGGTATATTTGCCCATAATCTTTCCATATTCATAAAACGGAAGATTCGACTCATTATATAATTGTCCCGGAAGGATATCTTTAAAATGAGCTACTAAAGATTTTATATCTTCCAGTTTCATCTCCAATCCTTGACTTTCCCTAATTATCTCCGTAATCTTTTGTTCACTAAATGATTGGTTCAATTGACTGAGCAACCAGGTATTACTGTGCTTAAAGCGCTGTAGGCTGTCAAATTTTTTGTCGGCTTCATCAGCATAAAAAAGCCCTGGATTAGAATTACCATGATCTGTTGTTATGATTACCAAAGTTTCTCCATCCTTTTCAGCAAACTCTATTACTTTCCCAACCGCTTCATCAAAAGCCAGTTGATCAAATATTAAACCAGCTATATCATTTGAATGTGCAGCCCAATCTACTTTTCCAGCTTCAACTTGTAATGCAAAACCATTCTTATGATCTTTCATTAATTCAATAGCCTTTATCGTCATCTCAGCTATCGAAGGTACAGTTCTCATCAATTCAGGATCATTTTTCCGATCTACTTCATAAGGCAAACCATCTTCAGCAAACAGTCCTAAAACCGGCTTTAATTTATCAAGTGCAAGCATCTCAGCTCGGTTTTCTGCAACCTTAAATCCTTGGGTAAGGTATTTTGGTATAATACTGCCGTCTTTTCTTTTTGAATCAAAATATTTGCTTCCACCTCCCATCATCACATCAAACTTTAGCTCTAAATACATCTCCGCAATCAAGGCTTGTCCATCTCGGTTGTCTATATTTACACAGAAGCCTGCTGGTGTAGCGTGGGTAATTGGAACTGTAGTAACACAACCAACCTTCTTTCCGTTCTCCTTAAATTTCTGAAGTATTGGCTGAGGTTTTTCTCCTCTCATTCCAACATTTAATGAGCCATTTCTTACTCTAATTCCACCACCCCAGGATGAACTGGCAGCTGCTGAATCAGTAACCATTGAACTTGCCGAAGCCGTATCCATTAAAGCCGTTACAGCTTTACTATCTCTGTATAGGTCGAGCCATTTACTCCCTACTCCAAAGGTACGGTTTGCATATAAATCGGCCATATTCAGTGTTCCTGTACTCATGCCATCGCTTACCATCATGATGATATTTTTTGCCTTTTTTACTCCTCCAATCGGTTTAGCAATAACATCATGCAAACCAACAAAAGGCATACTTATACCGGCAAGTAATCCGCCTTTCAATAGTGATCTTCTATTCATATACTTAAAAATATTTTCAATCAGCAAAGATGTATATACACCATTAGAAATTTGGTCAGATAGAATTATGAAATTGTTAAGATTTTAAGGAAGATTTTCAGAAATGTGTATAAACACAAAAACCCTGCAGATTGCTCTACAGGGTTTTGATTAAGATTTGGCACCGACCTACTCTCCCACGTG